>NZ_JBLWFH010000003.1:0-486941 GCF_050306235.1 Glaciecola sp. 1036 | reverse complement strand
TTTGTCACCTAATCCTGATATGCTAAACAGCATACCATCTCTTGTTAGGTGGCCAAACTAACTATGCCACTACAAGGCTTTCTCCCAAGCCACCGTGTTAACAATGTTTCTTGACATTATGCATACCCCTTTAAAGAATCATGCATGATTTGGTCAAGCATGGATATTTTGTATACTAATGCCTCGTTGCGTTTTAAATAGCTGAGATATTTCCATGTTGTTCTTTCGTCTTCATGTCCCATCCAAGACATGATTAGTGAAAGAGCTTGCGACGCAGGAATGCCGATATCCAATAGGCTTTGTAGTCGATAAGTGGCATATGTTCTTCTAAGATCATGGAATTCATGATTAAAGTCTGCGTTTGTTTTTTTTATTTCCATACGCAGCTCACAAAACCTACTCCCAACACTTTCTGGTGACATGGGATTACCTTGTTGACTGATAAATAGTGGTTCCCACTTTTGAATCGAATTTGAATCACTTTCAGTTTTGTCATGAAGCTTTTTTAATCTAATCATTCTCCTGTCGCTGATAGCGTACTCATTTAGTATGTTTATTAAAGAAGAAGATATTTCGATCGTTCTTTTTTTGTTGTTCTTTGTTTGAACACCATTGTCTGGTCCAATTGGTATATTGAATCGAGTGTCTGCTTCCCCACATGTATAAGCTTGACTTAGAGCCTCGATAGTTAGACTGCTTGCCTCTTCTTTGCGCAAACCACATAAGAGTCCAAGTAATATTATTAAGCCCGTTTCAGTTGATGCTTTCGGTAGTTCTCTTTTTAATATCGCTAGTTTTTTTTGTGATAATGGATTCATTGAGCGTATTCTGTTGCTTTGAGAACTTCTAGGAACTCGAATACGTAAGTCACTTGTCTGAACAGTGAATTTCGGCATCATATGGGCTAACATACTTTCATTTTTTATGTTTACGATCTCTATTTCAAATGGCTTGTTTTGGTCGGTTATAGTAATTAACTGTTCATGTGCTGCCCATTTATAAAATTGCACAACATGCCGTATGTAAGTATTGGCTGTTGAAAAGGCCAGATCTCCTTCCTTCGCTTTCTTTAATAGATGCTGATTTCTAAATCGGTATGTTGGCTTTAATGATTTAATGACAGGGAACACATTCCATGTCAGTCGATTTTCTTCTAGAAAACGCCAGTAACTTAGTAGTGCGCGAGAGTATGAGCTAATATTTTCATGCCGCTTTACTCCAATCAGGTAAATAAACCATTGGTTGACTGGCTCGACGTATTTACCCGAGGAGTCATACAGCGTTGGCAGTTTTCCTATGACTCGCCCCCCGTGAAATTCTATCGGGTCTGTATCAATTGTTATCTCGCAACCAATTCTTACGTCATCAGAATCAACTAAATAAGCCACATGTTTAACCCATTCTTTTCTATAGCATAGTGACTATTATCGGTTGTCGATTATTCAGGCAGTAAGGGCTGGTATGTACTGATTTGGGCAACTTGAGTGATTGCAAGCAAGGCTACAATGTGCAGTTAGTCTGCACCTGTGTTTACAGGCTCAACTTTCACATGTGAAAGTCAGAATGATGAAGAGGTTCAGGGGTAGGTGCTCAAGCATGAAAAAGGCCAGATAAAAATCTGACCTAATTAAGCATTTTCCAGAGTTAGAAAGGTGTGTAGGTGGGTTTCCTACACTAACCTGTCATAGTAACAAATTCTTCCGCTGAAGTTGGATGAATAGCTACACAGGCATCAAAATCAGCTTTGGTTGCGCCCATTTTCATAGCAACACCAAACCCCTGAAGTATTTCATCCATGGCAAATCCTATGCCGTGCAGACCTACAACTTTTTCGTCTTCGCCTACAGTCACTAGCTTCATTCTGGTTAATTGGCGATGACGGGTAACAGCTGTATACATAGCGGCGAAACTGGAGTTATAGACTTTTACATTTTCAGGACCATAAGTCTCTCTAGCTTCATCTTCAGAAATGCCGATTGTGCCAATAGGAGGATGACTAAAGACCACAGTTGGAATTAAACTGTAATCCATTTTCGCCTGGGTTTGATTGTTAAACAGACGCTCTGATAGCAAGCGTCCAGCTTTAACGGCAACGGGCGTGAGTTCCACTTTACCTATGTTGTCACCAACTGCATAAACGTTTTTAGCTGTGGTATTTTGGTATTCGTCCACTTTAATATAGCCACGCTCATCGGTTTCGATGTCCGTATTTTCCAGAGCTAACCTGTCGGTTGATGGAATTCGGCCGATAGCCCAAACGACAGCATCCACTTCCAAAGTACGATCGCCATTCATTTTAACTAAAATGCTACCGTCATCTTGTTCTTCAAGCGCTTCGACTTGGGTAAATGGATGTATTTCTGGCCCTTCTTGCTGCATAATTTCCAAAAGAGTGTCAGACAACATTGGCTCAAAAGAACGTAATGGCTTTTCATGGCGAATCAGTAAGTGGGTATCTGATCCCAAAGAGTGCATTACCCCAGCAAGCTCTACCGCAATATAGCCGGCGCCAACAACAGCCACACGTTTAGGCTGCTCTTTTAAATCAAAAAAACCGTCAGAATCTATGCCTAATTCAGCCCCGGGAATTGAAGGTTTGATAGGACGCCCGCCAACAGCCACTGTGATGTGGTCTGCGGTATATTCAGTGCCGTCAACTTCGATAGTATTGTTGTTTACAAAGGTAGCGTAACCATTAATTAAAGTAACCGCATTGTTACCCAATACTCTATCGTAAGATTGGTGAATACGATGGATATAGGCATTTCGTTGTTCGATTAATTTCTGCCAACTAAAATTATTCACTGTGACATCAAAACCATAGTCTGGACCGTATTTATGAATGGCTTCAGCTACTTGAGCACCGTACCACATGGCTTTCTTAGGCACGCAACCGACGTTTACGCAGGTCCCGCCTATAGCATTGCCTTCAACAATAGCTACTTTTTTGCCGTGTTTTGCAGCACGATTGGCTGAAGCAATGCCGCCTGATCCACCACCAATACAGATATAGTCAAAATGCTGTTTAGAAGTTGTCATAATTTATCTTTTCTATCCTCGATTTTTTCGTACTCGTTGAATGTGACCTGAAAAATACGGATTTCTTTCTAATAAGACTTGTTTTTCTATCACAATCCCCAAAATATAGCATTATTATCACTTAATGTTTTTATAAATATGTGACAGAAGCCGATCCTCTGCGTCGAGACTGTCGTAAATTTAGAATTAAAAAGTCAGGATCTTTCATGCAATTGCAAACTAAAACTACTACTTCTCTAGATGAAAACTCTCTTCCACAATTTTCCAAAATTAATCCGCAAACGATTGTCGATGAAATTAAAGCTAGCATTAAAAAATGCATGGAAACTGTGGAATCATCAGTGCAAAAGGCTGAGATTTCCTACGAAAATGTCGTGCTTGCACTGGAAGAGGCTGATGATGAACTTGGAAAATTATGGTCTCCTGTCAGTCATATGAATTCAGTTGTGTCCTCGGATGCTTTACGAAAAGCGCACGATGCCTGTTTGCCGTTGCTCAGTGAATATTCAACTTACCTTGGTCAGCACCAAGGACTATGTGATTTGTACAAGGCATTACAAGGCAGTGACGCCTATGCTCAACTCGATGAAGCGCAGAAAAAAGTAGTAGATAACGCAGTGCGGGATTTTGAATTATCGGGTGTCGCTTTGCCGGAAGATAAAAAGAAAACCTACGCCAAAATTCGCTCTGAACTGTCAGACTTAGCATCCACATTTTCCAACAATGTTATGGATGCAACTTTGCATTATACCTACCACACCCAAGATGAAGATGAATTAGCTGGCTTACCCGAATCAGCTAAGGCTGCTGCAAAGCAAGCAGCGAAAGCAAAGGATAAAGAAGGATTTCTATTTACCTTAGATATTCCGAGTTATTTGCCCATAATGATGTATGCAGATAACCGAGAATTAAGAGAGAAAATGTATCGCGCTTATGTGACCAAAGCCTCTGAGTTGGATACAGAAGATGGCAAATATGATAATACTCACATTATCAAACGCACCTTAGAACTAAGAGAATCCCTTGCAACCTTGTTGGGTTTTGATAATTATGCCCAGTATTCCTTAGCTACTAAAATGGCAGAGTCACCTGAACAGGTGATTGGCTTTTTAGAAGACCTTGCTGCTAAATCAAAACCTCAGGCAGAGCAAGAAATAGCAGAGCTTAAGGCTTTCGTAAAGCAAGAGTTTGAAATTGAGAACTTAGAAGCTTGGGATTACGCCTATTACAGTGAAAAGCTCAAACAGAAAAAATATTCGGTTTCTGATGAGCAATTGCGCCCTTATTTTCCTGAACACAAAGTTATTAATGGGCTTTTTGAAGTTGTTTCTCGTTTATACAAGGTTCAAGTGATAGAGGTTGAAGCGTTCGACAAATACCACCAAGACCTTAGATTCTTTGAAATACATCACCAAGGTGAACTGCGAGGCGCATTTTATCTAGATCTATATGCCAGAGAGAAAAAACGCGGTGGGGCTTGGATGGACGAATGCCAAGGCAAACGTTTAACTATCAACAATGATATTCAAGTACCTGTTGCTTACCTTACATGTAATTTCAATGGACCAGTTGATGGCAAACCTGCGTTATTCACTCATGACGAAGTAATTACCCTGTTCCATGAGTTTGGGCATGGGATTCATCATATGTTAACTCAGGTTACCGCAGGTGGTGTTTCTGGCATTAGTGGCGTAGCTTGGGATGCAGTGGAGTTACCAAGTCAATTTTTAGAAAACTGGTGCTGGCAACCTGAAGCGCTGTCTTTCATTTCAGGGCATTATGAAACAGGTGAACCTTTACCCCAAACCTTGCTCGACAAAGTCTTAGCGGCTAAAAACTTTCAATCTGCGATGCAAATGTTGAGACAGTTAGAATTCTCCTTGTTCGATTTCAAACTGCACATGCAAAAAGCCAAAAATATTGACGTGCAAGCTTTCCTTAATCAAGTGAGAGAGCAAGTTGCCGTGATTATTCCACCGCATTTTAATCGCTTTCAAAATAGTTTTGGTCATATCTTCGCGGGTGGATATGCGGCAGGCTATTACAGTTATAAGTGGGCTGAAGTATTGTCTTCAGACGCTTTTGCGCGATTTGAGGAAGAAGGGATTTTTAATCCGCAAACTGGCGCTGACTTTCTGCATCACATTTTGGAAAAAGGTGGCTCACAAGAACCTATGGATCTTTTTAAGGCCTTTAGAGGTAGGGAACCTCAAATTGATGCTTTGTTGCGTCATTCAGGTATTGGCGAACAACAAGCGGCATAAATGGAGAATTCTCAGTGCGAATTGAACCTTTTGCCCAGATAAAAGCGCGTGCAGTAAAACGAAAGGGAAGCCAGAAAATGCTGGATTCTCTTTGCGCCACGCCTTTAACTAACAAGCAAATTTTAGCCATCAGTGACGATAGATTCTTGGCTGAATTCACCAAGAAAGTTTTTCAATCGGGTTTTGTCTGGCGAGTCGTTAGACAAAAATGGCCAGATTTTGAAGAGGTGTTTTTTGGCTTTGATATCCAAAAGATATTGTTGATGCCAGATGAAATGTTGGAAAAAAAGGCCACAGATCCCAAGATTATTCGGAACTTGAATAAGGTTAGGACAATTCATGATAATGCCTTGATGATTCAAGACACGAGTAGAGAATCTGGTTCTTTTGCTCAATTTATTGTGAACTGGGATAAACAGGACTTAATTGGTCTTTGGGATTATTTACGAGAGCATGGAGCTCGACTAGGCGGTAACACCGGCCCTTATGCGTTACGAGCCTTGGGCATCGACACCTTTTTATTGTCTCAAGACGTAGAGGCTTATTTTCGTCATCATGATCTTATTTCCGGCTCTTTGAGGTCCAAACGAAGTCTACAGACTATTCAGTCGGTGTTTAATCATTGGCACCAAGACACAGGTTTATCATACACCCAGTTAAGCCAAATACTTAGTTTCAGTGTAGGTGATAATTTTGTTGGTATGTCAACTTCTGCGCCATAAACTTAAGTAGTCAAAGCCTTTATATGTTCGACTAGAAGCATAGGTAATTGCTATGATTTAGTCCTAGGATCAATAGCTCATTGGATAAAACTATTGTAAACTTATGACAGAATAAGAATACGTGAAATCAATGAGTTAATCCTATGTCCAACGACACTGCAACAAATACAAACCCAGACACCAAAGATGAGTTAATTGACTTTGGCTACCAGCAAGTTGAAAAGGGAAAAAAAGAGCAATTAGTTGCAGGTGTTTTTGATTCAGTCGCGGCAAAGTATGATGTGATGAACGACCTAATGTCGTTCGGTATTCACCGTATATGGAAAAGATTTACCATAGATTCTAGTGGTGTTAAATCTGGCCAACGAGTACTTGATCTTGCCGGTGGTACTGGCGATTTAGCTGCTAAATTCAGTCGAATAGTTGGCGAGACAGGGCAGGTGGTCTTGGCCGACATCAATCATTCAATGTTAAAAGTTGGCAAAGACAAGCTAATCAATAAAGGCATAGTAGGCAACATAGATTATGTGCAAGCAAACGCCGAATCCTTACCCTTCCCCGATAATTACTTTGATTTAATCACTATAGCTTTTGGTCTGCGTAATGTTACTGATAAATCAAAGGCGCTTGCCAGTATGTTTAGAGTGTTAAAACCTGGCGGTAGGCTGCTAATTTTAGAATTTTCTAAACCAACATCTGAATCACTTTCAAAAATCTATGACCTCTATTCTTTTCATGTACTACCCAAAATGGGTAAGGTAGTAGCTAATGACAGTGAGAGCTATCAATATCTCGCCGAGTCAATTCGTATGCACCCAGATCAAGAGACCTTAAAAGGTATGATGAATGAAGTCGGGTTTGAGCAAACCCAATATACCAATTTAACTGGCGGAATAGTGGCACTGCATAGAGGATTTAAATTTTAATATGCCAATGCATCAGGCAATTACTGCCAGCTTAGAAACTGCGATAAATAGTGCTATATCCTTGTCGAATAATGGCTCGGTCCTGCTTACGAGTTTAGCAGGTAAAAACTGTAGCATACATATTCAAGATTTTACTCAGTTTCCCAGTTTACTGAATACCTTTTGCATTCATTTTTCAGCCGACAGGGTAGATGTAACCGCCGCTGAGCCCATTGATGAAAAGGATTTGCATGAACTGGATGCGAACAGCTGTTATGTGAGTATTGCACTAAACGCATTGCCTGAATTACAAAAGACCAGCCATTTAACCAAACTGATAAAACAGGGCAAGTTAGACTTTTATGGTGAGCTGAGTATATTGCAAGCAGTAAGCAAACTCTTTTCTGAATTAGATATCGACATCCCTGAGGTACTTGCGCGATATATAGGCGATGTACCATCTCAATGGTTAGTATCATCGTCGCAAAAATTCTATAAGGACATAAAACGACGTCATGAACGTAATATGGCGACTCTTTCTGATATTGCCCTTGAAGAAAAACCAATTGCGGTAAGACCTATTATGCTTACCCATTTTGCAGATCAGGTGAAAGATTTACAAAGCGATGTCGCCAGGTTAGAAGCGCGTATAGCCAGATTGGAATCTGAAGATTCATGATGAAACTTAGACGATTTTACTTTATCGGCAGTGAGTTGCTAAAACACGGGGTGGATGAATTAATCCCTAAACGTTTTCGCCCTTGGTATTTCCGCTGGCTCCGTAACTGCTTTTTCTGGTTGCCCAACAAACATAAAAATGAAAATCACGGCAAGAGACTTAGGTTGGCGCTAGAATCTCTTGGTCCGGTTTATATTAAATTTGGGCAAATGTTATCCACCAGACGGGATCTTTTTCGCGCCGAAATTGCAAATGAATTAAGCTTACTACAAGATAAAGTGCCACCATTCTCATCTGAGCAAGCTAAATCCATTATCGAAACAGCATTAGAGATAAAGGATATTTCATTATTGTTTGATGATTTTCAAATGGCGCCATTAGCCAGCGCTTCTGTGGCACAAGTGCATGCTGCTAAGTTAAAAGATAGCGGTGAAAATATTGTTATTAAAGTACTAAGGCCTGATATACGCAGTACTATAGAAGCGGATGTTGATCTAATTCTGTCCTTTGCTCGCATAGTTCAACGACTATTGCCTCAAGGTCGCAGACTTCGTCCTGTAGAAGTAGTCCAAGAATACAGACGTACAATATTAGACGAGTTGGATTTACTCAGAGAAGCCGCGAACGGGATTCAAATAAGACGAAATTTTGAAGATTCTGAAGCCTTGTATGTGCCTAGGATCCATAGTGATTATTGTCGGAAAAATATCATAGTAATGGAACGCATTTATGGCATTCCTGTCTCTGATATTAAAGCACTAGAAGCGCAAAATACCAACTTTAAGTTGTTAGCTGAACGAGGCGTTGAAGTCTTTTTTACTCAGGTTTTTCGCGATAGTTTTTTCCATGCAGATATGCACCCGGGGAATATTTTTGTGTCCAAGGAGCATCCGGAGAACCCACAATATATTGGCATCGATTACGGTATTGTTGGCACCCTCAACAAACAAGATAAGCGCTACTTAGCCGAAAACTTTATCGCCTTTTTTAACCGTGACTATCGAAAAGTGGCCGAGCTTCATGTGGATTCAGGTTGGGTACCTGCAGATACCAATATTGACGATTTTGAAATGGGTATTCGGACTGTGTGCGAGCCTATTTTCCAAAAACCGCTAGAAGAAATTTCCTTTGCCAATGTCTTGTTGCAATTATTTAATACCGCCAGACGTTTTGATATGGAAGTGCAACCTCAATTGGTGTTGTTGCAAAAGACCTTACTCTATGTCGAAGGATTGGGCCGTCAATTGTATCCACAGTTAGATTTATGGGAAACAGCAAAACCTTTCTTAGAACGATGGATGAAAGAACAGATTGGGCCTAAAGCCATGTTTAATAACATTCGTCAAAATCTTCCCTATTGGAGTGAGAAACTGCCGGAGTTACCTGATTTAATGTATGACACTATGAAGCAATTGCGCTCATTGCCACAACAGCTTGAAAAACAGCACAAAGAAACGATTAAGCAAACTGCGAGACTTCAAAAGTCTCGCATCCTTGGGCATTTAGCTGTGGCTTTCAGTGTAGGCGCCTTAAGCGCACATATACTTGGGCAGCATCCTTTTTATGCAATTGGATTTGGTGTGGTAGCACTTGGCTGCTGGGTCTACTCGTTTAAGCAGCTGAGATAATTTCTAGCTTCCAACCTGCGCAATGCTGCAACCAGCATTCATGCAACAATTCTGTATGGATCATAGGGTGTTGCTGCTTTAAATTTACATCAAAGTGCAAGATCCAGCGATCACCGTCAATTTGCAATTTAGGCTCGGGAATAGCGTCGTTTCGTCGTCTTGAGGTTAATAACACGCAAACTCTTAGTACGCGGAGTGCATTGATTAACATGTCTTGCAGACTTTCTTTGTAATGCTCTAATACATTACGTTCAATATTGCCTCTATGTAACAAGACCAAATCTTTAATCATCATGCGATGCAAATGCGTAAAGCCTGTCAAATCAACATGATCTAATATATATGCGCCATGTTCATTGTGTGCTTTAAAGCCAATATGTAGCCCAATTTCATGTAAAGCTGCCGCCGCAGTAGTGACAATTTCAGTGTCAAAATCACAAAATTGCGTTTGTTCGCACATTTGTTTGCATAATTTTGCTGCTAGACGGCTAGTTCTAGCGCTTTGGGCGTTATCGATATGGAATCGACTGATTAACTGATTTATGCCCTGAGAACGTCTATCCGACTTTTGATAACTTTCCAGCATGCCATAGATGATGCCTTCTCTAAGAGCACCACCTGAAATCTGCATATTATCAATCTTCAGGTTTTCAAAAAGCGCAATCAAGATAGCAAGACCGCTTGGAAAAATGGCTTGCCGAGTCGCTGCGAGACCTTCAATTTTTAAATTCCCAATGTGACCACAATCGATACATTCTTTTCGAAGAGTATGAAGATAATCTAAACGAATGGCATCGCTTATGCCGCGCTTTACTAGAATGCCAGTGACAGCTTGAGGAGTACCTGAAGCGCCTAGGCATTGTTCCCAATCAAAACATAAAAAGATATTTTTATGTTCTTTAATGATAGTAGTAGCAGCCTTTATGGCGTTTTCAAAGGCCGCTTCGGTTATTTCACCTTCCGAAAAGTATTTTTCCATAAAGGTGACGCAACCCATATTGAAGCTTTGTAAAAATAGAGGCTGTAAGTCTCTACCCACAATGACTTCTGTACTGGCTCCACCAATGTCTATAACCAAGGTATTTCCTTGGTTGGCGGAAGTATATGCAACACCTAAATATATTTGTTTGGCTTCTTCATCACCGCTGATGATATTGACCTTGTGCCCTAGTATCTGTTCTGCAGGTTGAATAAAGTCTCTTGCATTCGTTGCCAATCGTAGAGTCGCTGTCGCAACAATTTTCAGGTTTGATCTTGGAATATCCTGGATTTTTTCAGCAAAATTGCGAATACAATTTAAACCACGTTCAATGGCTTCTCCACTCAAAACGTTATTTTCGTCCAAACCAGCGGCTAAACGAACTTTTTGTTTGTGTTTACTTACTATCTGAACGCTGCCCGACAATACTCGAACAGTGACCATATGAAAGCTATTTGAGCCTAAATCAACGGCAGCATAGTATTCATCTTGAATCACTGGCACGTGAAACTCACCCATTCAAACCTCTATTTATTTTCGGCTGCTCGTCGGCGTTGCCCTTTACCTTTATTATGGTTGCGATTTCCGTTATTACGGTTGCTACCCTTTCTGTTTCGGTTATTGCGAGTTTTTACTTTAGGTGTTGGTACATCATCTAATAATAAATTTGGATTATAGTCTGTAACTGGAATTTCATGACCAATATATTGTTCTATTGCGGTCAAATTTTGAGCGTACTTTTCACAGGCAAAGCTGATAGCTGCACCGACTTCTCCAGCTCTGCCAGTTCGACCTATGCGATGCACATAGTCTTCGGCATCATCCGGTAGGTCATAATTGAAAACATGGGTAACTTTATCAATATGAATACCTCTAGCGGCAACATCTGTTGCAACTAAAATATCCAAATCGCCTTTGGTAAAGCCTTCCAAAATACTTATACGTCTTTTTTGCTGAACGTCGCCACTGAGCAAGCCCACTCTATGTTTATCGGCTTCTAGCCATGAGGTAACAAGTTCGCAATCCTGCTTGGTATTGGCAAAAACTATAGCACGATCTGGCCATTCTTCTTCTAATAGCGTCAATAATAAAAGCGGCTTATCTTCATTTGACGGATAAAAGAGTTCTTCGGAAATACGAGAATTGGTTTTTGTTTCCGGTTCTATTTGCACGCTTGCTGGATTATTCATGTGCTCATAAGCCAACTCTTGCACTCGCATGCTCAATGTAGCTGAAAACAACATGTTCAAGCGTTTTGCTGGTTCCGGCATCTGTCTAAATAGATAGCGAATATCTTTAATGAAACCCAGATCAAACATACGATCAGCTTCATCTAACACGGCTACTTTGACATTTTTTAGGGAGAAAACTTTTTGTTTGTAGTAATCTATTATGCGACCTGTGGTTCCAATGAGAATATCAACGCCTTTTTCTAATTGTTGGCGTTGACTTTCATATCCTTCGCCCCCATATACTACGCCAAGGGTTAATCCCGTATGCTGAGCAAGCATTTTGGCATCGTTATGGATCTGAATGGCTAATTCTCGCGTAGGAGCCATGATGATAGCACTAGGCCCATGATTTTCGTTCTCACTGGAATTATTCAGCAAATGATGAAAAGTCGCCAGTAAGAAGGTCATGGTTTTGCCGGTCCCTGTTTGTGCTTGACCTGCGATATCTTGTCCAGCAAGAAGTTGCGGCAAACTCATTTCTTGAATGGGCGTGCATTGACTGTAATTTTCAGCTTCAAGTGCAGACAGAATCTGAGGGTGAAGCGGCATTGAGGTAAAACTTGTGTTTGTTAAATGTGTTGTTGGCATAGCTTATAGCTTATCATTGCTTGCATTGAAAATAGGTTCTATATAACACTATTAGGAAAGAATACATTAGTGTAATAATTTCCTGAACTGGAGAAAAGAATGAGCGACAAAATAATCGCGTTAACTGACGATAAATTCGAAGCCGATGTAATCAATGCATCTGGTCCTGTTTTAGTTGATTTCTGGGCAGAATGGTGCGGCCCCTGTAAAATGATCGCTCCTATTCTAGACGAAATTGCTGACGAATACGAAGGTAAAGTCACAATTGGTAAATTAAATGTTGATGAAAACAATGAAACACCACCAAAATATGGTATTCGTGGTATCCCCACACTACTTTTATTTAAGAATGGTGGTGTAGCAGCAACTAAGGTTGGTGCCTTGTCTAAATCACAATTGAAAGAATTTATTGAAGAAAATCTTTAATAAACCAATCTTCGACAAAAGGCCAAGTTAACATTTGGCCTTTTTTGTTTTGAATCAAATTAAAATTACAGTATCACTGGACGATAATATAAATAGGTGCTAATTTATTAACAACTCACCAAAGTAATCGCTTCGTTTCGAGCGAGTCACTCTTTTAACATGGTCTTCTTATCATCCGCAAAAATGAAAAGGTGTCCAGCTATAGCGTTTGTCGATTACAAAAAATTTTTGAACCTGAACGAGTCACTTAACACGAGTAATAATCCGTACTAGCATGTACCCAACTAAGACCCACCGAAATGAATTTAACTGAATTAAAACAGAAACCTATCAATGAACTAGTTGAACTAGCTGAAACCATGGGCCTCGAAAATCTTGCCCGCGCCCGTAAACAAGACATTATCTTCTCTATTCTTAAAGCGCATGCTAAAGGCGGTGAAGATATCTTTGGTGACGGTGTACTTGAGATTTTGCAAGACGGCTTTGGCTTTTTGCGCTCGGGAGACTCGTCTTATTTAGCTGGCCCAGATGATATTTATGTTTCACCGAGCCAAATTCGGCGCTTTAACCTGAGAACTGGCGATACTATCGCTGGAAAAATCAGACCGCCAAAAGACAGTGAACGTTATTTTGCCCTTTTAAAGATTCGTGAAGTCAACTTCGACAAACCAGAAAACTCCCGCAATAAAATCCTTTTTGAAAACCTTACTCCACTGCATGCTAATTCTCGTTTACGCATGGAGCGTGGAAATGGTAGTACCGAAGATATTACTGCCCGTGTACTAGACTTGGCATCACCTGTGGGCTGTGGTCAACGTGGTTTGATAGTAGCTCCGCCTAAAGCGGGTAAAACCTTATTGCTTCAGAACATTGCGCAATCTATTGCTGCCAATCATCCTGAATGTCAGTTGATGGTATTGTTGATTGATGAACGTCCTGAAGAAGTAACCGAAATGCAACGCTTGGTGCAAGGCGAAGTGGTAGCTTCTACCTTTGACGAACCTGCTAGCCGTCACGTTCAAGTAGCTGAAATGGTTATCGAAAAGGCTAAGCGATTAGTTGAGCATAAAAAAGACGTGGTAATCTTATTAGACTCAATTACACGTTTAGCACGTGCATACAACACTGTTATTCCTTCTTCAGGTAAAGTACTGACCGGTGGTGTAGATGCTAATGCATTGCACAAACCTAAGCGCTTCTTTGGTGCTGCTCGTAATGTAGAAGAGGGCGGAAGTTTAACTATCATAGCTACAGCCTTGATTGATACAGGTTCGAAAATGGACGAGGTAATCTACGAAGAATTTAAAGGTACAGGTAACATGGAACTGCACTTGAATCGTAAAATTGCAGAAAAACGTGTATTCCCAGCCATTGATTTCAACCGCTCTGGTACTCGTAGAGAAGAATTGTTGACCAAACCTGATGAGCTACAAAAAATGTGGATTTTACGTAAAATCGTACATGAAATGTCAGAAGTGGACGCAATGGAATTCCTTATCAGCCGTTTATCAATGACCAAAACCAACGACGAATTCTTCGATTCAATGAAGCGTCAAAAAAGCTAATTTTTTTATTTGTTTAAGCCGCTTGATTAGTAAAATTTCTTAATTCTAATCAAGCAATTTTTTGTTGTTGACAGAACGATGAGGGGGGGGGTAAATTTAGACTTTAGTATACGTGAAAGGAATCGAGAAATGTTTGTAAAAATTACATTAAAAATAGTTACATTTTTGAATTTGTTATTCTATTTAAATATCGCTAATGCACAAATGATAGATGCTTTCGTTTGTCATGACTGCACTCAACCAGAAGCCAAGCAATTAGCTTCTACAAAATATGTCCAGCCACGATGTCGGTTCGAGGATTTAAATGGTGGTCCAGCAACTATAGATGAAACTCAGGTTGTTTGTGAACCAACTCAAAAAGACGTTGTTATATTAAATCCACAAGACAAGATAGCCTATAAATTTAAAGTTTCAGCATTTCATACACAACAGTTTTCTGTACAACTAAATGTGCAAAATTTGTCGCTATCAACTGAGGAGTTGGAAACTGCACAGGCTTTTTATCAATTTTTTGATGATATAGTGTTGGCTACTGATAATGGTATGCTGAATCTTGATCCA
Organism: Glaciecola sp. 1036; assembly: GCF_050306235.1. Lineage (NCBI taxonomy): Bacteria > Pseudomonadati > Pseudomonadota > Gammaproteobacteria > Alteromonadales > Alteromonadaceae > Glaciecola > Glaciecola sp. 1036. Next base: position 472,353 of record NZ_JBLWFH010000003.1, on the reverse strand, counting down.
AATCTATTTTCAAATTTTAGTTCGTTAGATTCTATAGGCGATGAGTTTCGAAAGAATTCAACAGATGACAGTTCAGATACGGCAGCGTGCCATGTTTTAAAGGAATATATGAATCCACAAAGTAGGTCTGAGGTGGAGCAGTTTGTAATAGATACAATCATTTCAAGACTGAATGGATCTGGTCAAAATGTTTACGATCTAAATGAAGATGTCGATGTCTCTGGAATAGGAATTAATTTGTCAAAAAACTCAGTAGGCTTTCAAGTCTATATGGACAGTGAGGAACGCCCAGTATTTGCAGCAATTGGAGATGGTGCAAATAAAATAATATTTGGGGTAGAATTTGGTGGACTCATAAATGAACCCGGTCAAGCCAAAATAATATCGAAGTTGTGGGTAAATAAAAATAGATCAACTGTAGATTCGCGTAGCTTTGAAATGATCTTTGATGTGCCTGTTACAAACGATACTCAAACGACAGGCACCAGTGATTCTCCTTGCTTGCGTGAACTTTTACAGCAAATAGCAAACTCTGCTCCTTGGGGCAATTTTGTTGGTGATGGTTTGGAGTCGTCAAATCAATTGAATATTCTCAACCAAGATGGCATTCAGTTCTGTACGCGCTCGGTGAGTGCAAGAGTTTGTATGTCTGATGAGAATGGTGCAAGCTGTTCAGAGACAATTTACCACTTTCCCGTAGCCTGTCAGTAGAAATGAATTGAAAAAATAGTTTGGGGCATGTTAATTAAAACGAGTGCCCCAAATAATTCCCCTATACGTTTGAACGATTGAATATCAGCCAAGTTAATTAGTGAAAATAAGTATAGAAGGCAGTATTACCACATATATTTCGCCCATAAAAGGCCAATTAACTCTAAATGATAATACGTTTATAGCCTAACAAAGAACCGTCTTGGTTTTGCTCAAGATCAAACAGATATTTAGCATAGTCATTCCCAAACACAGTATCGTTGGTTAAATGTGTATTAGGTGTGCCGCGCGAAGCATAATCAGAATGAGTAGAGCAAATATCATCGCAAAAGGTATCATCAAAACCAAACTGGGAAACCAAGGAGTCCAAATTGTTTTGTCTTACCCTAAAGTGTATATGAATGGCACGACCGCTATACCAACCGGGAAAACAAGTCTTAAAATTGACCCGACCGCTGCTATCAGTTACAGCGATGCCTCTAAACCATTTAGAGGCAAGTGCTGCACTGTCGTTTCCAGAACAAAAAGATGAATTAAACCCTCTAGTATCAGCTGCGCCTGAAGTGTCGGCAGAGTACACGCCTCTTACATCACAATGCCAAACTTCAATTTCATAGCCAGCTAAAGGATTACAAGCGCTATCAATAAGCTGAAGACATAACATCATGGGTAAACCTGTTTGACCTGCCGATATGTCATCAAGATAATCAGAATCAAAGTAACAAGGCCCTTCTGTCTGCTGCCCAGTTAATTCAACAGTGCACGTACTTGCGTTTGCGAAGATATTGTCTTCAGGAAAGTTGGCGGTCATATTTTGTGTACCCCCACTTAACCAATTTCCATTATTGGTCGTGGGAGTAGATGAACCACCTGAACTACTTGAACCACCAGAGCCTGAAGAATTATCTAAATTAGTTGCGGAGGAGCCACCTCCTCCGCAACCTGTTAAAGCAACAATGGGAGAGAGTGCTGCAATAGAAGCGATTGAAATCAGTGCTTGTCTACGGGTCAAGAGCATTTGATTTTTTTTCACGGCAAGTTTTCCAGTCTTTTTCAATTAACACTATCGACTTTAAAACCTTGCGAACAGTTCTCTTCTTTACGCTAACTTTACATTGTTTGAAATTTTGTAAGTATTATTGCTTTTAACGGGGGCCTTTAATAGACTACGTCAGCTACCTAGATCTTATTAAGTCAACGAACATAAGTGCTGAGCCCAACATAAAAAGCCAAACCCCTATGGTTGCATAATCGGCAAACGTGGGTAGAAAAAGTGTACTACCAAAGAAAAATGACAAACTGGCCATGATTCTCAATGATTTTGTCTGAACATTATTTGACGTTGACATCTCTACTACCTCAGGACTACATATCTGGTTGAAAATTAAAACTTACAGCGATGCGATTCCAACTGTTTATTTGCAAAATAACAGTGGTCAATTCAACAAGTCCTTGTTCTCCAAAAGCATCTAAAACCGTCTGGTAAACATCTTGGTCTAATGCTTGTTGATGAATTAAGGTTAATGCTTCTGTCCAAGCTAAAGCCGCTTTTTCTTGCAGATTAAAGCAACTTAATTCTCGCCATGCGGGTAGTACATCTAACCTAGATTGATGTTCGCCGTCGACTCTGGCTTCGTGGGCATGCATGTGTTGACAAAAACCGCAGTTGTTGATTTGTGAAGCCCTAAGTTTAACTATATGTAGCAGTCCTGTACTTATTGTTTCAACAGAAGGATTATTACCTAGTTCCATTAAACTTGGCACTAAGCGAGGGCAAAGCTGAAAAAGGGATGATTGGGAAATTCTATCGTGCATGTTTACCTCTACAATATTAAAAAACTACATATAGTGTAGAGATGTCATTTTCTTAGTTATTTTAAATTTGCGACAATTTTCGTTGACGATATTCTAGAGGGGTTTCTTGGGTGTGTTGTTTGAAGACATGATTAAAGTGAGATTGATCAAAGAAGCCACAATTAAGTGCTACATTGCTAAGCCGGGAATCAGGTTTTATTAATTGCCATCGAGCATATTTTATTTGGGCTAATCCGTGAAGTTGATGAGGTGAGTAGCCAAAATACTTTTTAAAATTACGCTCTAGGGTACGTCTGGTCAACCCCGATTGAACTGCTATCTGATAAGGAGATATCAAGCGCTCAGACGCCTTGGTGAGTAAATCATTCCATTTTTTTGCTTTGTGTTGATCCAGCGTGACACAAGCTAGCAACCAATCTTCGACAGCATGAATTTGTTGATGTTTTTCTAACACTATCAATTGTTCTAATAATCTTAGCAAACTAGAAGAATGGGCAAAGTTGATATTCAGTAAATTAACTGTCTCTCGCCAAGCATGGTTCAACTGGGAAGAAAAAAGGGAGAGTGCACTTCCCGGACGAAATCGAACGCCTATGTATCGTTTACTTGTATGCCAATTATAAGAAGTTACTGATGTATTGAACGAAAACCATACCTGAATATTATCACCGTCGATTTCAAAAATTAGACTTGAGCCAGCATCGGGATATATTTTTTCATTCACTTCAGTAAATGTATCTTGGGATACGTCGGTAGACCAGATGGTTTCAACCCAATCATTGAGCATGGTGTTTGGTGTTGCCATTTTAAGGCCAATCAATGAAAAGCTAGCGGCAGGTATTATTATCAAATTTAATTCATTTTGCTCAGTGTTAATGAGTAAATTATAGACGATTTTACAGCTTAAAGTCATCTTGGGGATGCGGATGATATCAACGCTGATTCCCGCCTGCCTGAGGAGGCCGACGGGAATTAAATCAATGCAATATGATAGCTAACGAATATCTTTAGCTGATGACTCAACCGCAGGGAAAGGCTTAGGAGTTAGTGCTGGTACAGGGGCTTCTTTTAGCTTTTGCTGCAAATATTCGATGGCACGTTTAAGTTGCGCATCTTCACCATTAAAGGTTGCGTAAGGAGGGTTGGATACCTCAATATCGGGTGATATTCCGCGTCCTTCGGTAATCCAATCACCAGTTAAAGAATATACGGGGAATTCTGCCACTCGTGCTATGCCGCCATCGACTAAGCGGTTACGACCCGTTAACCAAACACCAGCGCCCGCAGTTTGTTTCCCAATGACAGGCGCAATTTCTAGCGCTTTAATACCCGCAGTAAAGGTTTCACCATCTGAATAAGTAAACTCATCGGCCAGTACTACTAAGTGACCTCTAAAAGCTTGTTGCATATTGGTGGTTGCTTCACCTTGGGCCATTTTCCAAAACGACCAAGCGCGTCTTAATAGTTTTTCAATGATAAAACTATCAATGTTTCCACCGCGATTTCGCCTAACATCAATGATCAACGCTGGTTTTTGGTACTGGGCGTAAAACTCTCTGGCAAAACTGGCCAAGTCATTACTGCCCATGGCATAGAGATGAAGATAACCAATATCACTATCTACAGCACTGACTTTCTGGCTATTTCTAGCAACCCAATCTTGATAAACCAAACGGCTTTCTCGCCAAGAGGTTTCAGGCACTACTATGGTTTTTAGTTTTTCTTTTCCTCTTTGAAGTTCAAGTAGGACTTGGCGACCAGCTTGATTTTTCAAAGCCAATAAAAGCTGTTGAGCAGAGCCAATTTTTTTACCGTTGACCGCTAAAATAATATCGCCGGCCTCGGCGTCTACTTCTGGCTTGGCTAGCGGTGGTGCTTGGCTGATTATATCTTTGTCATATTGATAGATATGCTTTATTTTAACTCCATCGGCAGTATCTTCATAAACGCCGCCTATGGTGGTATATCCTTGATTCTCTGCACCCTCTTGAATATCGCCACCGCGTACTTGTGAATGCAAGGCATTCAGTTCGCCCATCATTTGTTCAAACACGTCGTTTAATTCGCTACGCTCTGTAATGCGAGCGACTAGAGGCATATATTTTTGTTTCACTTGTTGCCAGTTTACCCCTCGCATATTGGGATCAAACAAGGAGTCTCTATGCATCAGCCAAGCATCCTTAAACAATAACTGAAACTCTAAGGATGGTGTTATTTCAACTTGTAAGTCGCTGATATTGACTTTGTGTTCTTTGAGATCAGAGGGAAACGAATCTTTGGCTGGGACCAAATGAATATTGGTACCAGTGCCGCGTCCTTTTTGTACTAATAAAGTGTCAGCCCCTGTTGCTAGTTGATAATTATTGACGCCAGAGGTGACGGTTTTTAATTCTTTATTATGGCCAAAACCAATTGCCTTTAAATTCTCTTCTTCAGTAAGAAATAAAAAGTCTTTTGTTGCCGCTAAGTTGCCATAGTCTCCTGCCGGAATGTCAACTTGCCACAATCTTTCTTGAATACCAGACCAAACAATAGTTACTGGAGGAGTTTCTTGTTTATCTTCTTCTTCAGACGATTCTTTTTTGTCATCTTTGGATTTTTTATTCTCGTCTAATTCAGTAGGCGCTTTAAACGCAAAAGGCGTTTCTTTTGTCAGATCTATTGCAAATAGTTGAGTGCGCTTATTGAAAGCTGCTCCCATATTTCGATCACCCCAAGGATGGCCTGGTGTGGGAGTGAAACTGCGATCTGAGAGGAAATACAACCAGTTTCCATCTTTGGAAAAGGCGGGAGAGAAATCATTGTATTTATCGCTAGAGACGTATTGGCCTTTGTTATTTTCAATGTCATACAAAAACACGCTATTGCGATCTATCACGGGTCCCAAATCTGTGTAGGCTATCCATCTGCTATCATCACTAAATACAACGTCAGAAGCACTTTGATTATCATTCTGTGCAATCAGTGTATTTTTGTTAGTGGCTAAGTCTAATAACAGTAACTTACCTGATTTTGTCGTGTTGGCTAGAGTCTTACCATCTGGACTTAACCAAAGACCATCTCGATATCCAGCGCCGTCTTTTGTTAGCTGTTTTGCGTCTTCACTGCCATCGGTTGCAAATGACCATATTTCATAATCACCGGTTTGATCGCTAATAGCATAAAGGCGATCGCCGTCTTTACTCAAGGTTGCAAAACGCAATCTAGCTGTTTGATCACTTGGTATATTCACCAATCGTTTGTTCTGAGTTTTCGCAACAGCAGCTTGCCCGCGAGCAATAACCGCTACTGTTTCGCCATCTGGACTGATAGATGCAGATTCAAAATAGTCGAGGGGCTTTTCTATGGGGCCTTCTCGCATTTGAGGAAAGTCAGATAATAAGACGATGTCGAGGGATTTGACCTTATCCGTAGCTAAATCCAATACTTTTATATCTGCGCCATGCTGAAAAACGATTTGGTTTTGATAAATCGCGGGTTTGCGCACTGGGAAGTCTTTAAATCCGGTATGCTGTGCTAGGTTACTGCCATCACGCTTCATAGACCAAACGTTATCGATACCCAGTTGGTTACTTAAAAAATATACTCGTTCTTTTGTTAGCATGGGGCTTCGCACTGAACCCTCATGTTGTGCAGTCAGTTTTACCGCTTCTTTTTTCTTGTTTTGGTTAAAATAGTATAATTCGCCTTTGGCTCCACCCTTATAATAGTGTGCGTTGTCAGTAGATATTTGCATACCGAACTGAACAAAAAATACATCTTCATCATCTATAGCAGCTTCTACCGCATCAGATAGGGGTAAAACACGGACCTTGCTATCGGTTAATGAAAGGATTTTTAACAGACTACTACTGTGCATACCTTGATTTGCTGCTGTAGAGTAAAGTAAATGCTGATTGTCGAGCCAACCTTGAAATCTAATATTACTCAGTTCAAAACTCACTTGCTCGGGTGTTCCTCCTGCGAGCGCCATAACATAAATGGCATTTTGACCTGAGTAGTCAGCAACAAAAGCGAGAGACTTTCCGTCTGGAGATACGGCGGACGAATCTTCAACACCTAGGTGAGACGTCAATCTAACCGCTGCCTTTGATTGACCAAGATTAAGCTTCCACAGATCACCATCAGCGGTAAATACCACTGTGTCCTTATGCAAACTTGGATCTCTAAAATAACCAGGCTGAGAAAAAACCTGAAATGAAATTAATAAACTGCTAAGTGCTAGTAACAAAGAGTATCTTATAGATTTTACTGTCATGAGAGGCTTAAGCTTATTTGTTGTTATTGCCACAGCATAAACTATTGCTAGTAAAGAGTAAAAATACAAAAAAATGTGATTACATCAGGTTTCGAATTTTTCGTGTAAACAAGCGGAATCAGTCGATGACATTTTGCCTAACTTCAGGTTAAATAGACTGACAATAATAAAGAAGTAATGAGCTTCAAAAAACATAGGGAATCCACATGAGAAAATTTAGCTTGGTTGCGTTGGCAATGATCAGCAGCTTTTCGTTCGCCAATGACGTTGAAAAATTAGCTGACCAAATAGAACCGAAAGTCATTGAATGGCGTCATCATTTGCATGAGCATCCAGAACTGTCTAACCGCGAATTTGAAACCGCAAAATATGTTGAGAAGCACCTGAGATCTCTTGGTTTAGAAGTACAAACTGGAGTGGCTATTACAGGTGTTGTTGCTGTTTTAGACTCGGGTAATCCAGGCCCGACAATTGGCTTACGTGCAGACATGGATGGTTTACCGGTAAAAGAAGATAATGATTTACCTTTTAAATCGACGCAAACAGGTGAGTTTAATGGTAATACTGTGCCTGTGATGCACGCTTGTGGGCATGATACCCATATGGCGATGCTTATGGGAGCAGCCGAAATCCTTGTTGGTATGAAAGATCAATTACGCGGTAAAGTAAAATTCATTTTTCAACCAGCCGAAGAAGGTGCGCCAGCAGGAGAACGCGGAGGCGCTGAAGTCATGGTTGAAGAAGGTGTGCTAAAAAATCCAGACGTCGATGTGGTTTTTGGTTTGCACATTAGCTCAAATACAGATGTTGGAAAAGTACGGTATCGTCATGGTGGTATTATGGCCGCTGTAGACCCTTTTAAAATTGTAGTAAAAGGTAAGCAGGCTCATGGTGCGTATCCATGGAAAAGTGTCGATCCGATTACTACCTCAGCGCAAATCATTATGGGTCTACAAACCATAGTCAGCCGTGAATTGCGTCTAATTGATGATGCGGCTGTTATTACCATAGGTTCTATTCATGGCGGTAATAGATCCAACATAATACCTATGGAAGTGACCATGGTGGGCACTATTCGTACGCTAAATGAGCAAGCACGGGATCATATATACGAAGCGCTACCACGCAAAGTAAAAGGCATTGCCGATAGTATGCGAGCAGAGGCTGAAATCACGCTTCCGTTAGACTACAACTATCCTATTACCTACAACGAACCTGCCTTAATGGAACAGATGTTACCTACCTTGGTACGTACTGCAGGCAAATCAAACGTCATTGATTCAAAACCTGTTACAGGTGCTGAAGATTTCTCTTTCTTCCAAAAGGAAGTGCCAGGTGTTTATCTGTGGGTTGGCGGAAAACCACTTGACGTATCTGAAGCAGATTCTCCAGCGCATCATACACCAGAATTTTTTGTTGACGACAGTGGTATGAAATTAGGTGTTAAATTGCTGACCAATATGACACTTGACTACATGAACATGGAATAAGAAACCTCTTAGAACAAGAAAAAATAGCGCGATTGTTTTTAAAGTCGCGCTTTTTTTAACTTTCTTCTATAATAGCGCGTTTTTTACGCCACTCATTTATCCTTTAGAGGTGATGTGGCTGTCTAACGTCAACACAATTAAAGAGAATACACATGGCTCAAGTCGCAATTGTAATGGGTTCTACATCCGATTGGCCAACCATGCAGCAAGCTGCAATCATGCTTAAAGAACTTGGTGTCAGCTATAAGGCGCAAGTAGTTTCTGCACATAGAACACCTAATTTATTGGTTGAATTTGCAGAATCAGCAGCTCAAGAAGGTTATCAAGTCATCATCGCAGGTGCTGGTGGGGCTGCACATTTACCCGGCATGATAGCTGCGCATACACATCTACCTGTGTTTGGTTGCCCTGTAAGATCCAGTCAATTAAACGGTTTGGATAGTTTGTTATCTATCGTACAGATGCCTAAAGGGGTTGCTGTTGGTACCCTAGCGATTGGCGAAGCTGGCGCTGCAAATGCAGGTTTGTTAGCGGCCCAAGTGGTTGCTTTGCAAGATCCTCAAATTACCGAAAATATCAAGGCATTTAGACAACAGCAAACTGACAAAGTACTCTCTAATCAAACGTTGGAATTAGAATGAATGTAGTGGTTTTCGGCGCAGGGCAACTTGTGCAAATGATGTATTTGTCGTCTGCACATTTGGGCGTGAATGTCACCGCAGTGGATGTCAAAGACGGCAGTGTGGTGCATCCTGTTTCTAAAGAAAAACTTGGCGAAAAAATGGAAGATGCGTTTGAGAATGCGCATGTCATTACTGCAGAGTTTGAGCATGTCCCAGAACAATTATTAGCGATAGCAGATAAAACCGATAAGTTTAAGCCAAATGTAACCTCAATACTGGCTGGAGCTGATCGTGTTAGAGAGAAGCATTTGTTGGATAAATGCCAAGTGAACAATGCTGAATATAAGATCATTCGCGATATCTCAGAATTGGATGCATGTATTGATGCCTTGGGTGATAAAATTATTTTCAAAGCCTCTCGTGACGGCTATGACGGTTATGGTCAATGGCGGATAGATTCTGAAGATCAATTGCCGGACATAAAAGCCGCTTTTGCTAGCTTAGACTTGCAAAACGTACCTATAGTCGCTGAAAAAATGATTCCCTTTGATCGAGAAATTTCAATCATAGGTGCGCGCGATGAGCAGGGCCAAATTTGTTGTTTTGACATTGCTGAAAACTTACACCATAAAGGTCAACTACATATTTCGGTAGCCCCAGCAACCAATGTTGACCAAGCATTACATCAACAAGCCTTAGATATTTTAACGCGAATAGCCACTGAGTTGAATTATGTGGGTGTGTTAGCGGTAGAAATGTTCCAAATTGGCGAGCTGTTGTTAGTCAATGAAATAGCTCCCCGTGTACATAATTCAGGTCATTGGACCCAAAATGGCGCAGAGACCGATCAGTTTGAGCAACACATTAGAGCTGTGCTGGGTTTTCCTTTAGGTGATCCTACTACCACTAAGATTACTGCCATGGTAAATGTCATTGGATGTACTTCTTTTAGCCGAGATCTAATAAGTATTCCCGGATGCCATTTGCACTGGTATGGCAAAGAAGTAAGAGATAAACGTAAGATGGGACATATCAATGTTACTGCGTCTAGTTACCAAGAGCTTGGTGAAAAATTAACGCAGCTAGCTGATTATCTCCCGGAAGAGTACTTTCCCAAGCTTAAAAGCGAAGCTCACAGATTGAAAACCTTTGCGTAAAGGTGGTTGAGTTTTTATAGATAACAAAGTTAACTGAATGGTGAGTAGCGGAGGCGAATATGAAGCATCTTAATCAATCTAGTTTTAGACTATTCTGTTCTACTATTATCAGCCTGATTGTGTTTAATGCAAATGGGCAAGACACTAAAGAATCAAACCCAATGGCTGAGCTTGCCGAGGTTCATCATTTGTGGGCAAGAGAAACCTTTGCGTTAGCAAAAACAGGCGCCGCATATATGATGCTAAGCAATACTTCTAGCAAAACGCCTATTTATCTAGAATCTGTATCTGTAGATGACAGCATTGCAGCGACGGTTGAATTACATACGACCTTGATGCAAGAAGACATGATGACAATGCAGCAGTTGGAAGAGCCAATTGAAATATTGTCTCAGCAAACGGTTGAATTTAAGCCCGGGGGGAAACATATTATGTTTATGGGGCTTGAAAAGCCGTTTTTGGCCGGTGAAAAATTTGTTATTAGTTTGCACTTTACCGATGGCTCATACGTACAAAAAGAAGTAATAGTGAAAGATGGCCGAGGCGGAATGGACGCTTCAAAGCACAATCATCACTAACCTTTCACCAATTAGGAGAATAAGATGTCCAAGATCGATATTGGTATAAACGAATCTGATCGCACAGCGATAGCAGAAGGCCTTAAAAAGTTACTTGCTGATTCATACACCCTTTACCTGCAAACTCACAATTTTCATTGGAATGTCACTGGTCCTCAATTTAGAGAGCTACACCTAATGTTCGAAGAGCATTACACTGAATTAGCGGTAGCAGTTGATGATATTGCCGAGCGTATAAGAACTCTAGGCGTGGTTGCACCTGGCACCTATCGCGCGTTTGCTGAATTAAGTAGCATTAAAGAAGTCGATGGCGTACCAGAAGCAAAAGAAATGGTGAAGCTATTAACTCAGGGGCATGAAACCGTAGTTAAAACATGTCGAGAAGTGCTCAAATTATCTCAAGATGCGGATGATGAATCTACTTCGGCTCTAGTAGGTGACCGCATGCGAGTGCATGAGAAAACGGCTTGGATGTTACGAGCGACCTTGGATTAGGAGTACACATGCGTCATTCATTAACGGGTGCTTTTATCAGTGCATCCTTGTTGGTTTGTGCAACAGCATCCGCTGAAGCCCAATTCACTGTAACGGAAGTCACTGATGGATTAAAACATCCATGGGGCATGGCTTTTCTTCCCAATCAAGATCTACTTATTACAGAACGAAATGGTGGATTAAGATTATTAAGCAAAGAGGGTAAGCTCAGTGGCAAAATCTCAGGATTGCCTGAATCTGTGCAAATGGGACAAGGCGGTAACTTAGGAATTGCCATTGATCCAGACTTTGCTACCAATAATAAGGTTTATGTTTGCTCCAGCATGGCTGGGGATGGTGGATTCGGCAGTGAAGTGCACGTGGGTGAATTTACCGGCCAAGAGTTAGTTAATGTAAAAAAGGTCTTTACAGCATTACCTAAAAAGCAAACCCCTTATCATTTTGGCTGTCGCATAGTATTCGACAAACAAGGAATGATGTTTGTTTCGTTGGGCGAAAGAGGCAGTTTTAAAGAGGAAGCCCAAAACACCGACAATCACCTAGGTACCGTCGTAAGAATTCATCCTGATGGCAGTGTTCCTGAGGACAATCCTTTTGTTGATGGTCAGGCACCTGAAGTATTTACTTATGGTCACAGGAATGTGCAAGGCATGACGGTTCATCCCGAAACAGGTGAAATCTGGACCCATGAACATGGCCCTAGAGGTGGTGATGAAGTCAACATTTTATCCAAGGGTGATAATTATGGTTGGCCGGAAATTACCTATGGTATTAATTACAATGGATCGATAATAACTGACAAAAAAGAAATGGAAGGTATGCGTCAGCCGTTGCAGTATTGGGATCCGTCGTTTGCACCTTCTGGCATGACATTTTACACCGGAGATATGTTTCCAGAATGGCAAGGGGACCTTTTTATCGGTTCACTGAAATTCATGTACTTAAAGCACTTGAAAATCGAAAACGGTAAAATCCTTGGTGAAGAAAATCTGCTTCAAGATCAACAGGCTCGTTTTCGTGACGTTGTGCAAGGTCCTGACGGCGCTATTTACGTACTAACAGATTCTTCCGACGGGAAAGTACTTAAAATTAGCAAATAGTAATTATTATTTTTAAAGCGAATAGGTTTACACTTATTCGCTTTTTTGCACCTCACGCAGACTGATTTTCCCGAGCCAAATATCCTTATACATGACCCAATCTCCGATCAAGCTATATAAAGGATACTGAAAGGTCGCAGGTCGATTTTTTTCGAATACAAAATGTCCAATCCAAGCAAAGCCATAACCAATCAATGGCAGAAGCCATAAATAAACCCATTGAGCTGTTATAATGGTAAAGACCATTACCGCCAGCACAAGGGTAGAGCCAATAAAATGCAACAATCTGCACTTAGGATGGCTATGTTCCTCTAAATAAAAAGGATAGAACTCACGGAATGAAGAAAATTGTTTTGCCATATTTCGTACATAGAAGGTTGTAAAATCTCTAATCATCACCATAATTCTTGTTATCAAAAAAAGCAAAAAATGTAGTTATGTCAGAAAATATTCTAGATCTTAATGTCGAAAACTTTAAAGATGTGATTATTGACGGTAGCCAAACAAAATTGGTCGCTGTTTATTTTTGGGCGCCCCAAGATCCAACGTCAGCCCAGATGTTACCGAGTGTTGAAACCCTAGCAACTGAGCACGCCAATCACCTTGTACTGGCTAAAGTGAATGTTGAGCAAGAACCTCAAATCACCCAACAGTTTGGGGTACGAGGCTTGCCTACCATTATGTTGGTAAAAGAAGGGCAACCCTTGGACGGCGCAGCGGGTCCTATGGATGCTCAGCAATTAAGAGAGTTGTTTGAAAAACACTTACCAAATCCTGAAGATGACTTGTTGTTGCAAGCTGCTGAGTTGGTAAACCAAGGACAATATCAAGATGCCTATACCTTTGCTAAACAAGCATTTGATATCAATAACTCAAATATTGATGCCAGATTTTTACTTGCAGACTGTAGTGTTGAACTTGGGAAAGTAGATGCGGCGAAAGCCTTACTTTCTGAGGTTACCTTAGTCGATCAAGATGCACGATATACGAGTTTAATGGGTAAGATTGAGCTTGCAGAGAAAGCCTCTGAATCACCAGAAATTATAGAGTTGCAAAATAAACTAGCGGCAGAGCCAGATAATATGGAAATTAAGTTACAACTGGCTGTGCAATTACAACATGTGCATAAGGTGGAAGAAGCTTTAGAATTGCTATTTAGCATCATCACCAAAGACATGAATTTTGCCGACGCAAAAAAAACAACCTTAGATACTATCAATGCTTTACCTGACGGCGACCCTTTAAAGTCTAAATATCGTCGTAAGTTCTACAGTTTATTATATTAGCGATTAACATCATGCTCGTAAGCCTGCTGATAGCGTTTAGTCTGGTAATAATAATTGAAGGCCTTGGGCCTTTGTTAATACCGAATAAATGGCGGGCTTACATGCTACAACTTAGCCAATTGCCAAGTGAACAAATCCAACGACTTGGTGGTGCTTTGGTTCTCATTGGTACAATAAGCTTATTTTTAATTCTTATCTAAGCAATAAAAAAACGCAAATAAGCCCAATCCTAGACGTTTTATAACGAAAAAATCATATTTCAGAACTAAAGCCTCTCAACAATTCTGTATAATTTTGATAGAATCGCCGCCTAATTTATTTATCGAATAGTTTCATGGCAAAAAATGTAGTTGTACTTGGCACTCAATGGGGTGACGAAGGCAAAGGAAAAGTTGTTGACCTTTTAACTGATCAGGCGCGTTATGTTGTGCGTTATCAAGGCGGTCACAATGCAGGTCACACACTGGTTATTGACGGTGAGAAAACCGTTCTTCATTTGATTCCCTCTGGTATTTTACGTGACAACGTTACTTGTGTTATTGGTAACGGCGTGGTGCTAAGTCCAGAAGCATTGTTGACTGAAATGAAAATGCTGGAAGACAAAGGTATTCCAGTGCGCGAACGTTTAAAAGTGAGCGAAGCTTGTCCTCTCATTCTGCCCTTTCATGTGGCATTGGATGTCGCACGTGAACAAGCGCGAGGGGCTAAAGCCATTGGTACTACTGGCCGTGGTATTGGTCCTGCCTATGAAGATAAAGTATCACGTAGAGGCTTGCGTGTAGGTGACTTGTTTAATGCGGAAGATTTCGCTATTAAGCTAAAAGAAGTCATGGCTTATCATAACTTTATGTTAACCGAATACTATAAAGCCCCTGCGGTTGACTATGATGCAGTATTGAAAGACGCATTGGCTGTAGCAGATCTATTTAGATCTATGGTTACTGATGTTACGCATTTATTAGAAGTCGCCAAACAAAATGGTGATCCTATTATGTTTGAAGGTGCCCAAGGTACTTTGTTAGACATAGACCATGGGACTTACCCTTATGTAACCTCGTCTAATACCACTGTTGGTGGTGTAGCTACTGGCGCTGGTTTTGGCCCTTTAAGTATTGATTACGTCCTAGGTATCGTAAAAGCCTACACCACTCGTGTTGGTTCAGGTCCTTTCCCTACAGAATTGGATTGCGAAGTTGGACAACATTTGGGTGTTAAAGGTCATGAATTTGGTGCTACTACTGGTAGAAAACGTCGCACAGGTTGGTTTGATGCCGTAGCAATGCGCCGTGCAGTTCAACTAAATTCAATTACTGGCTTTTGTTTGACTAAATTAGATGTATTAGATGGCTTAGAAAGCTTAAATATTTGCGTTGGTTATCGTGATGGAAATGGCAATATCAGCGATATTCCTCCACTAGCTGCAGAAGGTTATGAAGCTATTACACCTGTGTACGAAGAAATGCCTGGTTGGTCTAGCAATACCTTTGGTGTGAAAGAGTATGATGGATTACCACAAGCGGCAAAAGATTATATTAAACGATTAGAAGAACTAACGGGTGTACCTGTAGATATTATTTCTACTGGCCCAGATCGTAATGAAACTATAGTGTTGCGTCATCCGTATTCAGTATAACTTCAAAAAATGTTGGTATATAAAAGCGGCTATCTTTTGAAGAAGCCGCTTTTTTTATACCATGCATTTTTACTAGTGAATGAGTTGATTCAAAATTCTAACCTTTGAGAATAACTCAAACTTCAACGGAAACAATATTTATGCAAGCCTATTTAGACACCTTTGAAAAACATAAAACTTATTTTGATACAGGTGTTACTCGGGATGTGGAATGGCGTAAACAACAACTGTCAAGGTTAGCTGATTTAATAAAAGAAAATAAAAATGCAGTATTCTCGGCTTTGCAAAAAGACTTGGGCAAGTCAAAACAGGAAGCCTATATTACGGAAGTCGGCTATGTGTTATCTGATATAAAACACAAGCTAAAAAGGATTAAAAAATGGAGTAGGGCTAAAAAAGTAAAGACTCCCCTTGCGGCTATGCCTGCACATTCTTTTATCCAGCCTCAACCTTTGGGTACTGTGCTTATTATTGGGGCATGGAATTATCCGTTTCAACTATTACTTGCGCCCTTTGTTGCTGCCATAAGTGCAGGCAACTGCGCAATTCTAAAGCCAAGTGAATTGGCCCCCAACGTCAGCCAATTAATTGCAGATTTAGTGCCTAAATACCTAGATGAAAAAGCGTTTTCAGTGGTGCAAGGGGGGAAAGACGAAACTAGCGGATTACTAGAACTATCGTTTAACAAGATTTTTTATACTGGCGGTGAGGTAGTCGGCAAAATTGTAATGACGGCGGCGGCAAAGCATTTAACACCAGTGACCTTAGAACTCGGCGGGAAAAGTCCTTGTGTAGTGGATACCACTGCAGACTTAGCGGTTACTGCTAACCGCATCGTATGGGGGAAGTTCATGAATGCAGGACAAACCTGTATTGCCCCAGATTACATATTGGTTGAACCTTCAATTAAGCAACAGTTGATAGACGAACTGATAAAAGCGATTGAAACTCAGTACACAGCCACACCTAAAACATCAAAAGATTATGGACGCATCGTCAATGAAAGGCATTGCCAGCGATTGTCAGATTATTTAAGTAATCAAAAAGTGGTGTATGGAGGAGATGTAGATATACAACAGAAGTATATGGCACCTACTTTAGTGGTTGATCCTGAGCTGTCAGATCCACTGATGCAAGAAGAAATATTTGGGCCTATATTGCCCATTGTCGAAATGAATTCGCGAAACGCAATGCTGTCCTTTATTCAGCAGCGGCCACAGCCTCTCGCGGCCTATTTATTTACACAGGATGATGAATTTGAATATAGGTTTGTAGACGAGGTGAGTGCTGGTAATATGTGTATCAATGATATTAGCATGTTCGCACTCAATCACGAATTGCCTTTTGGCGGTGTTGGGACTAGCGGCATGGGGCGTTATCACGGAAAGTTTGGTTTTGATACCTTTAGCCATCATAAAGCTGTTATGCACCGTAGCTTTTCCATGGAAAACACCTTACGTTATGCGCCCTTTTCAAAAATTAAGTTTTGGCTGTTAAAAAGGTTTATTTAGTATGAGTTTAGCTCCATTTCATTTAGCAATTCCGGTAACCAATTTGGCTCAAGCAAGAGAATTTTATGGAGAATTAATCGGCTGCGAACAAGGACGCGAAAGTCATCATTGGATAGATTGGAATTTTTACGGTCATCAGCTAGTCACGCATTTAGTCGAGGCGATGCCAACCTCGTTAAAGCCAAATGAAGTGGATAGTAAAGCTGTGCCTGTACCACATTTTGGCTTGGTATTACCAAAACAACAATGGCATGCATTAGCGGATAAATTTACTTCAGTAAACTATGAATTTGTCATTGCACCCTATATCCGGTTCAAGGGACAAGTGGGGGAGCAAGGAACGTTTTTTATTTACGATCCTAGTGGCAACGCGCTTGAATTCAAATACTTTGACGATATGTCGCAATTGTTCGCTTCTTGATCTCAGGACGAGCCTGTTTGGTCAATTTCGCTTTCAAGTTGTATGATTTCCCGATAATACTGTGCAATAAGGGCGTGCCTACTGTTAATTTGTAATTTTCGATAGATATTGGCGCAATGGAACTTAACTGTTCTTTCGCTAATATATAAATCATACGCAATTAACTTGTTTGGTTTGCCTTCCATTATTTTGACTGCTATTTGTTTTTCCCGTTGAGACAGCAACTCAATGTTGTTTGCAATTTCCATGTTTTCATTCCTTTGCTTTGGTTGATGTTAAAAGTTTGGGGTGTTGACGTTCGATAAATCCGTTAGAGGTGAGTTGCACTATGCGATCTGCGCTTTGAATAGTGTGAGGACGATGGGCTATCATGATGACTGTGATGCCCAGTTGACGAAGATTCTTCATTAAGCGTTTTTCGGTTGGAATATCTAGGTGGCTAGTGGCTTCATCTAGTAATAATAATTTGGGGTGGGAATAGAGTGCTCGAGCTATCATCAACCTTTGTTTTTGCCCGCCGCTAAGGCTACTTCCCATGTCGCCAATAAGACTGTGAAACTGCATCGGCTGATTCATAATATCTTGATAGATACAGGCATGAATACAGGACATTACAACGCGTTTTATGTCAGTTGAGACATTAAAGCCGGTAATGTTTTGTAAGATGCTACCACTGAGTAGACTGTCATCTTGCATTACACAAGCAATGTTTAAATGCGAACGCGTCCCAGCAGTTAAAAGCCTTTGTTGAATATGGATTTGTCCACTGCTGGGCTGAGTTAATCCGGATAAACAATTAAGAAAGGTCGTTTTTCCACTGCCACTCTTTCCCAAAACAGCGACAATTTCGCCATCATAAATATTGAGGTTGAGATTTTGGAATACAGGGGGTTGTAGTGGGTAATGGAATGCTAATTTCTGAATGCTAACCTGATATGTATTTTGAGTATTAACGCCTGATGGCAAGGCAGTTTGAGATAGTTGGAATGGGGAAGTTTGCTGTTCTTTCGGGGAATAAAGAATATCTTCTAATCTGCCCAGATGCACTGACAGCATAAGGTAATTTATCCATTGTTGAATAAATTGGTTAACTGCGCCAGTAAATCTCGTTTTGTAGCTGATAAAAGCGAATAACATGCCCAAGCTAAAGGCGTTACTCATGACTAAGCCCGCCGCGAGGAAAACGATAACGATGTTTTCTAAACCAAAAATCAATTTATTCACTGACGCAAAGGCAATTTGCCATTTACTTAGCTTTACATTGTGCTGAGTAAGGTCGCACAGCTTATTCAACCATTCTGATTCAACTCTGGGGATATTGCCGGATAGCTTTAACGTTTTTATAGCTCGCAAACTTTGTAAAAAATGGCTTTGTTGTTTGGCGTCTGCGACCAAGGTTTCCGTTTGTATTTGTTTGATTTGACGTAGGCAAATCCAGCGAATAAGCAGATAAAAGCAGCTAGCAATCAACACTACATTTGCTAGAAGCGATGAATACACGTATAGCACAGCTAGAGTAGCCAGGGCCATAAAGCCATCCAATATGCCGCTTACAACGCCGGACACTAAAAATTCACGTATTGGCACTAAGCTGTTAAATCGGGTAGAAATATCGCCTAAATGACGACGTTGAAAAAATTCTGTAGTGAGTTGCATTAGATGGCGAAACACTGTCATCGACAACATTAAGCTTAAGGAGGTGGTGGAGCGCAAAATGAGGAACTCTCTAAACCAACTGAAAACAACTTCTAATAAAAGTAATAAAGTAAATCCAATAGCCAAGCTAAGAAGTAAATCTTGGGCATTTTGCACCACCACTTGATCTACTACAGTTTGAATATAAAAGGGACTCAACAGGGCTAGAAGTTGAAGACAAAGGGAGAGCAAACCAATTCCAATGAGTTGACGCTTAAAGCCTGAAGTCTTTTCCACAAAATGCCAAATAGATAACTTTTTTGGCGGTTTCTTGTGGCTAAATGTTTTGGTTGGCAGAAGTTCTAATGCTATGCCTGAAAACCGCTTATCAACTTCCTGCATGCTCACTTTGACTTGGCCAAGGGCTGGGTCATGAATCACAATAAAGTGTTTAGCGACAGATTTGAGAACTACAAAATGATTTAAATCCCAATGTAAAATACATGGCGTATTGAGTTCTTTGAGCTCAGATAAGGATAGTTGTAAAGGTCTTGCTGCTAAATCTAACTGCTGGGCATACTCAATTAATTGTGCCAAGCTTGTGCCATTGGCTTGTGGACCAAATTTTTGTCTTAGCTCGTCTATCGTCGTTTTATAACCGTGGTAAGATGAGAGCATAACCAAACATGCTAATGCACACTCAGTGTTTTCGTTCTGTAAAACCACGGATAATCTTGGTTTTATAAACAGGTCTTGTTGTAGGGCTGCAAACGAAGATTTCATCGACGATCACTCAAGCTCAATAAAGGCCCCAAAAACCACTCTAAAAGCGTTTGTTGTTGAATCACCAAATCAGCTTGTAAGGTCATGCCATCTCTAAGACTTAGATTACTAGTATCCGAAGCTGTTTGTTGCGTCGTTAAATCGACATGTGCAATATAGAAGGCCGGCGCTAGCTGAATAGGAGGATTAGTAATATCTGTGTGACTGCTAAGGGTACCTTCAATTTTACTGATTTGTCCTTGCACTAATCCAAACTCTTGGTAAGGGAAGGCGTCTATTCGCATAGTGACCTGGTTGGCGGTAAAGGATTTGCCGCCAATGTTCGATGGAATAGTCAGAATAGCTTTTGCTAAGCCAGTGGATTGTTGAATACGTATCAGCGCTTGCCCTGAATGCACGGTTTCACCTACTTCATATAAAATGCTATCGATTTTTCCGTCTACAGGGGCTCGCAATACATAATGGGTTTGAGTGGTTATGGTAGCTTTTTGATTCAATAGTTCATCTATTGATATTTGATGGGCTTTGCCTAAGTGAAGTAATTCTTCTTCAAGGGCGAACAACAGATTTTCTGTTGTTTCAATTCTATTTTGAACATCTTGTATTTGAATCTGCAATCTGTTGATTGTGATGAGAAAATCCGAGTGTTCGATCTCTAGCCTTATTACACTATCTTGACTAATGCTTCCTTTACTTTCGAGTAGTTCACTGGCGAGCAATCTAGCATGTAATTTGTCGGCACTCGATTGAACAAGTTGTTGTTGGGACTTAAGTAATTGTTGTTGGGTTTTTAAGTTTTTATTGCGTGCTTTGGCATCTTGAATCTGGCGTTGTATATCTTCAACAGATTCGTGGTAGTCGGTTTGAAGTTTGTTATTTAAAATTTCCCAATTTTTTAGCTTCAATTGCTGGGATTCAACAAATTCATTGTTGCGATTGAGGCGCATTAAGGGTTGGCCTTTCACAACAGCTTGGCCACTAGCAACATTATATTCGGCAATTTGACTGTTGTTCTCTGTGGCAAGCGCACGAAATGTATTGTCTTTAACAATCCAGCCTTGTACATTTTGAGTTTTAGCGAACTTCACAGTCGATATAAAAATCAAAATGCCTGCAACAATTGCGAGCAATATACTAATTGACCACCAATGAACGGCAGTTGGCATTAACAAACTCTTTCCATAGTCTTTTTGAAACTGCGCTTGCCAAGCTTGTTGTCTGAATAGCGGATTCTGTTGCATATTGCATCCCTCAATGATGATGCAACTAGATTAGAAAATCAGTGGTGTAAATACCGTTAATTAACGGACAATTTGTAACACTCACCAGACATCTAAGTTAAGCTGTCTGATAATTCATAGTGTATTCAAGTTCAGGTGAAGCTAATTTGTGGGCATAAAAAAGGGCTATCCGATGGCAGCCCTTAATTGGTCAATAGAATTTAGTGACGCCAATGATAACGTTCAGCTTTAGCTTCTATTTCTTGTTTAGTGTCTTGTGGTAAGAATAACTTATTGTTGGTTTCAAAATAGAAAGCAGGTCGTTTGTCATCACTGCCCACTTCGTTCATGCTGGTATTATCCAGTATTTTGCCATTGATAACAGTATGGGTGACAAATTCACTCAAACGGATGTCATTTAACACATCTCCATCAATGATCGCTAAATCCGCTAGCTTACCAACTTCTATACTGCCGATATATTTATCCATGCCCAAGGTTTTAGCTCCATCAATAGTGCCACCTCTTAGCGCTTCAAAAGGAGTGAAGCCGCCTTGATGCATGATCCAAAGCTCCCAATGGGCACCCAAACCTTCACGTTGCCCATGTGCTCCAATTTGCACTCGCACACCGGCATCTCTTAATTGTTTAGCATATTTAGCCACTTCAATATGATTGTATTGATCATCAGGCGCTGTTTGACGTCGAATAGCGCGACCATCGACTACATAATTGGGAACATAGCGCATCAAACGTTGGTTTTTCCACACCTCTGTTCTGTCGTACCAGAAATACTCCCCAGACAATCCACCAAAAGACACCACAAAGGTTGGAGTGTACCCATTTTGGGTGGCAGCCCATAATTGAGTTACGTCATTGTAACCTCGAGCAATAGGTAAAGAATGCTCCAAAGTTGTATGGCCATCCACTAGCATTGACATATTCTGTTGGAACTTACCACCACCTTCAGGCACGACTAACATCCCCAGCTCTCTGGCGGCTTGTAACACTTGTTGCCTTTGATCTCTTCTAGGTTGATTGTAGGATTTTACTGAAATTCCGCCCATGTCTTTTAAGCGGCGAACATGGAAATAGGCATCCTCATAATTATTGATCACGGCTTTATAAGCCAAGGCTTCAGCGCCATATAATATAGTGCCGGTTGAATAAATACGCGGTGCGAGTATTTTCCCTGCTTTTTGTAACTCTGACGCTGCCAATATTTCACTGGTTGCATTAGAAGGATCATGGATAGTGGTAACACCAAAAGATAAATTCGAAAACTGAATCCAGTTTTGTTGGGGAATAATGCCGTTGCTGGCTTGTGACCCATGAGCGTGAGCATCAATTAAGCCCGGAATTACAGTTTTGCCGCTAACATCCAACACCTCAGCGTTTTTGGGGATTTCTATTTGATCTCGAGTACCAACCGCTTGGATTTTTTCATTCTTGATGATGACTACGCCATCTTCAATCACTTCTTGCTGATTGTCAGCATCGCGCATGGTGACAATTTTTCCACCTACTAAGGCTTTAATCTCATCAGGTTTTGCATAAGAATGTTTAAAGCTTAGATCCATGCCTTCTTGCAATGGATCGGGCAGGGTTTCAGGGGCATTTTCACGGTACGCAAACGCTTCATCTAATGAGCGTTCAAAATACAAGGGTCCATAGGACCAACCTAATGTATTGTTATCATCGCGCCAAGTCATATAGTTTCCAGCACGAGCGGATAATTGAGTAACAGGAAAACTGCCTATATTAGGACCTATATTGAGTTTTTTTCCGGTTTGTACGAATGGCATAACATAGGTGTTATATTGATGCACAAATCCAATGAATTTACCATCTGGAGATAGTCTGTACTCACTAACTTTGTCACCACCATATAGGTGAGTAATTTTATCGTTACCTTGCAGATTGACACTTGAGAATTGGCTTTCCGGATAAGAACCATAGATTGATTCGGTAAAATAAACACGGTCATTTTGCTTTCCAAAATGCGGTTCAACGCCAGATTTTGCAACTCGAGTTGCAACTTCTTTATCAAGGTCAAGAACATAGATGCCTGGTTCTGTACCATAGGTTGGATCAAGTAGGTAACCACCACTTACTTTTTTATAAGTGATCAGTTTGGCATCCGACGAGAAACTTGGCTCTATATAATGTCCAGGGGATGTACTCACCACCTTTCCTTTGCCGCCGCGAGATGATATTACTCGAATGCTCCCCAATTCTTTATCGTTCCATGTGGTATATACGATTTGTTTGCCATCTTGAGAATATCGGGGATAGAACTCATCGTGAGAATCTTGCTTGGTCAACCGGGATACTTTGCCAGATTTTATATTTTTAATGTAGAGCTTACCTAAAGCTTGAAAGAGTATTGATTTGCCGTCTGGTGAACGTTGCGCCCAACGGATAGCTTTTACATCAAATTCATTTCCAGACACATCTACATCAAAGAGTAATTTATTCGCATATTTTACTTCTGTGGTGACGTTAACATCTAGCGTTTCAAGTGATTTATTGGCAACAGATAATTTATGGAATTTACCACCGGTCCAAAAAACTATTTGTTTGCTATCAGGCGTCCAATCAAAATAACTAAAATAGCCCTCGGTACCAAAACCTTCTTGCATGTCCCTTTCAAGGTCTAAATACAGTGGATTTTCTAGTCCAGTCTCAAGGTCTTTTAAAAATAGTCCTGTCTTGTCCTGCACACGCCGAATAAAAGCAACGTACTTGCCATCAGGCGAAGGGGTTGGCACAACGGCGCCACCTGTACCTGAAATAAAGGTTTCTTCTTCACCTAAACGTCTGTCGTAACGTTTAATAGCAAAAATACTTTTTAGGGGATCGCGATTGTACTCAAAATAGGAACCTGGGCTAATATCTTGAGTAAAGTAGATGTAATTGCCATCTGGTGAAAATGCAGGGTCGGCAATATTCTGTTGTTCAACGTTACCATTCTCTCTGGCTTTTATCACAATGCCATCGCCACCAGATTTATGGTACATCCAGATCTCCCCTGCAGGTATACTGCGAGACGACATAAAGCCCTTGGTTACTATTATGTATTCACCATCTGGACTCCATTTAGGCGCATGTATAAGATGCTTTTTCTCTTTGGTTATTTGGGTAAGATTGCCGCCGTCTAAATCCATAACCCAAACGTTTGATAGACCATCTCTGTCTGAGATAAAGGCTATTTTGCTGCCATCAGGGCTAACGGAAGGCTGGATATTCCAAGCGAAATCCTGAGTAATTGCAGAGGCACTTCCGCCTGTAATATCGGCGATAAAAATATCACCCAACATGTCGAAAACAAAATGTTTGCCGTCAGGCGTCACATCAAGAGAGGACCAGGTGGTCTGGTCGGTATTAATGGTTACTTTATTAAGTTCAAAGGGCGGATTTAACACATCCCATTGGGCGTATTTGTTTTCAGTGTCTGTTTTTGTCGATTCTTGAGCTTGCAAGCTAATTGGCGTTAGAGCACTGACTAAGGCACAAACAATAAGTTGTTTGTGGAATAACTGTCGAATTTTCATAGATTGTTCTTATTGATTGAATGCTAACAAGTTAACAATAAAAGTAATTTACTATAGGTGCAAGCTAGTTAAAGAGGATTTAGACGATAGTTGGTTACATCGAATTTAACGAATATTGCCTATTCAAAATCGCCATCAGGGTAGAGTCTGCTACCTCGCCAATTTCATGATAAGCAGGTCCTGTAGGCTCCAACAATAAATAGGTGGTTTGGTTTTGCTGAATCGTTATCTGATCTGGCGTTGCAGGTAACGGAATCCCAATCAAGGCATGCTGCGGCAATAACACCATAGTGATATCAAGATTTTCGTTGTAGCCCATTAAAAGCGCTGCTAATAAGGTTGACTTACTATCACAATCCCCACGATTCATTTTAAGTAACTCAATAGGCGATAAAAATCCTGCTCCATTGGAGGTGATTCTATTTTCCAAGTCATCGTAAGGAATACTTTGAATCCAACTTAATGCAATATTGATAAATTCTCGTATGTCTTTGGGTTGTTTTTGAATACTTTTTATCGCCTCTACCACGGCGGTTAGAGCAGGAGCGCTTTGACGGGCGAAGTGACTATGGTCGTAAATAATGCCTTGTTCCCCAACTGCATTCTGGTGCAAGGTAAATCCATTTTTTTCTAAAAACTCAGATTGCGCCCCTTGGCTGGCAGCTTTTAAGTTTTGCATTACTTGATTCACTTGTTCGTCACTTGGACCTTGTACATTAAAATCAAATCCCTCGTTTAAGCGTCTAATATTGACTTGTATTCCCTGTGCTTGAGCATCGCGTGAGACAGCCATTAACGCCATATAGATTTCTTGCTGCATCATGCGATTGCTGAATCTAATGGGGGTTTCCGGTACTTGCATTAAGGTGTCACGCGACAACACAAAGGACAAGTTATAAATGTTATTCTTAGCTTTCCAAGCATAGGCAAATTGAAGATTGCCATCTTCATTGGTGCGGGAAAAGCTAGTTTGATTTGCCAGAGAATTTTTAGCCACTAGAAAGGAAAAAGCACAAATGAGTATTAGAGCAATAACTCGGTTCAACATAGTCAAGGCTCCTTATTGCATCTTAATATTTGATTTATTGGTGGTTAAACCAATCCAAGCTTTTGTGCAAACTAACAACACCACCGACAATGATCAAGGTTGGAGGCGCAATTTCATCTAGCCGAGGATCGTCTAGTATTGTTGACAAAGTAGCGGTAACTACTTTTTGAGTATTTCTGGTGGCATCTTGTACTAATGCAATCGGGGTTGCAGCACTTAGACCATGCTCAATGAGGGATTTACAAATAATCGGTAGTCCGGTAAGTCCCATATAAAATACAATCGTTTGATTCGGCTGAGCCAGTGCTTGCCAATTTAAATTGATGCTGTTGTCTTTTAAATGGCCGGTGGTAAAGACTACGGATTGCGCGTGGTCTCTATGGGTTAGAGGAATACCGGCATAACTAGAGGCTCCACTGGCTGCGGTAATGCCTGGGACCACTTGAAAATCAATGCCATGGGCGATCAGCGTTTGAATTTCTTCTCCGCCTCTACCAAAAATAAAGGGATCCCCCCCTTTTAATCGGACCACTCGTTGTCCATCTTTGGCTAATTTAGCCAGTAGTTCATTGATATCCTTTTGTGGAATACTGTGGTTGCTTTTCGCTTTACCTACATAAATTTTCTCAGCGTCTCGGCGCACTAATTCTAATATCTCGTCAGAGACTAAACGGTCATATACAACAACATCGGCTTTTTGCATTAACCTAAGCGCGCGAAAGGTTAATAAATCAGGATCACCGGGACCTGCGCCGACCAAGTACACCTGACCTTGGGTTCTTTTATTTTGTTGATAATCAACGAGTCTTTGCTCAAGCTGTTGATCGGCCAGCGCATTATTCCCATTAAGTACGTTTTCTCCAACGTCGCCATCGAGAATATCTTCCCAAAAATAACGCCGTTGTGTCACTGAACTAAGGGCCTGTTTTACTCGCATTCGCCATTTTTCTGAAAATTTTCCTAAACGGCTTAGATTGTTAGGGATTAAAGATTCAAGACGTTGACGCATATAGCGCAATAGCACGGGAGCCACTCCGCCGCTAGAAAGCGCAATGACGATGGGATCTCTGTCGACGATTGAAGGCGTGATAAATTTACACAGAGGCGTATTGTCTACCACATTGACCAGAATATTTTGTTCATGCGCCAAATCATGAATATCTTTGTTCAACTGTTCATCGCTGGTGGCAACAAATATCAGGTTTTTACCCTCGATATCCGCTTCACTAAATTCTTTTTCAATCAACTCAACCTGAGTTGACGCTGATAGTCTTTTTACCGTATCACATACCCAGGGCGCAACTATAGTAATCTTGGCTGGGGTTTTTAAAAGCAGTTCACACTTGCGCGCAGCAACTTCTCCAGCCCCTACAATTAGGCAGTTTATATGTTGAGCATCAAGGAAGATAGGGAAGTAATTCATGCTTAAAAAGAAGTAAGGCCAAGTGTCATGGGTAATATTATGACCTTGGCCTTAGAAGTTATAAACAATAAAAATCGACTTTTATATAATTAAATTTACTGAAAGTTTGTTTTTATCGTTTTTTGGGTGGTTTATCGCTCCACGGACGAATATTCAATTTCTGTCCAGCTACACGTGCTTTTGATAGCACAGCTTGGGTTTCTTTAGGCATACTTTCTGGCAAATCTACCAAGGTATAGTTTTCATGTATATCAATGGCACCAATATACTGACTGCTAATATTGGCTTCGTTCGCTATAGCACCAACGATATTGCCAGGTTTTACGTTATGCACATAGCCAACATCAAGTCTAAATCTTTGCATGCCTTTTTCTGGCTTGCCTCTTGTGCGAACACTTGGCTTACGATCGCCATTGCGAGGGTTCTTACCGCCGCGGTCACGCTCTCTAGGTCGTCTTTCTGGACGATCATTTTTCATTGGCGCATTTAGGTCTTCGCTTTTTTCTTCGTCCAATAATAATGGCTCGTCACCTTGTGCAACCTTGGCTAATGCGGCCATGACGCGCTCTGGTGTGACTTCGGGATTTGCAGCCAATGCATCTTCTACAATAGATTCAATCATTGGAACATAATCGCTCAAATCACCTTCATTCAGTACATTTAATACGTTGCGTTTAAACTTATCCAACCGAGTTTCATTCAACTGTGAAACAGATGGAATCTGCATCTTTTCGATGCTTTGTTTGGTGGTCTTTTCAATAGAGAACAACAAACGTTTTTCACGATTAGAGATAAATAAGATTGCATCTCCAGAACGTCCAGCACGACCTGTACGCCCAATTCGGTGTACATATGATTCAGTATCGTAAGGGATATCGTAATTGATTACGTGACTAACACGTTCAACGTCTAGCCCTCTAGCGACTACATCGGTAGCAACCAAAATATCGATAGCACCATTTTTTAAACGCTCAACAGTACGTTCGCGGGCATTTTGTGGAATATCCCCGTTTAATGCTTCAACATCAAAACCACGGGCACTTAATTTATCTGCCAATTCAAGAGTAGCGGTTTTGGTACGTACAAAAATAATAACACCGTCAAAGTCCTCAACTTCCATGATACGAGTCAAGGCTTCTAACTTATGATGAGGCGCAACCAAACAATAGCGTTGCCTAACCGTACTTGCAGTAGTTGCTTTAGCGGCAATTTTCACTTCTTGCGGATTGGTTAAATAACGATTGGTAATCTTTTGAATTGGCGCAGGCATTGTGGCTGAGAACAATGCAGTCTGACGTTCTTTCGGCGCATGGGATAAAATAAGCTCAACGTCGTCGATAAAGCCCATTCGCAACATTTCATCGGCTTCGTCTAATACTAAAAATTTTAGATTATCAAGTTTAAGTGTTTTACGTTGAATATGGTCAATAACACGCCCCGGTGTTCCAACCACAACTTGAACGCCACGCTTCAACTGACGAATTTGATTATCGTATGACTGACCGCCATAGATAGGCAATACTTTAATCTTCTTTGAAAAACTGGCGTAAACTTGAAACGCCTCGGCGACTTGGATAGCCAATTCGCGAGTAGGAGCCAACACCAACAATTGCGGATGTTGATCGTCTGGATTAATGTTGGCAAGCATAGGTAAAGCAAAGGCGGCAGTTTTGCCGGTGCCCGTTTGGGCTTGTCCCAGAAGGTCATGACCTTGTAACAATAGTGGGATACTTTGTGCTTGAATTGGAGATGGCTTTTCATAGCCAACTTTTTCTAATGCTTGTAATATCTCAGGGGGTAGCCCTAAGTCTGCGAAAGTCATATCGACAGAGTCGCTCATAAATTTTCCTGATAACAATTGAAATGGGGCAAAGCAGAGAGGATGCGAACGCCGTATATTCGATATATTATACGTCATTAAATCTATATATACCATTAAACTATTGGGGTATGTTATGGTTTAATGCGATTATTACTGGTATTAATACACCACACGCTTGTCACTAAAAGGAATGAAGTATGCAAAGCGAACAAAATCTCGCAACATCTCGGACGATAATTTCCAAATTTATCAAAGGATTATCTTTAAGTGCTTGTTGTTTGTTTATGTGGGCTTGTGCTGAAAAAAGCGCAGAAGAACACATAGAGCAAGCAAATGTATTCTTGCAACAAGGCGATAACAAATCTGCCATTGTTGAACTCAAAAACGCAGTTCAACAAAATCCCTCTCTCCCCGTAGCTAGATTTGAACTAGGCAAAATATATCTTGATATTAAAGACTTTGAATCAGCAGAAAAAGAATTGTCCAGAGCGTTAGAGCTTGGTTATAGCGCATCTAAAGTCATTCCTTTGTTATCTGAAGCTTACCAGCGCACTGGTGCAAATGTTGCGCTTTCAGAGCTTGACTTAGAAACCTCTGAATTAACATCTGCTGAAAAGTTGGAAGTAGGATATCGAAAACTCCAATCTTTATTGCAACTGGAAAAAAATGAAGAAGCGCAAAGTTTAATTGAAGAATTGTTGGCGCTAAATTCCGATACTGTATACAAGGGCTTAGTTGCCGCCATTAGTAAAGTGATAGAGCGCGATTTTGTTGGTGCTTTAGAGACTGCTGAAAGCATGCGTGAACGAGCGCCACTGAATCGGGACGTTCTGAATTTTACCGCGCGCATGCACATTATCAATAATCAACAAGAAGAAGCAGCCAAGGTATACGAAGACTACATCAGAGTTGCTCCTGATGATGTTGAGATTAAATTCGCTTTAGCCAATATGTTGGTAGAACAAGGGCAAATGGAAAAAGCCGAAAAGTACATTGACGAGTTAATGGAAATTAACAATCAAAATGGACTTTTAAATCAACTAAAAGGTGTGGTGAGAGCTGCTGCTGGCGATCATGAACAAGCCTTAACCTTTAGTGAAACTGCAATCCAAAACGGTCGAGTAGAACCTACGGTGAGATTAGTTGCTGGTTATTCTGCTTTTCAATTAGGTAGATATGAAAAAGCAGTTCAGCATCTTTCCTATATTGCCGAATTCTTGCCCGATAACCACCCTGGATTGAGAATTCTAGCAGCAAGCCAATTGCAGTCGAACATGGGCGATCAGACTCAAGAGGTGTTAGCCCGTGTGGATCCGAAAGTTGGAACTGACGCTTCGCTATTTTCACGCGCTGGGTATGAATTATTAAAAGCTGGTGACGAAGAAGGCGCTAAAAAGATAATAGAGCAAGCTGAGAAGATCAGTGAAACTGCGGATGATTTGACCCGTTTAGGTATTTTAAAACTTTCCTTAAACGATATTGAAGGTATGATCAATCTTGAGGATGCCGTCAATAAAGCGCCTGAGTCGGTAACTGCTAAAACTACGCTTGCCACGGCCTATTTGGCTACCAATCAATTAGACAAAGCTATGGCTTTGGCTAAAGAGTGGCAATCAACTGCACCAGCAGACGTTGAAGGTTATTTGTTACAGGCGGAAGTTGAACAACGTCAAGAGAACTACCAAGCAGCAGCGCAAACGTTGGAAAATGCAGCCTCATTGGATGATGCTAACGACAACGTATTGGCCGCTAAAGTACGTCTACTCTTAAGACAAAACAAAATTGATGATGCTCTTGCAGCCACTGAAGAGCTTCTTGCAAAAACGCCAGCGCATTTAGTTGGTCTTGCTAGTTACTTTGCGATTAATGCGCAAAAGGGTGAAGTAGAAAAGGGCAAGCAAAAATTATTTGAGCAATTAAAAGCAAATCCAGACAATAAAGTAATTAAATTACTTGCCGCTAGAGCTTCCTTAATTACTAATAAAGTAGATGAAGCTCTAGAAGTGCTTTCTACAATTGAAGCAGATAAAGAAGCCCCGGCGCAATATTGGCCGTTAAAAGGTACTGCGTTGTTGCGATCTAATGCAGTCAATGAAGCAGAGGCTCATTACAATACTTGGTCTAAGCTTTACCCTAATCAGGAAGCCGCAGTTTTAGGTTATATTTTAGTTTTAGATAGTAAATCTGAGTACCAAAAGGCCCTGGACAAGGCGAACGAATTTTTAGCCAAAGAAAATAACCTTCAGGTTAATTTTGCTCGCACTTATTTGTTAATTATGACTAATCAATTTGCTGAAGCGAAAACTGCTTATGAGAAAATTGATAACAAATACAAAGAGCTTCCATTCTTGAGAGGCATTCAGGCGCGCTTACTATTAATTGATAATAAGCCGTCAGAAGCTGTGCCACACGCGGTTGCAGCCTATGAATCTAATAAAGGTATCAAAAACCTGTTAGTCTTGATTCAAGCCTATGAGCTTGCTGGTCAGCCAGATGAAAGTTATGAATTAATTAAGCAGCATGCGGTAGAATTTCCGAATGATGTGCGCAACTTAATGTTGTTGGCCGAGCGTCAAATTGATAAAGATCAAGAGGAAGCAATTGCCACCTACAATAAGATATTAGAAGTAACACCCAATAATTTTGTCGTGTTAAACAATTTGGCTTATTTGGAAATGGAAAAGGGCGATCTAGCTAAAGCTGAAGTTCTGGCAAAGCAGGCCTTAGATATTCAAGCGGATAACGTTGCCATTGCCGATACTTATGCACAAATTTTAGTAAAGCAGAGTCGGATCGAAGATGCACTGGAAGTTTATAAGCGTGTGATTACAGACAATACTCGAAATGAAGAGATTCTTTTGAACTATATTGAAGCATTGTTGCAAAATGGTGATTTAGTAATTGCTGAACGACGCTTGGAACGAAGCAGTTTTACAGCCGCAGAATCTAAAGCACGAATTGATTCACTAAGACAAACTTACAATTTATAATTCCAACTAAATGTTAGTCAGCTGGCCCAGTCTAACCTGGGCCAGTTTTGGTTTGGAACCCCTTTAAATGATCAAAAAACTTCATCAAGGTCTGATTAAGCTTAGACACAATAAGGTGTTTGAGCTTTTCGTAATTACCGTGATTATAGTGTCTGCACTTGAGATTGGTGCTAAGACTTACCAATTATCTGAAAGTGCCGTGCGCTTTACATTGTATCTGGATGTGTTTATCACAGTGTTTTTCCTCGTGGAAATTCTCATTAGGTTCATTGCTGAAGAACGCAAAAAAGACTTCTTTAAATCAGGGTGGAATATTTTCGACACGCTAGTGGTGGTTATTAGCCTGATGCCTATGCAGGATTCAGAAATGGCGCTCTTAGCGCGATTGGTGCGAGTCTTTAGAGTATTAAGGATGATTTCCATCGTCCCTGAATTGAGGGTACTGATAAATTCATTATTTAAAGCACTTCCTCGGCTGGGTTATGTTGTACTGTTAATGTTTATTATTTTCTATATTTACGCTGCAGTGGGTAGTTATTTGTTCCATGACATTAATCCCGTGTTATGGGGAAACATCGCCATCTCTATGTTGACCTTGTTCCGTGTGATGACCTTTGAAGATTGGACAGACATTCAATATGAGACCATGGATGTTTATCCCATGAGTTGGATTTATTACATGACCTTTATATTCTTTACCGCGTTTGCTTTCTTAAACATGGTGATAGGTATAGTGGTTGGGGTAATGGAAGAAGAACACCTTAAAGAGCGTGAAGCTGAATTAGAAAAGAAAAACATTGGCAAACCTACGCTAACCGACCTTCAACAGCAAATTGCGGCTCTGAGTGAGCAAATCAGTCAATTACAAGCTAGTCAAATAGCTTCAGGCAATAAAAAAGCTGGCGAATAGCGCCAGCTTTATATTCATTTAACCTTTGATTAAGAGTTTGAAGATTGAACAGGCGCTGGTGATAGGGCTCTGTTAATGTCTACAATGTCTTCTTTAGTCAAAGTACCCGCAGATTGTTTTAGCGTAACAATTGCTTGAATAAAGTTATATCTAGCATCAGCTAAATTTCGACGAGCATCAAACAGGTTTCTTGTGCTGTTTAATACGTCTACGATTGTTCTAGTACCCACATCAAAACCTGCTTCAGTAGCGTTTAATGCACTTTCTGCAGATACTACAGACTGTTCTAGAGCTCTGATAGTAGAAATAGCTGCTTTAACATCGTTAAATGAACTTCTTACTAAACGTACTGTTTGACGGTATGTAAGTTCTAAGTTTTCACTTGCGACAATGTAATTTGCTCTGGCTCTTTTAGTTTGCGCTGTTGTTGCGCCACCTTCATATATAGGCACATTTAAGCTCAGTGTAATGCTTCTGTTATCCAATGGATCAGGATCGTTCACACGGGTTTCAATTGGCAAGCCAGTATCTGGGTCGATACCGTCCAAAGATGTCTCGGTTTTACTATCGCTTCTAGAGTATGAGCCGCGTAAACCTAAGCTCGGATAGTGACCAGACTGAGAAATATCGATATCTTCTTTTGCAATATCACGAGCAAATCTTTGCGCTAACAAATTAAGGTTAGCTTCTTCTGCTGTAGATAGCCATGAAGTCACATTATCTGGGCTTGGTGGAACTGCCGAGAACTTACTAGTATCCAAAATATCAATTCTGTCATGATATTTACCGGTGATTTCACGTAACTCTTCTAATCGTAGTTCTAACAAGTTTTCAGCTCTGATTTGACGAGCAATGGTATTATCGTAATTGGCTTGTGCTTCGTGTACGTCAGTGATCGCTGTAAGACCCACTTCAAATCGTTGTTTTGTTTGTTCTAATTGACGCTCAATAGCGCGAAGTTCTGCTTTTACAAACTCAACGTTGTCTTGTTCTCTAAGCACAGCCAAATAAGCGGTAACTGTTCGGCCCATCAAATCCTGTAAAGCAGCACCTAGGCTAGCATCACTTTGTTGTGCAACGATTTCTGCTCGGTTTAAATTTAACCAGTTAGAGTGGTCATACAGTGACATGTTAAGGTCAAGACCATAACTCAAGCTGCTGGTGTCAACGTCACCACTGATTTGGATAAATTCAGTTTCGCTAATCAGCTGTTGGTCAACGATTTCACGGCTTGAATCTGTATAACTAACAGAACCACTAATTTGCGGCAGTAAGCTTGCACGGCTGATATCAATACCAGCATATGCTGCGTCTTTTTGTGCTTCCGCACGGTTAATAAGCGGATCATTTTCTACAGCCATTTGATAGACGGTGAGTAAATCATCGGCAAAAGCTGAACTTGACAAACTAATGCCAAGGAAAATGGAAACAAGCGTTTTTTTCATCCGATAAAGCCCTTATCAATATTCTAATTTTTTAACATTAAGGTCATTTTAAAACAATCAAGCGTTACTTAGTATCGCAAGCCTGTATCAAATTTGGTTTAAGTGTAACAGAATATGTGAAAAACTCTGATTTAGATTGCTCAAATATGAAATTTCGACAGATTTTCGTTAAATTAAGTAAAATTAAACTAAGATCGCAGTGAAAGGGAGCCAGTTTTCATGCAAGAGTTAGGCAAAGATGATGTGAAGGTTATTAACAAGGAGTCGCTACATACTGGTTTTTTTAAAACTAATTTATATCACGTCCAACATAAAAAGTTTGATGGTAGTTGGACACCAGTATTTACCCGTGAAGTGTTTGAACGCGGGCATGCGGTGGCTGTATTACCTTATGATCCTGAGCTTGAAGAATTTGTTTTAATAGAGCAATTTAGGTTTCCTGCCATGGAAACGGCTAAAACTCCCTGGCAGTTAGAAGTGGTTGCTGGCATTATCGAACCAAACGAATCCTATGAAGAGGTGATTCACAGAGAAGCTAAAGAAGAAGCGAATCTGGTGTTGGATAAAGTGTTTGAAATACCGAGTTTTTTAGTCAGTCCAGGTGGCACCACTGAACGCATTTATGCTTATATTGGCAAAGTCGATGCGTCGAACGCTGGGGGCGTACACGGACTAGATGAAGAAACAGAAGATATTCGTGTGCATAGAGTATCAGAGGCTGTTGCGAAAGAATGGTTATTGTCGGGGAAATTAGAAAACGCGACAGCAATAATCCTGCTACAATGGTTCTTTTTAAATAAACAAAATATTCTGGATGCATGGGCATCTTAAGTTGGAAGTGAAGTGAAACAGCGATATGTACCACATTTACCTAGTATTCTCTCAATTTGTGAGAATAACTATATGTGCATGTTAAAGCTGTTGCCTGATTGTGACACAGAAGATTTGTCTTACCAGTTTATTATTAACGGCGCACTGGAGTATCGCATTCAAATTTTGGAATCTACGCCCTATACAAGTACGCTTACTATGGCGCAAATAACATCAGGCACACCTGCGTTTTTGCGCCCTGCGATGGTCATCCGAATGTATCATGATGCAAAAGTTGCTGAAGTTTTGGAAACGCAGCGAGTGAAACGCCTAAAGCCAGTGTATGAATACCCCAACTTACATATGCATCAACGAAATGAAAAATTTATGACCAACTTATTCTTAGCAGAATGGCTAAAATTCTGCATGGATAATAACGACAAGAGCATAAGACAAAATCAGTCTTCAAATACACAGAATTAATACATGCAGCATATTATTTATTTACATGGGTTTTTAAGTTCCCCCATGTCTGAAAAAGCGCGTCAGACTCAAGCATTTTTTAAAAAACATTATCCAAGCATAAATTTACATGCGCCCCGATTGCCCGGAAATATTGATCGTGCGGTTGACATTATTGATTCTTTGGTTAAAACATTACCAGCGAACGAGCTAAGATTTATTGGCAGCTCTATGGGCGGATTTTTATCCAATTATTTTGTTGAAAAATATGGCGGTAAAGCTGTCTTAGTTAACCCAGCTGTGGAACCTTTTCGATTATTAGTAGACTATATGGGGAAGCACATTAACCCATATAGCGGTGAAGTTTTTTATATAACGCCAGAAAATATTAGTCATTTATACGGCTACTACAGTGAGCAAGTTAAAAAGCCAGACAATTACATGGTGCTACTGCAAACCGGTGACGAAACTTTAGATTACCGTACAGCTGCAGAAAAGTTTCGAAATAGCCATTTATATATAGAACAAGGCGGCGATCATAGCTTTGTTGATTATCACCAATGGCTACCAAAAATAATCGCCTTTTTGCGCTAGTTGATTATTGCTCGGAACAAGTCCCCTTGATACTATTGAGGGCTATTAAAGGGCAAATATAAGTCCTGATGTCACTGCTGTTCGCTAGCTGAAAACAAGCTTAACAATAAAGAAAAATAACTATGACAAGCCAATATAATTCAGATGCCATTGAAGTCTTAAACGGGTTAGAACCGGTAAAGCGACGCCCCGGAATGTACACAGATACCGCGCGCCCAAATCACTTGGCACAAGAAGTCATTGATAATAGCGTGGATGAAGCTTTAGCGGGTCATGCGAGCAACATTAAAGTGATACTACACCTAGACCATTCTTTAGAAGTCATAGATGATGGTCGTGGTATGCCAGTGGACATTCACCCAGAGGAAAAAATATCTGGGGTCGAATTGATCATGTCCAAACTCCACGCGGGTGGTAAATTCTCAAATAAAAACTACGAATATTCCGGTGGTTTGCACGGCGTTGGTATTTCGGTAGTAAATGCGTTATCGAATAAGGTCGAAGTAACCGTAAGACGTGATGGCCAAGTTTATGAAATGGCGTTTGCTGACGGTGATAAAACCCGCGAGTTAGAAGTCGTCGATAGCTGTGGGAAGCGCAATACTGGAACACGGGTACATTTTTGGCCAGATCCCAAATATTTTGATTCAGAAAAGTTTTCGGTAAGCCGCTTATTGCATCTTTTGAGAGCCAAGGCGGTGTTGTGTCCAGGTTTGAAGATTCGCTTCGATAATAAACAAACGAAAGAAAGCCAAGAATGGTATTACGAAGACGGCTTAAGAGATTATCTATATCAATCAGTCAAAGACAGTATCACGATTCCTGAGGACACGCCTTTTGTGGGGCAATATTCGGGTAACGGGGAAACTGCAGATTGGGCGGTCATGTGGTTGCCAGAAGGCGGCGAGATGGTCACCGAAAGTTATGTGAACTTGATTCCAACTGCCCAAGGCGGTACTCACGTTAATGGTCTCAGACAAGGTTTATTAGATGCCATGCGAGAATTTTGTGAGTTTAGAAACTTATTGCCGCGCGGCGTCAAAATTACCGCTGATGATATCTGGGATCGTTGTGCCTACATTCTTTCTACCAAGATGCATGATCCACAGTTTGCGGGACAAACCAAAGAAAGACTGTCTTCACGTCAAGCCTCTGCTTTTGTTTCTGGCGTAGTGAAAGATGCCTTTAGTTTATGGTTAAACCAACACACTGATGTTGCAGAAGTATTAGCGGAAATGTGTATTTCAAATGCACAACGTCGCCTACGTCAAAGTAAAAAAGTCGCACGTAAAAAGGTCACTCAGGGGCCTGCATTACCAGGTAAATTAACCGATTGTTCGACGCAGGATACCTCGCGCTCTGAATTATTTTTAGTCGAGGGTGATTCAGCCGGTGGTTCTGCTAAACAGGCGAGGGACAGAGAGTTTCAAGCCATAATGCCACTGCGCGGAAAGATTCTTAACAGCTGGGAAGTGGATTCTTCTCAAGTATTGGCGTCTCAAGAAATTCACGATATTTCAGTAGCCTTGGGCATAGATCCAGATTCTAGCGATTTATCCGATTTACGTTATGGAAAAATCTGCATTCTAGCCGACGCTGACTCTGATGGATTGCACATCGCCACCTTATTATGTGCGCTCTTTGTTAAACATTTCAGAGCTTTGGTAGATGCTGGTCACGTGTATGTGGCTATGCCACCCTTATTCAGAATTGATATAGGTAAAGAAGTCTACTACGCCTTAGATGAAGCAGAAAAACAAGGGGTACTTGATCGTATTGAAGCTGAAAACAAGCGTGGCAAAGTGAATGTTCAGCGCTTTAAAGGTCTTGGTGAAATGAATCCACTACAATTACGTGAAACTACCATGGATCCCAACACGCGACGACTGGTCCAGCTAACTTCCGAAGACGCTGAAACCATGCTTGAGCTTATGGACATGTTACTAGCGAAAAAACGTTCCTCAGACAGAAGAGCTTGGCTCGAAAGCAAAGGAAACCTCGCGGTTATTGATTGATTGGTGATTAAACCATAAATTGACAATGGTAAACCATAAGCTGACAAGGATTTAAGCATAAGTTGACAATGCCAAACCAAAAGCGATTGAAAAAGAAAATGCTATCATTTTTGGTGGTTATATTCTTTATTATCATTCAAATAGCAATAGGTATTTTAATCCCACAGAGTGTTTATCCATACATGGCTGGGATATTCGTTGGAATTGGGTTTTTCGTTTTCGATTGGTCGCAAACAATAACATCAGAAAACAACGAAGAACAGAGTTAGATTAAAAACACCTATGGCAAAAGTAAAGCAGGCAATAGTACTGTTTCCTATGAGGTATTGGGCAATATCAAGCACAATAGTTATTTCAGCATGAGTTATAATTTGGCAAATCAAATGATAGCAGCCAATGGCAATAGCTATCTCTATTATAGTAAAAGCTAAAGTCGGGAATTAATGAGCGATAATTTCGGAATATCTTGGCAATATTTCTTTTTGTCCTTGCTCCTGCCCGTTTTTATTTGGGCGGTATTATCGTATTTACATTTTACTTTCTTGGAAATAGTGAGTTTAGGTTTAGGAGCGTATTGTTTTACATTGGTTCGGCTTGCTTTGCTTTATTGTTTTATGCGGGCGGAGAAGAAATGCTCTATCTTTCAACCAAGAACATCACGAAGTTTGTGACTGAAGACAAGAGAATATTCAGATATTCTTCCTTATTCTTCACAATCTTTTTAATTCCAATTGTGATTGCTGAATCAATGCATATGAATTGGAACCGATATATTGGAATCTTTCTACTATTTCTAAGTTATTTCGCCGCTGCTTTTTTTGCTAACTTTCGTGAGCTTGAATTCTCCTCATCAACATTAGAAACAATTAGTTGGATTTTTCGAATCTTTTCGATATTTTGCGCTCTCTTAGCGATAATTTTCGGCTTTGTAAACCTCTTAGCTGGGGACTGGTCATCGATATTTTAAATGTTCCTGATATTTTTTGCTGGTAGGTGGACTTAAAAAATTTATTCACACACCAATACCGCGTTCACACAACATTTATAAAAAAGTGCCGCGAACTTTTATCGTAATTCGTATTCAAAATTAATTAATGCCTGAAATCTATTGTTGATAACTAACAGGTCATTTATCATTGCGCAAACACCCTTAGGTTTCCTTTTATTGTTTTGTATATTAGAAAAAATTGTCATTTTATGGTTTATTTTAGTGAATGGTTGTCAATTTATGATTAATAAAGAAAATCCAAGGAAAATACTCAATACCATTTCAAGAGGCTTCGACGGAATGTTCGTTGTCAATTTATGATTTAACGGACATTGATTAAATGTGGCAAAAAGTTAAAGTTAGCTTACTGATAGTACTTGTTTTAGTACTAATACTGGTTTTTCTATCTGTCGATTTCTCGGGTTCAGTGAGTGCAGATGGCGGCCGACAATTAAATGATGCTGATTCTGTTAATCAATTACTATATGAATCCAGACAAGCCATCATTAAAAGAAAAAACAACCATCAAATTAAAATTACCCAGAGTCAAGCAACGAGCTTAGCTGGGTTTTTACAACGGGCCTATCCAGAAGCCAGAGCGATCGTAGATTTTCGAAGTGACCACATAATGATTGCTGCAACCTATCAATTTACAGAGTTATTTGGTGGCTTGTACTTTAATCTCTACGCTGAAGTTGTCGAAGGTGAAGGTTTTAATTTAAGGTCGGTCAGTGTTGGTCAAGTCCATGTTCCAGGCGGGTTGGCACTATGGTTGACTGAAATAATCGCTAATAGGTATACCCAAAGTGATGTTGCCAGTGTCGCTTTAGATACAATTGAAGCTGTTCAGGTTATTGATAAAACGGCAATTGTTTCACTCAAACCTTTACTATCATTATTGTCAGAATTTAAGAAGGTCGATACTAGCGGGGAAGATGAACGCAGCAACATATTTAAACAAAGAGTCATGGGGTATCTTTTCTTTTTAGATCAATTACCACCAAACCCTGAAAATCGTAATTCACTAAACTATTATTTAGTGGAATTAATGAAAGAAGCCAAGGTGTATAGCCAAAATGGCGATCCGGTACTAGAAAACGAAGCAGCTATAATGGCTTTATCAGCCTATGCAGGGCATCGAAGGTTTGCTAGGACAGTAGGAAATTTAAGCGAAACTATGGGCGGGGTAATACCTACAGTTGATAAAGGAACCACGCTAGCTGGGCGTCATGATTTAAGTTTGCATTTTATATTTTCAGCGGCAATCAAACTTCTATCGCAACAAGGGTTTAGTATTGCCGTCGGCGAATTTAAAGAGCTTATGGACAGAGGTCAGGGCGGGTCTGGATATAGCTTTGTAGACTTGTCAGCTGACATGGCCGGCGCGCATTTTGCGTCACTAGCGGTAACTCCCGAATTGGCAGAGAGCATTCAGGATATTATTATCGCGTTTGATGATGAAAATGCCTACTTTCCACAAATTAATAATTTAGATGAAGGCCTGTCAAAGCAAGCATTTATACAAAAATATGGTAGTGTTGACAGTGAGACATATCAAAAAGTAGTCAAGGTAATTCAAGGGAGAATTGACGCCCTGCCTATTTCTCATTAATTGCAAATAAGGACACAATGATGCAAGTAACAAGATTCAAGTTTTTAACCGCTTTGGTGCTACTGCTAACAGCATTTATTTCCAATGCTTCTTCGGTTTATAAAGTTAGTAAGGGTGATAAGTTTCTTTATCTTGGAGGAACTATTCATATTTTAACTGCAGATGATTATCCTCTAGCTTCCCCTTATCAAGAAGCATTTGAACAAGCAAAAGAAGTGTATTTTGAAACTGACATTGCAGCTTTGAACTCGCCAGAGTTTCAGCAACAAACCTTGCCAGTGATTTTGCAACCGCAAGGACAAACCTTGAATGCTCAGTTATCTCCAGAAGTGCAAACTCAATTACAGACTTACTTGGATAGTCGGGGTATTCCTGCTGCCCAGATTCAAGCACTAAGACCTGCTGGTGCTATGCTAGTACTTACTATTACTGAGTTTCAACTTAGAGGTTTCACCCAACCTGGTGTCGACGATTTTTTCTTCAACAAAGCAACTGAAAATAAAAAGCATATAGGTTGGTTAGAGTCTGTTGAATCTCAGTTAGATCTTATTAAAGGATTTAATGACATGGACCCTGATGCACTTATCAAATACACCTTAGAAGATGTCAGTAAAGGTGACGAGATGATCTTGTCTCTTCACGAGGCTTGGAGGAAAGGTGATTTAAGTGGTCTTTTTGCCGCAGGTATGGATTCATGGATAGATGAATATCCAAAGGTGTATCAAAACATAATGGTCGATCGCAACAATGCTTGGTATCCGCAAATCGTCAATATGCTAAAAGATGATGATGTAGAATTTGTACTAGTAGGTGCTCTTCATCTTGCAGGTGAAGATGGGTTAATTCATTTGCTAGAACAAGATGGCTATAAGGTAGAGAAATTTACTCCTTAGAATCACTTTAGAGAACCGAATGAAGAGTTAAATCCCCAATTAGATATTGGGGATTTTTTTATGTCTATTTTAATCTAGTTAGGCTATCTGTTTTATGCAAACTGACTTACAGCGAGTGCCAAGGCATTAAACACTGGTTTTAAATTTAACCAAGGTTGCTAACAAGAGCTCTAGTTTTTTCACCGTTTCTGGAAGCGCTGCTTTTATTTCTTGTTCGCTTAATTGCTGCAACTGTTCAACATCTGAAGCAATTTCTTGTACATAAGGAATAAAGCGTTTGCTTGAGGTTTCAAATGGCGAGTCATCAGGAAATATAGCGGCAAACTTGCCCTTACCGTCTTTTTGCAGCTTATCTAAATTATTGTCTGCATCCACCGCTTTTCGATAAGCAATTTGTAAATTGTCATTGAACGCGTCAATAAGATTGTTCATATTTTCGGCTATCATGTCGATACTATTTAATGGTGGGCAATTTTGCCTACTTTTACTTATTGCTACAAGCAATTAAGGAAAAAAGTATGGATATTCAAGGTAGCAACCTTGCGTATGCACTCGATGTTAAAACGGCACAGATGTCGAATAACCAACAAAAACAGGAAGGCCAAGCGGTATTGCAACTTTTAGAATCTGCAGTTATCGCGCCTGTCGGAAGTTCTGGATATAACATCAATACTTATGCATGAGTAATAGGGAAAGGGTAGCACCTTTCCCTATTTTTATTGGAGCTCTAAATACTGACGTTTTTATTTTCGATCAAAATATTAGATTGGGTAACCTTAGTCACATTTTCAATAATCGACGGCTTTTCCACATTTTCAATGGTTATGTTAGTCAAACTTAACCCAGTGATAGGCGTATGGTCATAACCACGCATCATAAAAGCTCTTTTGGCATTTTTCACATGTAAGTTATCAATACGAATATTTTCAAGCTTAGGTGGAAATTTCCCAACATCGCCTTCTTCATAATGAAAATTCACCACTATGGCGTCTTTCACCTGACCGATATCGATATTTCGATAATTTAAGTTGGATAA
Organism: Glaciecola sp. 1036; assembly: GCF_050306235.1. Taxonomy (NCBI): domain Bacteria; kingdom Pseudomonadati; phylum Pseudomonadota; class Gammaproteobacteria; order Alteromonadales; family Alteromonadaceae; genus Glaciecola; species Glaciecola sp. 1036. Next base: position 430,035 of record NZ_JBLWFH010000003.1, on the reverse strand, counting down.
ATGTCCACCGCGTATGCTGTTGGTTTTAATTCTAATGCCTCTATCAAGCACAGGACTGCTCATTACACAGTCTTGGGCATACAGATTACGCACACCGCCAGAGATTTCACTACCGATTACAATACCGCCATGGCCAGCTTTCATTTGGCAGTTTTCAATGATGATATTTTCACAGGGTTGATTGACTCGTCTTCCGTCAGCATTTCGACCAGATTTAATGGCTATGCAGTCATCTCCTGTATCGAAAATACAATTTTGAATTAGCACGTCGGTACAAGACTCGGGATCACAGCCATCAGAGTTAGGACCAAAGCTTTCACAGTGAATACCATCGACGATGACATTTTTACATAGGACCGGGTTGACCAACCAGAATGGTGAGCGATTAATGGTTACACCTTCAATCCAAACATTTCTACAGCGATAAGGTTGAATAAAGGGAGGTCTTAAATAGTTATCTTCAAACACGCGCTCTTCAACAGCCACACCGTCCTCAGCCATCCGTTGAATAGCATCACGAGTATATTTTTGATTGAATTTAGGGTGGTCGCCCCATTGCGCTTCTTTCCACTTTCCTTTCCAAGGCCACCAGTTATCTTCACTGGCCCCGCCGTCAAGAGTTCCTTTACCCGTGATCGCAATATTTTCTTGTTCGAACGCATAGATCAACGGTGAATAGCCAATAAGCTCTGTTCCTTCCCATCGGGTATATACATAAGGTTTATAATCATCGGGGTCAGTTGAAAACTCTAAAATAGCACCTTCGGCCAAATGAAAGTTAATATTGGATTTTAGATGCACCGGCCCTTTAATGAAGAACTTTCCTTCGGGTATCAATAAAGTGCCTCCACCTTGAGAGGATAATTCTTCAATGGCCTGCCTTATAGCATCACCTACATCTTGCTGTGAATTAGGCTGCACACCATAATCTGTAAGTTGCACTTGGCGGGAAGGAAAAACAGGCTGTTTAATTCGCGCTTTGATATTCGCAATTTCTTGATCCCAATCATTTGTCGTAGTTGCTACAGGATTGACTGCTTGACTGCAGCCTATTACTGAGAGAAAGGGAACTGCGGCCAAACTAGCCGCGCCATATTTTAAAAATTGCCTTCTACCTATTTGATTACTCATGAATAGTTACTCTTATTTATTTAAATAGTAAGCAGCTAGAATAAAAGGCCCAACGCCTTTGGGATCGTTCGGTGTGATAGGCTCACTCAAATAATATTCAAACGACCCATCTCGGTATGGGTTTCCTCCAAGACCAGCTACGCGGCAGACTTTTTCTAGAGTGACCACATTGGTTTCAGGATCTACACTTATCATCTGATCGATCATACCAGCAAAGGCTTTTTCAGCGTATTGTCGATATGATGTAGGTAGTAGTCCTAATTTAACACCTTTAGCAATTGAGTAAGTCAACATAGCTGTGCCTGAGGCTTCTAAATAATTCCCTTCTCGTTCACCTAGGTCGGTCACTTGATACCAAGTGCCTGATGTATGTTGATATTTCAGCGCAGCATCAATGAATTTCTGAAAACGCCCTTGTAACCATTGTGTTTTGGCATGCTGAGTAGGCACAATCTCCAATACATCAACCATAGCCATGGCATACCAACCTAGAGAACGAGACCAATGATGCGCAGACAGTCCTGTCTCTTTATCAGCCCAAGCTTGTTCTTTCGATGCGTCCCAACCATGACGAGGAAGCCCAGTTTTTTCATCATATAAATTAGCTTCTATTAATTCGAATTGCTTAAACACGTCTGCTAATTCTGCAATGTCGCCATAGCGCATTATATATTCAGCGTAGAAGGGCGCGCCCATGTATAAACCATCAAGCCACATTTGGTTTGGATAGCGTTTCTTATGCCAAAATCCACCTTGCTTGGTTCTTGGGTGATCGACTAGTTGCTGTCTTAGTATATGGGCTGCTTTTATGAATTTTTCTTTCCCAGTTTCTTCATATAAGAAAAACAGTAATTTACCGGGATTAATCATATCTATATTATATTTTTCGACTTCATAGGTCTTTATATTGCCTTGATCATCAATTAATAAATCATAGTAACCAAGAATATAATTCAAATAGCGAACGTCGCGCGTTTTTTCGTACACTTTAGAGATTGCAAGTAAATCTAAACCGTGAACATAGTCCCAATAAGGGGCTTCGTCCCAATCAATTTGCCAGGCCTCAGGAAACCTCACCATCTCTGATTCAACCATTCTAACGTGCCATGGTTGTGTGTTATCTAGTGGTGTAGAAGAATAGGCGAATACTGATGTAACTAGAGTGCATATGGTTACAAAAGTACGTAAATACTTAAAAGCCATTTCTATATCCTTTTCTAATTAAAATAATTGCTAAATGCTACCGGTAGCATAATGATTATTTATTAATGAATTGTCAACTTTTTACGCCATAGAAAAATACATTAATGTAACAATTAATTTTCATATTGTTTATTTTGCGTAACACATTGAATTATTTATATATAAGTTACAAATAGAAACTTACCATTGAATATTAAATTAGTATTTAGTTTATTAAATTTCATTATTAAAAAGTGAAAATATTAAAAAAATTTCTTTTTTACAATTGCCACCGGTAGCATAACGGTATAGTATGTAAATCAAATGTAAAACTTGTGATTATGTTTCGAGGTTGCATTTAACATTGAGAAAGAAATTAGACTAGGTTGTTTTTTCTTTTTCAATTTTTAAAAGTTTATCCAACACATAAAAAGTGAAACTTTAGGAAAAACACATGACAGCACACAACATCAATGATGCGAAAGCGTCAGGGAAAGGCATTGTTCGATGCCTTATTTTTGCAAATTCTCCAAATTTGATTGGAACAATCTTTAGGGTTGTTAAATCCATTAGCTTCAAGTCACACACTATTCAAACCTTGCTTACACGTTAAGGGGAACACGATAATGAACTTTAAAAAATCAAACATAGCCATTTTGGTCGGTCTTGCAATGGCTGGTACCATAGTTCAGGCACAAGAGTCTGAAGAAGTTGATAGCTCTCCAGAAGCTCAGCTAGAAGTTATCGAAGTCACGGGCTTTAGAGGCTCGTTAAACAAATCTCTTTTAGAAAAAAGAACCTCTGTAAATAATAAAGAAACCATAGTTGCCGAAGATATCGGTAAGTTTCCTGATTTAAACATTGCTGAATCAATCCAACGTTTGCCTGGTGTGGCAATTTCTCGTGAGGGTGGTGAAGGTCGCCAAATTACCTTACGCGGTTTAAGCCCATCTTTCACCAGAACTACATTAAATGGTATGGAAGTACCTGCAAGTACAGATGGTACTGATTCAGGCGGTGGCGTAAATGGTGGTCGTGGTTTTGACTACAATGTATTTGCTTCTGAACTATTTAACCGCGTAGACGTGCAAAAATCTCCAGTGGCTTCAATGGAAGAAGGTGGAATTGCAGGTACAGTCGACCTCTATTCTGCAAAACCTTTCGACTATGATGGATTTAAAGTGGCGGCTTCTTTGCAAGGTGGTTACAACTCAATTACCGAAGAAGTTGACCCAAGAGCTGCATTCTTAATTAGTAACACTTTCGCAGATAATACCATAGGGGTATTATTTTCAGCGGCAATGTCGGATCGTACAGTGCGTCAAGAAGGTTATGGAACAGTACGTTGGACAACTCCAGTACTTGACGGTGGTGGTATTTTTGCAGATACATCTTCTACTGTAGTGACGGGTACGCCGGATGTAGGGACTTGTGAAGACGACGGTGTCGCAGTCGATCCAATCAACTGTCTCTGGACTCCTAGATTACCGCGTCCAGATTATTTTGGTAATGAACAAGAAAGAACAGGTTTTACCGGCTCTTTCCAATGGGCACCTTCAGAAGACTTTACGTTAACCTTGGACGCATTGTTATCAACTTTAGATAACAAACGTACCATGTATAACTTCTTCCATATGTTTAGAAGTACCTTTGATGAAATTACCCCAACAGCTATCACCATAGCTCCCAATGGAAAACAAGTGCTAGCAGGTTCCTACGACGGTGTTCAAGCAAGAATTGAGAGCCGATTGCAAGAATCAACCACGGATTTTTCTCAGTATGTTCTTTCCGGCGAATGGTTTGTAAACGATGATCTCACCATCACAGCAATGGCAGGTACAGCAGAATCAGATGCGCGTTCTGAGCAATACAGATACAACATGACCCAACAGGGCACCACTAGTTTTGCCTTTGATTTTACAGATAATATGAACGCTCCAACCGTGACATACGGTTACGACGTTAATAATGCTGCCAATTACAATTTAAGCGATGGTCGGTTACGAGCGACTGACGTATTGCGCGAAAATGACACTATTAAGTTAGATGCTGTATATGAAACTGATGATGTTACCATTAAGGCTGGATTTGCCTATAACGATCGTCAAGTAACCTATGATGAAGAGCAAATCAATGGATTCCCAGATCAAAGTTCAGCGGTAGGTTATGCTGAAATGATGCCGGTAGATGATTTTGGTAGCGGTTTTGATGGTCCTTTAGCGCCTTTCTTGGTAGCGGATTTTGATGCTATTAGTTCTGATTTATTGGATGTTACTTGGACTCCACGTTCTGCTCAAAGTTGGAACGTTGGAGAAGAAACTCAAGCTGTCTACATCGAAATGGATTCTAGGTACGAAATTGGCGATATGGAATTACGTGCTAACTATGGTGTACGTTATGTTGAAACTACAACAAGTGCTGAAGGTTTCATCCAGGGTGATGTAGTACAAATTGAAAACGACTACAAAAACTTCCTTCCAGCATTAAACTTTGCCCTTAGTGCGACAGATGACATCGTTGTTCGTTTGGGATTAACCCAATCGATGACTCGCCCAAGTTTGAGCTCACTGAACCCTGGTAATCCAAGTTTTAGTTATATCAATGGTACCGTTAGTGTAGGCAACCCTTTCCTAGACCCATTCACGTCTAACAACGTAGATTTTGGTGTTGAATGGTATTTCGATGACGAAGCACTACTAGCAGCGACCGTATTCTATAAAGACATTGATAACTGGATTGTAAGATCATCTGAAGAAAGATTAGTCGACCCTGCTTATTACAACTTTATAGATAATGATCCTCAATATGATCCTGTAATTGCGTTGGATCCTCGCACAGTACCTTATGAGCATAGCAGTCCAATTAATGCTGAAGAGCGCACAGTGAGTGGTTATGAGTTAATTTATCAACAACCCTTTACCTTCTTACCTGCGCCATTTGATAATTTTGGTATCTCTTCTAACTACACTTACGTAAATGCAGATGATATTGAAGGGTTATCTGAAACTTCGTACAACTTTACGACTTATTATGAAACCGACAATTATGGTGCTCGTATATCGGTTAATAAACGTGATGATTATTTAACTGACTTTACTGGCAGTAATGGTAACGTCGCTCACGGTACCACAGGTCCGACTCAAGTTGATTTCTCATCCTTCTACAACGTGAGTGAAAACTTGACGGTGACGTTTGAGGTTATTAACTTAACTGATGAATATGAACGTTTATTTACCACTGGAGATGGCACTCTGAACTTAATGCGTGAGTATAATCACACTGGACGCCAATTCTTCTTAGGTGCTAGATACTCTATGTAAATCTTCTAATATATTAGAATGTAAAACGGCCATCTTTAATGGCCGTTTTTTTTATCAAGGGAGAACTCCTAATTGACAGATGTTGTCCAAGATTTCCCCGTATATTTACCGGTAAAATCGAGAGGAAAATCTTGTACGCAATCTCCTCGAACTTCTTGAGAGCGTTTATTGATGTAATGCCAAAGTTCGATATTTTCCTCACTTGGCCGTAAACCCAATTTATTCATGCTTTCAAACAGAAAACGTCCGCTGTTAAGCATAGACGCATTTAAACCATTTAAAGCAGCTATGTCGCGACTCAAGGTCAACCTTGTGGATTCATCCATAAGTTCAATCATCTCAACCATGGCTAGACGAGAAGTCAGTGCATCTTCTGCTTCTTCTATTTCAATCATTTGAACCACCCAGCCATAGGCTTCCCCGTACAATTCAACCTTTTCAATAGACATATGATCAAATGCACCTGTGGCAATGGCTCGATCAAAGGCTCTTGTGTAATAAGACCACAAAGGCACAGGATAATAGGTATTAAACGCCGCATCGCTTTCATCCGTTGCTTTGGCGATAGGCGGTTTTACAAAAGCTTCCCCATTAGGCGTTTTTACAACTGTTGCCAGGTTTTTCAAACTTTCCAACATACATGGCTGAGCACTAAAGCGTCGCATGGTGCCAGTTGCCATAAAGAGCAGATCCTGGTCCATGGCTTCAGCAATAATATCAGCCGTTTCCTTGTCATTTAACTGTTTGACCCATTCTTGAGTCCAAAGGGCGAGGAGGACACCAAATACAACAATGATAAATTCCATTGACCATTGTTTAATGCCTTGCAAGTTCTGCAATTTGCGACTTAGTCTTCTTAACATCAGTTCCTCCTATGAGCTGATTTAATGGTAAGCTTAAACACGGAAGCAGGGTATTTTTTAGTTAATCGAGCATTTCATTCATATAGACGCATTAAGTTAAACGCATTCTGCTCTTTTTTCTATTTTACTTTAACAGTATTTGGTCATTGCATTCAAAAGGAGTTGGAAATGTTATATCAACGAATATCTCGTCATTTCAAACGTCAAGATTGGTTCGCGGCATTCCTTGACTTGCTTATAGTGGTAGCCGGCATCTTTATAGGTCTGCAAGTCACCGAATGGAACATTGCACGCTTGGAAGCCAAACAAGAAAAAGCCTATTTAGAGCAAATTTTGCTAGAAACTACGCTTTCTATCGACCGTAATAGTTACCATATAGATAAACTGAACGAGTGGATTGGCTACCACAAAGTAGCCATTCAGGCTCTGGAAACCGGCGAATTAAAACCAGAAGATATGCATGATGTGGCAAAGAGCTTTGAAAGCTTGCTGTTTAGTTCGACACCCCATATGCAAAAAGAAAGCATTGAGGATTTAACCAGCTCAGGCAAATTTTCTGTCTTTAAAAATACAGAATTGGTATCCAGCATTAAAGATGCAGTTACCTTACACAATACTATTTTGACAAGCTTTAATGCTATGCAACTTAGGATTTATTCAAAATCCTCATATTTAGACGGTATGGTCGCGTCCTTTGATCGTGGCGATGATTTTAGCCGTTTTGCAGATTTTGATTTTGCTGCGTTGAGTAAAGACAGAACATTCATCAGACACCTCAAAAATATTGTGATTACATTAGAAGTTAATAAAAGGTGGATCGATACCTTGAGAAACGCGCAAATTAATGTTCAAGACATGTTACAGGCAGAGTTGGAAAGGGCTGATTAAGCGAAAGAATAAGCCTTTTATTGACATTTTCTCTAGTTTGCCATGAAATTGACTTACATAAGCATATCTAGTACCTGTCGATTCGCGCGTATCTAGACGTGTAGATAAAAAGATTGTTAAACCCAATATGAAAAACCTACTTCTATCGTTAAGTCTACTAGTAAGCCAATTTGCCTTGGGAGAAGGTATGGATGAATTTATCCAAAAATTAGAAAACAAGCAAATTGAAGAGTGGGCTTTCAACTACGAGTTCTATGAAAAAATACACGGCAAAGTTAACCCAGATGTCTGGCCAAATTACTCGTCATTAAATATTGCTGAACGCTATGTAGCATTAATCCTAGATCTTGAAGGGCAAGTGAACAACGGTGGTTTTGATCAGTACTACTTTAACTCTTACGGTGATAATGCAGCTGAGGCTGTCTTGGCGCTAAGAGCAATCGGTGCAAATAGTGTTGCAAAAATGCTTGTCGAGTCATTTTCTGTTTTTCCTAGTTCAAAGCCATCCCCCGATAGGTGGGTGCGTCAGGCGCAACTTGAGAAAATCGGTGAGTCAGGCAACGAAAAGCTCTCAAAATTAGATGATCAATTTTATGAGTACCCTGATAATATAAATGCATTGCTAAGTGCTTATATAATAAGCAATCGTGCTCAATTTGAATAAAGGTTTAACAAGCGGCTCCACCGGACAAATTTTATTGTCACCTTTTTTGCGCCAAAAAAGCCGCCAACAAAATTTGCTCGGTGAGCCGGGCGTTATCTTCTATTTGGCATCTGCACTTTTCTCAGTTAATCTTATCATATGCCAGCAGTATTAAGATTAGGTCCTTACCGTTTCTTCTTTTTTAGTAATGAGAACGGAGAACCTCCACATATACACATTCAACGAGAACGTATGCTTGCAAAATTTTGGTTGCAGCCTGTATCTCTTGCGAGCTCTACTCGATTTCCACCGCGAGAATTGAGGAAGCTTGAGCAGCTAGTGAATGAGAATAGAACAACTTTATTGGAGTCTTGGAATGAGTACTTTAGCAGTTGAGCATCACCCGTTAGCGGAATCAGTAGAGTGTGATGCGGATTCTTTAACCGTTTTTTTGATTGACGGAAGAAAAATATCTGCGCCTTTGATTTGGTTTCCACGGTTGTCAAAGGCCACGAAAGAACAATTAGAAGACTGGGAGTTGCTGGGAGATGGTGAAGGTATCCATTGGCCGCAACTTGATGAGGACATTAGCGTAAATGGGTTGTTGATTGGCAATAGTGCGAGAAGATAACGAGTCAGTTAACTCATTTCCTTCGGTCATTGAGACACAGCCTTGGCTGTCGCCAAATCTGCGTTATTTACTGAGGCGTTAAGTGAAAGTAGAAACTGAGTAATGGTTATACCAATAGAACAAGAGTTGAAGGCCATTTGCCAAGAGATTTTTGATAAAGCTCTTGGATTGCCTGAATGGTCAAAGATCGAATCAGGAGACATGTTTCAACAAGGTAATTTTATTGGGGGCTTTGATGCCGATGAACAAGAATTCTGTTTTAGCTATTTTGCCACAAATAAAAATGAATATTGGTTTCAATTCAGTCTCGAAACGGCAGAAGAAATATCACAAGGCATTCGGCTAGTTCTAGTTGGTCGACCAGCCTAATGAAAACACATAACAATCACAGCCATGCTCTCCAAATACCTCCGCTATTTGGCCGGACCTCCCTACACGTTGCTTCGGTCGGGCCATGCTGCGGGTGTTAAGTTTCTTGGGAATTATTAAACAAAGAATCAATAAAAAATATGCCAAAGCAGTTTTGTTCGCCAATTTTTGTGGTGGACTTGCAACATTCGTTGCTGCTTTTCTTTTTCTAGTGTCTTGGGAAACTAATAAACAACCGTCTTACCTTTCATTAATGAGCGGCGCCGCGAATGTCGCAGTCTTGTTTGGATTCGTTGGGCTGGTTTATAGCTTTGTATTGGTGACTCCGTTACTAATGTTCACTTCACACATTAGGCTGTTGTATTTAGGATTAGGTTCTATCATCGTTTTGTTACCTGCAATTACGGTTTGGGGCAGTGGGTATTGGGATATCTTAGCTCTATGTTATGGTGTTACTGCTTCATTGGTTTACATAAAGATGAATCGAGCAAATGAAACTTAACAACATGATTAACGCACTCGCTGCGCTCGCTGGGACGTATTTTTGCTGCGGTTTCGCCATTTTCGCAACAAGCATTCGCTCGTTATTGGGGTATTATGGCGCATTAAGAATGAAGCAACTTTTATTACTCAGCTTACTAATTCCAATTAATTCTCTAGCAAGTAGCTATAAAGAGCTAGGAGAAAGTGGAGGTACTAAAAAAAGTGCGCTAGAAAAGTTAGGCGCTCCTACAGTCGAAGCAGAGTTATCTGTCCCTGACTTTATAGTTAAAGGCCTCGGTCCTGTTAGCTGTGAGCTAGCGAATGAACTAATTGATAAATTTTACTACTTCGAATTGAGTTAACTATCCCATGTATATGTCTTAGACATATATATGAGGGTAAATCTTGGATTGAATCTACAAAAGCGCCATTTGTTGGTCAAAAACATCTTCTGGAATGATTGCACCTTTTTGACCAATAACCACATTGGCAACTTTAGCGCCAAATCTAGCACTTTCGGAACAGGATTTGCCAGTTAATCTATAGGCTAGATAGCCTGCATTAAATGCATCGCCAGCGGAAGTTGTATCTACCACGTTTTGAGAGGGTTTAACTGGGACAATGCACTCTTCCAGACCTGTGATAATTTTGATATCAGTAGGACCGTTTTTAATGACGATTTCGGCGCAATCTTTATCTTTCAAGTAAGCGTAAATGTCCTCGCTTGAATCATGGTCAAACAGTACTTTATGATCATCGCCACCCGGAAAAACCAAATCTGCGCATTGATAGGCTATATCGATCCAGTGGCGAGCTGTTTCTGGATTTTCCCATAGTCGGGCACGGTAATTAGGGTCAAAGATAATTTTACAGCCTATTTGTTTTAGCTGCTGCAACTTTGCAAACAAAGCCTTGCGTTGCGCTTCGTCTAATATAGCGATGGAAATACCGGAGAAGTAAAACCAATCGGCCTCGATGACTGTATCGCCCAAAAGATTTATTGTCTGTTTAGCAGCTGATTGTGAACGCCAGTATAAAAATGATCGCTCTCCGTTAGGATCATTTTTAATCATATAAAGGCCAAGGGTATCTTGTTCACTGCGCAGCACTAAATCAGTTTTAATTCCCTTTTTATCAATGTCATCAAACAGCTCATCACTGATAAAATCATTGCCAATTGCGGTTAAATAACTCACCGATATCTTTGGTTCGCAGCGTTTTAAATAGACCGCAGTGTTGTAAGTATCACCTGCAAAACTTCTATTTAAATGCTCAGTTGATTGGGTACTGAGCTCCAACATGCATTCACCAAATATGACCAGCTTTGTCACTTTAACTGCTCCATAACTTCATCGATATTATCTGGGGTGAGCGTGGATAATAATTGTACTTTTTGCTGCACGATTTGACGAAAATCGCGGTTATCTGACAATTCTGCAAACACCTGTTTTTGATCTAACACGGCATCTACAAGGGCACTGATGTCGCCTTTGTGTTGTTTAGCTAAAGAAAGCAGTTTATCTGCCAGCGGATCAACCAGTTTTTCATCATCTGTTTCACGTAATGCTAAAAATAAACACCATGCTGCAATAGGCGCGCATAACAAAGAATAAGACGTGCCTTGCTTAATATGGTCTCGTACAGTGCCTAATATCCTAAATGGCAATTTCTGTGAACCATCCCATGCAATTTGCGACAACATATGCCGTATATGGCGGTTCTCATAGCGTTGAATGATGGCTTGTGCATAAGCTTCAACGTCCATATCGTGGGTTTCACCAAGGGTTGGAATGATTTCTTGTGCAAGTAAACGTTGGATAAATGCTTTTATAGAGGGTTCTGAAATGGCCTCATAAACAGTAGTTTTACCGCATAAGGTGCCTATGTACGCGAGTGAAGAGTGAGTGCCATTTAAAACTCTGAGTTTTGCGCGTTCAAAGAAACTAACGTCTTTAGTAAATATCACCCCAACTTGATCCCAATGCGGTCGTGGTCCGGAAAACTCGTCCTCGATAATCCATTGAGTAAAGGCTTCTCGTTGAATAGGCCAGTTATCAAATACCCCAAGCGTTTGATAGACCAGAGTTTTGAAGTTTTCGTCAGTGGCCGGGGTAATGCTATCGACCATGGTACAGGGAAATGCAATAGTCTGTTCTATCCAAGTCGCCAATTCTGGAGAATACTCATGAGCCAATTGTACTACGGCTTTTTTTAGTTTTTTGCCGTTGTCGGTCACATTGTCACAACTAATGATAGTAACTTCTTTCAGCCCCTTAACCATCCGAGTATTTAACATTTGTACCAATAGACCAACGGCACTAATCGGAGCTTGCTGATTAGCTAAGTCATGCTTTATATCGGCATTTTCACGATCTAATTCACCAGCGGCATTTAAACAATAGCCCTTTTCGGTGACCGTTAAAGTCACTATTTTAGTTTCGGGGGCAGCTAACGCCTCTTCAATGTCTTTTCTATCATTGCTCAAGGTCGAAAGATCTTTTATCGCGCCAATAACTTGCATCGACGATTCATTATCTAATGCGGCTAGCGTGTATAAATTGTCTTGATCACTCAGTTCTTGCTTCAAGGTATTACTGCGCATCGATACACCGTGAATACGCCAGTCACCGCCTTTTTCTAACGCTAGCTCTGTGTAATAGGCTTGGTGTGCTCTGTGAAACGCCCCCGGTCCTATATGCACAATGCCGCACTGAGTATTTTGTAAATCGTACTTAGGCGTTTTGATCTGAGAGGGAAGCGACGCCAAGGTACTTAATTTAAGTTGCTTCATGCTAATTATCCCAGTTTGTAAGCTTTTTTCGCTAGGTCATAGGTGAGTTGTTTAGCAATGCTGGTAGCTTCAGATTCGCTAACTCGGTGTTCAACCACTAACTGAGCCAGGAAACGACAATCTATTCTACGTGCAACATCGTGACGAGCAGGAATAGATAAGAATGCACGCGTATCATCATTAAACCCTACAGTATTAAAGAATCCTGCAGTTTCCGTTACTTGATGACGGAAGCGAAGCATGCCCTCAGGGCTATCATGGAACCACCAAGCAGGTCCAAGTTTTAAACAAGGATAATGACCAGCTAGCGGCGCTAATTCGCGACTGTAGGTGGTTTCATCCAAGGTAAACAATATGATATTGAGTTCAGGCGAGTTGCCGTATTTGTCTAACAGAGGTTTTAACGCATTGACATAGTCAGTTTGCATTGGAATATCGTGACCTTTATCTCGTCCAAACTGGGCAAATAAACTTGAATTGTGATTACGATAAGAGCCAGGATGAATCTGCATGACCATACCATCTTCAACGCTCATTCCGGCTAGTTCAGTTAACATTTGTGCTCGGAACAATTCTTGATCTTCAGCGCTACTATTTCCAGAGTTTACTTTCGCAAACAAGGCGACGCATTCTGCTTGGCTAAGATTAGCTGTGCGAGCGGTAGGGTGTCCGTGGTCAGTTGCTGTAGCGCCGTGATCTCTAAAATAAGCACGACGTTTTTTCAATGCTGCTAAATAGCCATCCCAAGTTGATGTATCTTCGCCAGTCAAATCGCCAAGCTTGGCAATATTGCTAACAATATCTTCTCTGGATGCATCCACCACGTCATCTGGGCGGAAAGTCGTAATGACACGTTTGTCCCATCCTGTACCTTTAAGCTTTGCGTGGTGAGGTAAAGGATCTAAAGCGCCTTCAGTGGTGGCAATCAATTCAATATTAAACTTGTCCATTAATGCTCTAGGTTTAAAAGCATCTTGGGTTAATTGCTCGGTAATATGTTGGTAATATTCCATTGCATTTTCTTTGCATAGCATATCGCTAAAACCAAACACATTTTTGAATACAGTATCTAGCCACATTCTAGATGGCGTACCCGCAAATAAGTAATAATGCTCAGCAAACAATTGCCAAATTTTCTCTGGGTCTTTTTCGGTTTCGCCACCGTCCCAACGCGGGATCCCTAGCTGTTCAAGGGAGATTCCTTGGCTGTACAGCATTCTAAATACATAGTGATCGGGGATAATCAGTAACTCAGTCGCGTTACCGAAATTGGAGTTTTCAGCAAACCATCTAGGGTCGGTATGCCCGTGGGGGCTAATAATGGGTAAATCCTTTACTGATTGATAAAGGTTACGGGCGATATCGCGCGTTTTTGTGTCTACCGGAAAAAGTCTATCATCATCGAGTAATATTGGAGTCATTATTGTTTCTTCTTAAAGCGTTACGCCACGTTTCCAAATGGCAATTTCCTGACTACCATTTTTTTCGTTGCATGTGAGTTGTCCAGACGCAATATCGATACACTGCTGTAGAAGTGCATTGGCACATTCATCTATGGGAGTGTCTTCTAAAATTACGCCTGCATTAAAGTCAATCCAATGAGGTTTTCTTTGTGCTAAATCGGAGTTAGATGAAATCTTAACTGTAGGTACGGGAAAGCCTAAGGGAGTTCCCCGACCTGTGGTAAATAACACAATGTGCGCGCCACTCGCCGCTAGGGCCGTTGAGCTCACTGCATCATTTCCCGGTGCTTGTAATAGCGATAGTCCCTTGCAAGCTAATTTTTCACCGTATTGCAGCACACTTTGAATTTGCGCCTGTCCACCTTTTTGTACTGCACCCAAAGATTTTTCTTCTAAAGTAGTCAAGCCGCCGGCTTTGTTTCCCGGAGAGGGATTTTCATACACAGGCTGTTTATGACTAACAAAGTACTGCTTAAACTCTAATATGAGTGATTTGATATTTTCAAACACAGTCTGGTTTTTGGCGCGATTCATTAATAATTGCTCTGCACCAAACATCTCAGGCGTTTCAGTTAGTAGCACTGAACCACCTAAATCACACATAAGATCTGTCACGCGTCCTACTGTTGGATTTGCCGTGATACCACTAAAAGCATCACTGCCGCCACACTTCATTCCCAGCACTAACTCACTAACACTGACATCTTCTCTTTGGTCATTTTCCATAGAGCGCAATAGTGATTCCACTGCTTTGATGCCCTCTTCAAGTTCGTCAGTGACTTCTTGAGAGTTAAAATAGCGAATACGATTTTCGGGTTGATCAACATTAGGCAGTAATTTAGACAATTGATTATTTTCACAACCTAGACCGACAATTAACACTGCCCCTGCATTTGGGTGAGAAGCCAAAGAAGCCAAAATTGTGCGAGTGTCGTCGAGGTCGTCACCTAATTGGGAGCAGCCAAATGGGTGGGTATAAGATCTAAAACCATCGCATTTGCCAAAAAATCGTAGTGAACACTCTTGTGCAATGCGTTCAGCCGTTCGATTAACACATCCTACGGTGTTAATAATCCAGACTTCATTACGAATACCGACTTTACCATTTTCTCGACGGTAACCTTTAAATGTACGTGATTGAGGTGCTGGTGTATCAGCAAAAGAAACCGGTGAATATTCAAATTCATCTGAATCTTTTAATAAAGTCTTTAGATTGTGGGAATGAACATGAGCACCTTGAAGTATATCTTGGGTTGCCATACCAATAGGGAACCCGTATTTAGTAATGACATCACCCTGTTTTATATTTTCTAGCGCGATTTTATGGCCTGCTGCTATATCTTCAAGAGGACTAATGTTTAGCGGCGATAGCGTTTCACCGGATGTTACCGCTCTAGTACATACAGCGACATTGTCGTCGGCATGGACTTTAATTAGCGATATTTTATTGACCATAATATTCTCTCAAAAAATTAAATTTAACGCTTCTCTTGATAATCAAAGATGTCTTTAAAGACGCTATTTTCTGTCCGGTGTTTTATCTATCGATGCTACCGGTGGCATAGTAAGGTTTAATACAACTTTTTTCAACTTTTATTAACATTTAAAGTCGCTTAATAGATTCTCTGATCATAAGCTGAGGTTTGACCAAATAAGTATCAATATCACTTAATTCAGTCCCTTCAATGTGAGCAATAATTTTCCTTGCTGCTAGAGCAGCCATATCGCCGACAGGTCTTTGAATAGTGGTTAAAGACGGAATAACTCTAGATGCCAGTAAGTTATCATCAAATCCCGCTACTGATAATTCCTCAGGGACGGATATGCCCATCTCGTGGGCCACTTTGAGTACCCCAGCTGCCATTTCATCGTTGTTGGCAAAGATCGCTGTAACTCTTGGTGACTGTATTAAAAGAGTGCGTCCGCATTCGATGCCGCTTTCATAGGTATTTTTACCCTCTACAATTCTAGTCGATGAAATTTGCACATCTAACTCGGTTACCGCCTCCAAGAAACCTTCTAGACGTTCTGTGGATGAATAATAATGTTTGGGGCCACTAATTATACCGATATCGCGATGGCCTAAAGATACCATATACCGGGCTAGGTCCCTTAGTGCCGCCCTGTCATCAGATACCACTATGTTGCGGTGATCGTCTAAATCAACTGACGCCATGCGAACGTAATTAATTCCACTGCTTTGCAGGGCTTCTGCTAAGGATTTTGATTCAGATACTGGAGGTAAAATGATGACACCATCAATATTTGAGCGACGCACAAAATTGACGCAATCATTGACAAAATCAGGACTATCATATCGACAAGGATGAACGACCAGTTCATATCCTTTTTCTGAACAAATACTTAATACACCACGTTGCACTTGGTCGATATATAACGCATCTGGATTATCATAAATCAAACCAATTAGGAACGAACGACTTGCCGCTAGGCCCCTTGCTTGCTTATCTGGCGCAAATCCAGTTTCATTAATAATTGACTGTATGCGTTCCCGGGTTTCTTTACCCACATTCGATGCACCATTGATAACTCTAGAAACAGTGCGTTTGGACACGCCTGCTAGTCTAGCGACATCATTTATTGTAGGACGTTTATTCATTCTTATTATTCTTCCGTAAACAAGCGGCTATAGCAGCTGAATAGTATCATAATTAAAACGTCTTTGATGGGCATTCTAAAATCCTAATGCTCTGGGTAAAGCTTCACTCACCCAAGGGAAATAAGTTACCAACATCAAGACTACGAACATTGCAAAGTAAAGCGGAAGCAATGGGCGTATTATATTTTCAAGTTTTGTTTTGGCTATTGCACAGGTTATAAATAACACAGAACCGACCGGAGGAGAACATAGACCAATTGATAAGTTTAAAACGATCATGATGCCAAATTGCAGTGGTGTCATCCCTAGTTCTATGGCGACTGGTAAGAAAATGGGCGTGAAAATCAATACAGCAGGCGTCATATCTAAAAATGCCCCAACCACTATCAATAATAGATTGATCAACAATAAAATTAGGATCGGGTTTTCACTCAAGGTCAGCATAGCTTCACTGAGCGTTTGCGGAATACTCTCATAGGACAGCACCCAAGACATCGCGGTAGAGGCTGCAATAAGTAGCATCACTATGGCAGTGGTTTCAGCGGATTTTAAAAATATACTGGGAAGTTCTTTAATGGTTACTTCTTTATAAAATACCACTGATAGTAATAGGGCATAGACTACCGCCATTGCGCCTGCTTCTGTGGCAGTAAAAACACCTCCTACAATGCCGCCTATGACCAATACGATTAAAAACAATGAAGGTAGGGCTGCAAGTAACTTTTGCAAAACTACAGACATAGGAAGTCTAGCTGCCAGCGGATATCCGTTTTTCTTTGCGTACACTAGGCAGACAACCATTAAGGCCAAACCAACTAAAATACCAGGAATGTAGCCCGCCATAAATAGCGCTGCGATAGAAACACCACCGCTGGCTATGGCATAAATGATGAGGATGTTGCTAGGTGGGATCAGCATGCCAGTTGTCGATGCAGCTGCAGTTACAGCGGCACTAAAATTATCGTCATACCCTGCTTTTTTCATTTCAGGCAACATAAAGCTACCAATAGCAGAGGTCGCAGCTACCGCAGATCCTGAAATTGCCCCAAACAACATACAAGATACCACGTTTACCAATGCCAAACCGCCAGGCAAGGCACCAATTAATGCCATGGCACATTCAATCAGACGCTTGGCAATACCGCCGCGCCCCATGATTAATCCAGACAATACAAAGAAGGGAATAGCCAATAAGGCAAAACTGTTTAATCCTCCAGCCATGCGTTGAGCAATAGTAATCGCTGCTGGTTCAAATTCCATACTGAACAATAAAGCCACTAAGGTAGATAATCCAATGCTGATAGAAATAGGCACATTTATCAGTAGCAACACGAAAAATGTAACAATGAGAATCAATCCGGTAAGTTCCATTATTGAATCTCCTGCTGTGTGTTATTTGTCCAAACGTCAATAATATTCATGATGGCGTAAAAAATAATTAAACAGCCAGATAGTGGCAATACAAAATATATAAAGCCCATTTTAACTTCCAAAGCCGCAGATATTTGTTCCAGTTCAAAAGTCAGATTGACCAGTTTCATACCACCATAGCTTAGCGTGACGGCGCAAAAGGCAATGACACAAAGCTCAACAATGGTAAGCACAATACGTTTACGAGTTTGGGACATCTTCTCAACGATTAAATTGAAACCTAAATGGGCCTTTTGACTATACGCATAGGCGGCACCAAGAATACCAATCCAAATCAAAATAAAACGGGATAGCTCTTCGGTTACAGAAGCTGGATCTTTCAAAAGGTAGCGAGATATGACTTGCCATATAACGGTTAACAGAATACTCGACATTGCTATGACTAAGGCAACAGCAAGGGCATTATCAAGAAATTTTTTGATTTTTAACATGTTACATAGCCTTTATGGTGTTGATGATTTCGCCGACTTCGGTCCCTTCGAAACTTTGATGAAATGGTTCGACCGCTTTAACAAAGGGTGTTTTGTCAGGGGTGATAACAGTAACCCCTTGTGATTTGACAAAGGCCAAGGATTCTTTTGTAGATGTCTGCCAGAGTTCACGTTGAAACACAATGGAATCATCCATTGCTTGTTGCACCCAGCGTTGTTGTTCGGCAGTAAGTTTGTTCCAGATGGGTAAGGAAAATAACATCACATCAGGGACACTGGTATGTTCATCTAAACTATAATAGCGAGCAATTTCATAATGGCGTGAAAGGTGATAACTCGGTGGATTATTTTCTGCTCCATCGACCACACCTTGTTGTAAAGCTGTGTATAGCTCACCCCAAGACACAGGAGTAGCGGCACCGCCTAATGCTCTCACAGTGGCAACCGCTGTGGGACTGTTCAGTACTCTAATTTTCTGGCCAACAAGATCTTCTGGGGTGTGAACAGGTGCTTTGGTGGTATAAAAACTTCGACTTCCTGCATCATAATAACCTAGGCCTTTTAAGCGGAACTCTTCCACACCAGATAAAAGTTGTTTACCAAGTTCGCTGTTGAGTACCTTCCAAAAGTGGCTGTTATCTCTAAAAATATAGGGAATACTAAACACTTTCATGGAGGGGGCAAAACCTTCGAGAGGGCTAGCAGATACCTTGGTCATAGCTAATGAGCCAATTTGCAACAGCTCAATCATCTCTCGTTCTGTTCCCAACTGGCTACCAGGATATATTTTTACCGTCATTGCACCATTTGAGTAATGCTCTAAGCGTTCACCTAAAAATACCATGGCTTTATGCACAGAGTGTTGGGTATCCAAGGTATGCCCTAATCGCAATACGCTGATACGATACTCATCTTCTTGCTTTGAGCAACTAAAAAGGCAAAGCACCAATGTTATGAGCAAGATATGTTGTTTCATTTTCTGCATAAATAATCTATTAACCTGTCACCAGAGTTTGTTGCAATATATTTGCAAAGTTTTGTTAACATTTAATAAAATAATTGCCACCGGTGGCATTTGTCAATATATTATTCAATAAATATATGTAGACAGCAAATAAAAGAGTTGAAAACCATGTTAAAAATCAGATGGATAGTGATATTACTCAGTGTGTTAATATTTTCTTGCAAAGATTTAGAAAAGACAAAATCTGTACACTTTGTTGTTAAAAACCCTGAACAAGGTGCAAAGATGTCGCAAAAGGTGACATTAGAAACAGATCCAAAATTTATTGGATGGAGTGTTGAAAACCATGTGTCGGAATGGGTCGAAAAGGAAGACGGTTCAATGGCGCTGGAAGTTATGGTAGCCCTAGAACCTGGAACTGAAACAAGTTTGACTTTAGTACCGGAAGAATCCAATACACCGGACTTAGCACACGCGGAATTGTCAGTGCGCACAAATGGAAAATGGGAAGAGCGAGAATACAAAGCACAAGGTTTCGATTTTACGCCTGTTACTACCTTTGAATCGCCTGAACAATTGACCGACCATTCTTACTATTTACGCTATGAAGGGCCCGGGTGGGAAAATGATCTTATTGGATATCGCTTATATTTAGACTGGCGCAATGCCATTGATGTCTTTGTAAAAACGGATTCTGAATTGGTGTTAGATCAAGTAGGTTTGGATGGATATGATAGTTATCATGAACTTGCAGATTGGGGGGGAGACGCGCTAAAGGTCGGTAAATCTTTGGGAGTAGGGGCCTTAGGCCGCGTGTCAGGCGATGCAATTATGCACTTTCAACATGTTGAAAATACCCGATGGGATTTAGATAAAAATACTAAATTGCAAGCGGGTTTTACCATCAACTATGCAGGTTGGAGATCAGCTGCAGAAGCTGATGACGAGGTGGATGTCAGTACAGAATATGAAATTGTAGCACGCGATCCTTCTTCTTCTATAAAAGTGTCGCTTTCAAGACCTATTGAAGGATTGGTGACAGGTTTAGTTAAACACAAAGGCACCGAAGATATTCGTTTAAACCTTGGAAATTGGAGTGTAATTGGTACTTGGGGTAAACAAAACTTGCTTGCACCAGATGCACAGTTAGGAATGGCATTGTTTTACCAAAACGACCAAGTCGAAAAGGTGTCCACCTCTTCTATTGAACATTTACTGCATTTTAAATCGCTAAAAGAGTTTGAATATCTTATTTTTGCCACTTGGCCTGGACATCCTAAAGGACCTCAAAACCAAACTGAATTTGAAGCGCAATTGAATGAAAAATTAAGAGCATTGGCGGCGCCTGCTTACGTTGTTTATCAATAATATGGCGCCTTTGCGCAGGTAAAATACCTGCGTAAAGGGGGATTATTTTAGTCCGTTATTTTCTGCAGTAAGCGTTAATAAACGCTTGGTGAGAAGGCATTGTTTGAACATTTTTTTCGATGGACATTTCAATGCCTTGTAGAAAGCGTTGTAGTTCAGTTACAGGCATTCCTCTCACACTCGCGTGGAAGTTTTTAGGCATGATGCCTTGACCTAACATTACTTGAGTCCAAGAATCGACTCTAAAGAGTTCGCCATCTTCTTGAAAAGCATGACCAAATTCTTCAAACAACTGCATACGATGTTTTAATGTTTCTGGTACTTGCATATCATGACAATATTGCCAAAAAGGCGTGTCTTGTCGAGCCGTTGCGTGGTAATGCAAAATAATAAAATCACGGATTTTGGTAATTTCATCTATGGTTTGACGATTATACTCATCTTCAATGGTCTGATTGACAACACCATTTGGAAACAGTTTAAGGAATCGAATAATACCCATCATAATAAGATGAATACTGGTTGATTCAAGTGGCTCAACAAAGCCGCTAGACAAGCCCAAGGCCAAGCAGTTTTTATTCCATGCTTTTAGCCGTCTTCCGGTCTTAAATTTAATGACTTTAGGTTGAGTAATGGGAGTGCCCGATACTTCGTTAAGCAAAAATGGTATTGCCTCTTCGTCGGGCATATATTGACTGCAATAAACTAAGCCATTGCCGACCCTATGTTGCAAAGGAATTTGCCACTGCCAGCCACTATCGTGGGCGATAGCTCTAGTAATAGGTCTTGGGGCTCCGACGCTTTCGGTTTGCACTGCCACCGCACTATCGCAAGGAAGCCAATGGGACCAATCTTGATAACCCGTTTTTAAGGTTTCTTCTATGAGTAAACCTCTAAATCCCGTGCAGTCGATAAAGAAATCGCCAGCAATTTCTTCTCCTGATTCAAGCACTATACTTTGGATAAAGCCAGATGTTGGGTCTTGTTTTACCTGTTTAATTTTGCCTTCTTTTCTGACAACGCCGCGACTTTCACTGTAATTTCTTAACAGCACAGCATATTGACTGGAATCTAAATGATAGGCGAATTGGACGTTTGCCTTTTCAGATGTGGCGAACTTGTCTTGTTTTGCCGCTTCTAGTTCAAAACAATACTTACCAAATTCTTTGGCAAATCCTTGTTCTTTACCATACAGCCAAAAATGATGAAAAGGCGCAACAAAACTTTCTCTGCCCGTCAGCCCAAATGAATGGATATAGGTATCACCTTTTTGTCCCCAATTTTCAAATTGAATGCCCAATTTGAAGGTTGCAGAGGTTGCTCGCATGAAGTCTTGTTCATTAATGCCCAATAGTTTATGAAAGACTCGCATTGGTGGAATTGTAGCTTCACCAACTCCTACAGTACCAATATCATCAGACTCCACCAGAATAAGATTCACCGTAGGTCCCATTTGCTTAGCAATTGCAGCTGCTGCTGTCCAACCGGCAGTTCCTCCGCCGGCGATTACAATGGTCTGAACCGTATTTTTCACTGCTAAACTCTCTTTATCTATTTAATTTGTTGATTAACATGGCGCGTAACTGACGAGATTTAAATTCGTCCATGGGCTCAAGAAATCCATGGGACTCTTCAGGTAAATGTTCAGTTGGTAGCGATTGATTATTGAATATGTAGTAATCAAATACATGCTTCCATGCGGCTTTTTCATGGGGAGGTTTATCACGCAGGCTCAACATTGCATGATAAAGTACATTCATAGCCGAGCCCATAAATCGCTCGGCTGCACTCCACCAATAATTGACCAGAATATTAAAATTCCCTAACCCTTCTACCTGATGCCACCACATACTTGGAATGAAGATAGCGTCTCCGGGCGCTAATTCCGCAACTAGTCCATGCTCTACCGCTTGTTTGAACTTCGGATGCTGTAGATAATCTGGGTTGTGTAAATCCACCATGCTAATAGCTTGGCCGCCGGGTGTTGGCGATAAGGGGCCAGGATACAAATTTTCGATTTGATCAGGCGGAAACAAAATAAAGCGACGCTCACCTTTTACCACGCAAGCAATATTATCCGAGGCGTCATAGTGGCATCTCGCAATGGATTTATTACCGATCCAAATACTTGGAATTGGCGGTTCTGAATTGGGATTCTTAGTGGCGAATGACATATCTAAGTCATTGTTTTTTCGTAACCCTGGAAAATTTAAATCAATAACGTTTGAAGCGATATAAATACTGGGTGGCGATTCATCTTGGATATGGCTAACAATTTGGTCTAAGACTTCATCTAATTGCGCTTTACGTTTTTCAAAGTTGAGTTCAGTAGCGTTTTCGTTGTAGCCGTATTTCCCCAGCAAGTCTGGACTGCCAAAGTAAGTGAGAGTAGGACGACCATTATAAAATGATTTCAAATGAGCCGCAGTTTTTGTATCTGACTCTTTACCTATGTGAACCAGATCCCAATCTTTTACTAAACCTCTTAAAATTAGAGGCTCAAGATTTGAATCTATGTCTTCAGGAATTTGACCCGGCTCGACAATCTCAATTTCTTTGACTTTTTTACTTATGGGTAACATGTTGCCCCGTGCTATTGCGCCAAGCGTAAGTTTTTTAAATTGATTAGTTTTCTCACATTGGTCATGGATGAAATAATTGCGAAAGCAAGTTGTAAATACCCAGCTTTATTTAGATCATATAAGCTCTGCGCAGGTAAAGATGATAATTTCTCTTCATGAATGGTAAAGTTACCTGAAAGTTGCCGCTTTTCACCGTTTGCCAATTCAAAATCGATGTTAACGGGTTCAATTAGGTCTAATTCAACAAATTTTGCCAACATATCGGCTTGCATGTTCATACCAGAATTAATTACCTGCAGACATTTAGATATATGTTCCAAATAAGGACTATTTCCACCGTGCGTTAAGAATACGGATTGTCCTTCATTTTCATTGACCTTTGGATGATCCATATCAATATGAATTACGGCTTTTTGCTCATCTGAGTCTTCTTGCGGTTGAAAGCCAATAAGAAATGGACCTCGACTTACTATGGCTGGTACATAATCAGCATTC
Source organism: Glaciecola sp. 1036 (assembly GCF_050306235.1). Lineage (NCBI taxonomy): Bacteria > Pseudomonadati > Pseudomonadota > Gammaproteobacteria > Alteromonadales > Alteromonadaceae > Glaciecola > Glaciecola sp. 1036. The sequence goes on along the minus strand of NZ_JBLWFH010000003.1, from coordinate 406,380 downwards.
CAGCCTGAAGGGTGAGACTCATCTAAAAACAAATTTTCATCTTTTTCCAAGCCCAAGAGAACAGCGCATTGATACTTTCCCGATCCTTGGTCTTGTCGAAGGAAGATAGGGTAATGTTTTTGCAATTCTATAAATTCAGTAGGAAACACTAAGACACTTGCTAGGTTGTCGCCATACTGACTTCCATAGTGAGAAATGACTTTGGTGTCTTTATGAGTAATATTATTTAATAACGCATGATTTGCCATGTATACAATATCCTTCGGCCACTAAATGCTGATTTTGCTTCCCGTTAATAAAAAGCAGTTTACAATAATGCCCATTTGAAACAAGCTTACTAGTTATTGATTAGAATTGAAAAAGCCGCTTTTATCAGCGGCTTTTTGATAGCCAATGCACTGGCAACTTAAGTTACCAGTGCTGAGTTCTTATACTTAGAACTTGTATCGAGCACCAAGGTTGTAACGAGCACCAAGTTCAGTTAAATACCATAACTGTCTTTCGTTACGCGCATGTTCACGAATATTTTCTTCGGTTATGTTTAAACCTTCGAAGAATACTGTCAGATTTTCACTAATATCATAACTAACATTAATATCGATCTGTGTGTAAGCTTCTACATAACGAGGGTTATTCGAACTACCCTTGTTAACTTCTGCCAAATACTCGTCACGCCAGTTTAATGCGATACGCGCTTGTAATGCGTCTTTTTCATAAAGTGCAACCAAGTTAGCCGTATCACTTAAACCCACAAGTGCGAACTGAGATTCATTCGGATCAGCTTCGTTATTAAAGCCTACATCGCCACGTACAATGGTGTAGTTCGCCTGAACACCAAAACCAGTTTCGCCGAAGAAATGCTGTACCGCAAACTCTGCACCGTAAATCTTGGCCGCGCGGTTGTTGTCCGGCGTGCTGGTTCTAAACACCGTCAGCGGATCTGAATCATTTGCTCTTAAGTCCCAGCCTGCAGTTTCTGCTAATTGCTGAATTTGCTCAGGTGTACCTGTGTAGTCGTCAGCTCCGTTCGGGAAGGCACCTGGCTGACTCAACAATACTGCCATTGCGTACAAGGAAGTATCGTCAACAGCAAAGCCACGATCTTGCAAGGCTTGAGCCGCGGCTTGAGCTCGAGGACCACCAGTAACATCGCGAATACCAAGTAAGGTTTGGTCAACTTGGCGAGATCCTAAGAAGTTAACCACATCTTTTTGGAACAATCCGACAGATGCATAGCTAGTGGGGTCGTAATACCACTCTAAAGATAAGTCAACGTTGGAAGACTCTAATGGCAGCAAACCAGGGTTCGACGCGTTAGCTGTAGGTTGTGCACCTAGCAAGGTTGAACCACCACCGCCAGCAAAGTTACTTGCAGAAACACCTAGGCTACCTAAGCCAGCTCTAGCAATAGTTTTACTGTAAGAGAAACGACCAATTAAATCATCAGTAATTTCAAGTTTTACGTCTAAGCTTGGCAGTAAGAAATCATATTTGTTTTCTGCACTGGCAGGAGAAGGCGGAACACTTCCATCGACATAAGCTATGATATCGTTGTTATCTTCCCACTGGAAGTAGGTTGAACCCACCAAAGATGTCGATGTAACTTCCGTTTCTTCGTAACGAATACCAGTAAGTACGCTAAAGAACATATCACCAATTTCACCATCTAAAGCAACTTGAGCATACGCTGCTAGCGTGTCTTCTTGGATGGTATCGTCAAATGAAAGTGCGGTTTCTGTGCCAGAAGGAATACCAGGATATAAACTCTCAGCTGCAGTATAAAGTTCTCTTGCATCTGCAATGAAGCCATATCCGCCAGCTCTTACCCCGTAATCATCAAATTCGCCAGGCAGATCGAATGGCTGAATCAAATCACCAAATTCGCCAGGATTAGCAACACCCCAGTTACCTAGTGCGATGTTGTTACCGGCAGTTTGGAAAGAACGCGATTCCATTTCACGCGCTTCGATACCAAAATCAAAGCGGCCGTTATCCAACATATATTCAGCGTCTAATTTAAATTGTGTAATGGTAGATTTTTGTGATGCGTTTCTGATACGCGCGATTGACGAGCCGACATCGCCTGCGTCAACTTGTCCGTTATTGTTGGCACCGCGGATACTGTCATCATAACTGTTCAAGTAAGTGGGTAATTCACCATCCCAGAACCATTCGCGATCAGTAACTGTTGGCGCACCAAGACCCACTGCGATTTCACCTGAACCTCTAGGACCTGTGCCTCGGCTGTGCATTTCTGAGTCGTGAGCATCAAAAATGATGGTAAAGTCGTCACTGACTGCATATTCAAAATTAACACCAATGGAATCTAACGTGTTAGTTTGTTCGCGCCATTGTTGCTCATAACCTTCATCAATACCGCCAGCATATACTTCTGATACGTAAATTGGTGTTTTTACAACTGAGTTATCAAATTCAACTGTATCAGTATTGGTACCTGTCTGAAGCCAGTTGGTAATTTCACCACGTTGCTCAACAATTTCGTTTTCAGCAAAGGTATAATCGATAGAACCTGTGAAATTATCAGTAGGTGCAAATTGAAGATTTAACTGAAGATTATCTCTTGTACGTTGAGTATTAGAAAACGCATAACGGATATCATTCGGACGTGCATATAACTGACCTTGTTCAGGTGCATTTACATAGTTAGCATCTGCGTTGTTCCACAATCTATCAGGATCTGCAATGTCATCCCAATAATCTATGTTCCAGTTGTTTACGGTTGCGCCAGTGTAGCCAGAATCTCGTTGTTGGTGGATAGCCGCAACACTAACACCCCAAGTCGCATCATCGTTTGCATAACTTACAATGGCCGACACTTCTGGCGTAATATCATCACCAGTACGATTCGTGGTATCGTTTACAGCTTTAACCCCAGCAGTGGCAACAAAGCCTTCTTGATCTAAAGGCTTGGCGGTTATGATGTTGATGGTTGCACCAATACCACCAGTGGCTATGTTAGCTTTACCGGTTTTGTAAACTTCTACAGCACGAATGGCTTCAGAAGCTAAGTTTGCAAAATCAAATGAACGGGTGTTACCGCCGCGAGTCGTACCATCAGCGCCAGAGCCTGCGCCATAAGTGATAGCGGCTGGCATGGTTCTGCCATTTAAGGTAATCATGTTGTTACCGCCAGCAAAACCACGAACAGTAACCTCAGAACCTTCACCATTAGTTCGGCTTATCGATACACCGGTAATACGCTGCAATGATTCTGCTAAGTTTGTATCAGGAAATTTACCTATATCTTCAGCAGAAATTGCGTCAACAACACCTGCGGATGAACGTTTAATCGAGGCTGCTTCTTGTAAACTACCTCGAATACCGGTTACCTGAATGACTTCAGTTTCGCCATCTGCGCTACTATCTTCTTGAGCTAATAGCGGTGTCGACATCGAAACACCTAATATTAATGATAAACTTGTTGCCAGTTGTGTCTTGGCAAACTTTCTTCTAGCCATGTGCTTTCTCCAGATCCCACAATGATGAATGTGCTATATCGTTTAACTTGTCGTTTTTCCTTTACCATTTTCATGCACTAAACGTGTTGAAAAGTAGCTATGAAAGCGCTTTCATTAAACTCTCATTTATTCAAAAAAAGCGCGGTCGCTAGCTTACAAAAAAAAATAGCGACAATCAAACATTTCATTTTTTTTAAATATTACGTTTACTAATAATTTACATGCATTAAAACTTCGTTGCGAAAAGTCTCTACTACATCATGTAATTAGCTGTAACGTAATACCCTAAAGTATAGGTTTTTCAAGCTATTCGGTCAAACGTGAGGCGTTATGTAATTTGTTTATACGTTAACTAAATTTTAACAAATTAAGATTCGAATGGGTGGTAAAACTTCGAGTGGTTATAATAAAAATACAAATATTTTACAAATTGTTATAAGCAACTCTTGGATTTTTGCCCACAGTTACTGCAATTCTTCTCCTGCTATAAACAATGTTTTGAACAAAAAAACAAAATAGCTTGAAAACAATATTCACCAACCGAGGGTTTTAAATCTTTTATCTAAACAATGCCATTAATGCTGATAGTTAGCTTTGGTTTGCATATAGGTCTACTGGTGTTTTACTGGATTCGCCTGGGATCTCTCTGACAAGCTTTGGTACTAAAAAGCCTGGTAACTTAGTTAACAGTTCTTGCGCTAAGGTTACTGCTTTCTCATGAGAAACATCGAAATGACCTGCACCTTTTACTTTATCTAATAAGTGTAAATAATACGGAATAATCCCTGCCGAAAAACTTGCCTCGTGCAAATTAACCTGTGAATCCAAGGTGTCGTTTATACCTTTTAATAATACGGCTTGATTCAATACAGTTACTTTAGAGGCATTTAATTTAGCGACTTTTTCTGCCAAAAGAGGACTAATTTCATTTCCATGATTAATGTGCAACACCATTACTTTCTGCAGCCGACTTTGCGTTAACCATGCTAAAAATTCTGCATTAATTCTTTGCGGTAATACAACAGGTAACCGAGTATGGATTCTTAACCTTTTAATGTGCGGGATCTGTTCAATTTGTTGGCACATCCAAGACAAATGACTGTCCTTAGCCATAAGTGGATCGCCACCGGATAAGATGACTTCATTTATATTTTTGTCTTGTTGAATAGATGAAAAAACAGAAATCCAATCGCCTTTGCTCATGGCGTTTTGCTGATATGGAAAGTGGCGTCGAAAACAATATCGGCAATTGATTGCACAGCCGCCTTTGACAATCAGAAGCACTCTTGATTGATATTTGTGCAATATTCCAGGGGAAGTTGTTTTTTGTTCTTGCAACGGGTCTGGTAAAAATCCTTCGAAATCTAAATATTCATTCGAATGAGGCATCACCTGTTGCAGTAAGGGATCGTGCCAATTACCACTTTCCATCAGACTAGCAAAATAGCGGGGCACTCGCATAGGAAATAGTTGCCGCGCATCAAAGTGCGACCTGTATTTATTAGGATCTAAGCCTAAATATTCAAGTAAAGTGTCGGGTCTGGTAAACGAATTTGCGAGTTCTTTTTGCCAGTCGCTCTCTACTTCGATGAAATTTTTCTGTATTATCTGCATTTGTATAGTTTACCCGCTAATTAATCAGAGGACTACATGGCGAATTACAGCACAAATGAATTTAAAGCCGGTCTTAAAGTCATGCTTGACGGTGAGCCTTGTGCAATTTTAGAAAATGAATACGTAAAACCAGGAAAAGGGCAAGCGTTCAACCGCGTAAAAATACGCAAACTTATTTCCGGTAAGGTCTTAGAAAAAACGTTTCGTTCAGGTGAAAGTGTTGAAGGTGCTGATGTAATGGACACCGATTTAGCCTATTTGTACAACGATGGTGAATTCTGGCATTTTATGAATAATGAGACGTTTGAGCAAATCGCAGCAGATGAAAAAGCGGTTGGTGATAATGTTAAGTGGTTGGTTGAAAATGATGTGTGTACACTGACCTTATGGAATGGTAGCCCAATAGCTGTTTCACCGCCTAATTTTGTTGAAATTGAAATTGTTGAAACCGATCCTGGATTAAAAGGCGATACAGCAGGCACAGGTGGAAAACCAGCAACCTTAGCCACAGGTGCAGTTGTGCGCGTTCCTTTATTTGTGCAAACTGGCGAAGTGATCAAAGTCGATACTCGTAGTGGTGAATACGTTTCTCGCGTTCAAAAGTAAAGGTTAATATGGGGTGGTACCCATCATCTGATATTGAAATGCTGCACACTCGTGCAGCTTTTCTTTCTAATATTCGTGAATTTTTCAAACAGCGAGAAGTGCTGGAAGTCGATGTGCCTGCATTATCAAGAGGCACGGTGACAGATGTTTTCCTTGAAGCCTTAGAAACCCAGCATCAGTTACCCGGCAGCCAAGAAAGTACGTTATTGTATCTACAAACGTCACCTGAGTTTTATATGAAACGGCTGCTGGCAGCGGGTAGTGGTGATATTTTTTATTTAGGCAAGAGTTACAGAAACGATGAAGTAGGGCGGCATCATAGCCCTGAATTTACTATGCTTGAATGGTATCGTTGTGGTTTCTCAATGCAACAACTTATTGATGAGATAAGTGCATTGGTAAATGTACTATTAGGCATATCATCAGAACAAATTACCTATCAACAGGTATTCCAAAATCTATTAGGATTTAATCCTCTTTCAGTAAGTCTTGAAGATATGTTAATAATGGCTGAACGATATGACTTGCTAGAATACGCTGAGTTATTAAAGACAGAAAGTTCAGACTCCCAGTATTTTATTGATAGTTTGTTACAGGTATTATTTAACCGTCATATAGAGCCTAAAATTGGTCAGGACAAGCCTGTTATTGTGACCCATTTCCCTGCATCTCAAGCTTCCCTAGCAAAGTTATCTGGGGATAAGCATACAGCGCTTAGATTTGAAATGTACTTTAAACAGTTGGAACTGGCCAATGGCTTTGAAGAGTTAACGGATTCCAAAGAGCAGGCTATTCGATTTAAGCAAGATAACAAACAAAGAAAAAAACTAAACAAACAGATTAAACCTATTGACCATGCATTTTTATCAGCCCTTGAAAGTGGCTTGCCAGAATGCTCTGGCGTGGCGATAGGTGTTGATCGATTGTTGATGTTAAAAACTGGCAAACCACATATTCGACAAGTACTTCCGTTCTCCTTGTATGACTGATTATTCTCACTTCCTCAATGCAACTAAAGACAAAGTTCTTATAGCAGGATATGGCTCATTATTGAGTCAACAGAGTAGAGAAATTTACTCAAAGGTATACACAAGTGTACTCCCTGTGACTATTAAAGATTGGTCTAGAGCATGGATTACTAGAGGTTTTCATGAACAGCAAACATACGTAGGCGCAACTAAGACTAAAGGGCGACAATTAAACGCTCATCTGGTACCCATGCAATTTTCATCAGAATTTTCATTGCGGGAACGAGATTATAAATTCACAAAAATAACAGTAGATGAGATCACATTTCCAACAATAGAAAGTGAAATCCCCAATTCGTTACAAGATTATTTTTCGACCGCTGACATTTATATTTGTGAATCGTTAGAAGTTTACCCCTCTACAACAGATTACCCTGTTTACTTATCTTATGTACTAACTTGTCTAGCTGGCTGCTACCAAGTAGGAGGGCTTCAAGAAGTACGCTTCTTTATGCAACATACAAAGGGCTGGGACTCTGCTGTTATTGTTAATGATTTATTGGCACCCAAATATCCCCGCGGTGCAATTTTGCAGGACGAAATTGAGACATTATTACTGACAGAATTAAATAACCATCTTGGACTTCAGTGGTAAATTAATTTTAAAAAGACTAAGGAGCAGCAAAACTTGGTTGTTTTGCTGCAAAGACGATTAGATTATTCCCTTATTTTTGCGGCGTACGCAATACCATTAAACGCAGTTCGGTCATATCTTCAATGGCATAACGAATACCTTCGCGGCCAAGCCCTGAATCCTTAACACCGCCATAAGGCATGTTGTCGACTCGCCAACTGGGCACATCACCAATAACGACACCGCCAACTTCTAATACATCCCATGCTTTATGGGCTTTGTAGATGTCCCGAGTGAAAATACCGGCTTGCAGTCCAAATTGGGAATCATTAACACGCGCTAGCGCTTCATCGAAATCTGAAAATTGACTGAGCACAGACACAGGACCAAAGGCTTCTTCTGATACTATCTTACATTCGCGAGGGACATTTTCTAACACCGTGGCTTGCAACATTGCGCCGTCTCGTTCACCACCGCAAAGCACACTGGCACCTTTATCTTTGGCTTCATTGATCCAATTTTCCAAGCGCTCAGCTTCTGATGGCGCAATCATAGGCCCGACGAAAGTCTCTTCGCTGTGAGGATTACCATGCACTAAAGCTGAAACTTTTTTCACATAGCGGGCTTTAAAATCATCGTACAATGAAGTGTGCACTAAAATTCGCTGAACGCCGATACAACTTTGTCCTGACTGATAATAAGCGCCAAAAATAATGCGCTCAATTGCGTCTTCTAAATCGGTGTCATGATCCACAACCACAGCGGCGTTTCCGCCTAATTCTAACACCACAGGTTTCTTCCCGGCCTTTGCTTTAAGTGCCCAACCGACATCAGGAGAGCCAGTGAAACTCAACAGCTTAAGACGCTCATCTGTAGTGAATAAGTCTGCTCCGTCTCTACTACAAGGTAAGATTGAAAATGCACCCTTTGGCAAGTCAGTTTCAGCTAAAATTTCACCAATTATCAAAGCACCTATGGGAGTGCGACTAGCAGGTTTTAAAATGAAGGTACAGCCTGCTGCAATAGCTGGTGCTACTTTATGCGCAGTTAAGTTTAACGGAAAGTTAAACGGTGAAATAAAGGAGCAAGGGCCTATAGGCACTCGTTTATACATGCCAGTATAGCCTTTCGCTCGTTCGGTAATTTCCAGATTGGTCACTTCACCATTAATACGCACCGCTTCTTCAGCCGCAATTTTGAAAGTATCAATCAGGCGCGTAACCTCACCTCTGGCATCTTTAATCGGTTTTCCCGCTTCGATACACAAAGCATCAGCCAATTCATCAGCGCGTTCTTTAAACCGCTTTATACAATGTTCTAAAATTTGCTGGCGCTTATAAGGCGGCATCTTGGTCATTTCTGGTTGCGCAGCTTCTGCCGCAGCAATTGCCTTATCGATGACGCTGGCATCTGCCATCGCTACTTTGGTAGCGGTTTCTTGAGTATATTTGTCAACAACACTAAGGTCAGTATTTGCATAAATCGGTTCATTCGCCAAATAATAGGGATATTTATCTGCTAGCATTCTATGTCCTTAAAGTTTTTCACTTAATTCTTTGATTGTTTTGTTCAGCGTTTGGTCATTCAGACTGTAATCAACTGCAACATCAATAAGATGGACAGCATGATCTGATAAACACTCCTTGATTCTATTGCCTAATTCGGCGACAGAATTGACTCTCCAGCCTTTGCCACCGTAACTTTCAACGTATTTCACAAAATCTGGGTTACCATAATCTAAACCGAAGTTTCCAAATCCCATATTGGCTTGTTTCCATTTAATCATGCCATAAGCATCGTCGCGTAAAATAATTACCACTATATGTAAATTCAGTCGTACCGCGGTTTCTAATTCCTGACTGTTCATCATAAAGCCGCCGTCACCACACACCGATAATACAGCTTTGTCAGGGTAAACTAATTTTGCGGCCATGGCTGATGGTAAGCCTGCTCCCATGGTGGCTAGCGCATTATCAAGAAGTAACGTATTGGGGAAGTTTGCTGCGTAGTTTCTGGCAAACCAGATTTTATACACGCCATTATCAAGGGTTACAATTCCATCGTTGGGCATTGATTCGCGAACTTCTTTGACTAATCGCTCAGGTAATATAGGGAATCTGTCGTCTTTTTCTGCCTGAGTTCTATGCTCACAATAGGCATCATGCACATCTTTATAAAAGTCTAGTTTCCAATGTGGCTGGGATTGAATCGCTTCTTTAACTTGCCAAATACTATTAGCAATGTCGCCGACCACTTCTAACTGCGGAAAATAAACTGGGTCGACTGCCGCAGAATCAAAATTAATATGAATAACTTTTTGACCATTGCTTTCCATGAAGAAAGGTGGTTTTTCCACAACATCGTGTCCAACGTTTATAATCAAATCAGCTCTTTTGATTGCGCGGTGCACGAAGTCTCCGCTGGATAAGGCGGTGTTGCCGACAAACAAGGGATCGGTTTCATCAATTACGCCTTTACCCATTTGAGTAGTGATAAAAGGAATGCCAGTTTTATCCACGAATTCACGTAGCATTTTTGCTGTCAGTTTACGGTTGGCACCTGCGCCAATTAACAGTAAAGGCGACTTTGCTTTTTCAATCATTTCAACCGCTTTATTGATCGCCTTGTACTCAGCAATCGGGCGCCTTACCACACTTGGGGGGATCAAGGATGCCTTGGTTTCCTCGTCAGCGATATCTTCAGGAAGTTCAATATGCACAGCGCCTGGGCGCTCTTCACTGGCAATTCTAAAAGCCTCTCTAACAACCGATGGAATGCGATCGCCGCTGACAACCTGAGTTGTGTATTTGGTAATTGGTCGCATCATATCGACAACGTCGATAACTTGAAAACGCCCTTGTTTACTGGTCTTTATAGGTTTTTGGCCAGTTATCATTAATATTGGCATCGCTCCCAATTGCGCGTAAGCGGCACTGGTTACTAAGTTAGTTGCCCCTGGTCCTAGCGTGGAGATGCACACGCCAACCTTACCGGTCAATCTGCCATAAGTAGCGGCCATAAAGCCGGCGCCTTGTTCGTGTCTAGTTAATATTAACTTTATGCTGGATTCACGTAGTGACTCTAGTAAATCCAGATTTTCTTCACCTGGTATGCCGAAAATAAACTCTACGCCTTCAGCTTCAAGTGCCTTCACCATTAAATCAGATGCTTTCATGGAACTCCTTATGCAAAATGCCAGTAACATACTTACTCTATGGTCACTACTTTAGACCAATGTTGTTCATATTGAACTGATAAAGGGCTTAAATAGTTCGTTTTTTTTTAACTATAAAGCAGTAGATTATGCAATTTGAACAAGGACTTTTGTCAAATTGAAAAGGGTGATGGGCTGTCATAAACTAGCGGTAAATGCTTTTACAGCCCTTGATAGGTGTGTAAATCAAGCTTCAGGTAAGATGGTAACTTTTTTTAGTATGATAGGTTCTACAGGCACGTCGCTAAACATTGAAACCATATTGAGCTCGGTTTCTACTACAGCCATTTTATCAATCAGTTCGGTGCCTTCTACAACATAGCCGAAAACCGTATAGCCCCAATCTTTGCCTGGATCTAAGTTATCATTGTCTTGAGCGTTGAAAAAGAATTGTCGAACAGCTGAGTGGGGATCTGATTGGCGTGCCATTGCAATGCTGTATTGTTCATTTTTAAGGCCATTGCCTGACTCATTAAAAATAGGCGCAAACTGCATTTTCAATTCAAATTCAGGGGAATAACCGCCGCCTTGAATAATATAGTCATAGACAATGCGATGGAAAATGGTGTTATCGTATTGCCCAATTTTTACATAGCGTAAAAAGTTATTCACCGTGATGGGCGCACGTCGTCGATTAAGTTCTACGGTAATATTTCCCAAGGTTGTTTCAAATTGAACTCTTGGATAATAATTATTGGGCTGTACACTTTCACCTAAGTCCTTTTTATCTGCGTAGGCTGACGATGTGAAAATCGCGCTGACTAAAAAACAGAGGGCGATAAATTTACCCATTAATTTCTCCTTGTTGCACTTAAAATTGTAAATTTTTTATTGCTGGTTATGACTTTAGCGCCGCCAAATAGTTTACGTAATTTACTCATATAATCTAGATGCCGATTGGCAACAATTCTTAATTCTCCACCTATTTTCAGAAATTTATATGCATCGCTGAACATGCTCCAAGCGATTTCATCTGTAATGGTATTTTGTTGGTGAAAGGGCGGATTACAGAGTACTAGGTCGATATTTCCTTTATCAGAAGAGGGTAAACTACTTAAACAATGACTAACAACGAAATTAGCTTGTCTATTTTTGCATGCTTTCTCAAACGTTAGTTTTGCAGAAGCCACTGCCATAAAAGATTCATCCACAAAGGTCAGCTCACATTCAGGATTAAGTAAACTAAATGCTGTCCCTAGCACTCCATTTCCACAACCTAGATCTATGACTTTAGCGGAGGTGTTCTGGTGGTTTTTAGGAAAATGCTTTAGCAGAAAACGAGCCCCAATATCTAATTGGTCGCGACAAAACACATTTGCATGATTGTAAAGTTCGAAACAAATATCTGGGTCATTCACCACGGTCGGATAAGGCGATTCTTTATGGGTTAAAAGTGCGGGTTGAGCAAAAATCAATCTGGATTTTTTGACTGCTAGAGATGTATTGGTCTTACCAATATGGCGCTCAAAAAGTTTCAACACAGAGTTTGTCACCATTTTGGTTTTCGCCGCACCTATGATCTGGGTACTTTCCGTCAGCAAGGGTGATAAACTGATTAATATCTGTTCTAACAGAGCTAGCGTCCTAGGGATTTTAATTACCACAAGCTTTGGCTTATTTTTGCAGTACGACTCAAAGTTTAAGACATCACAAAAAGCAATCTCTTGTTGAATGTTATTTTGAGCAAGATTTTTTTTTGTACCGCAATGGCTCATGAAAGAATCAGACACAAAAGTTGGCTGAAATTCAGCGAAATAGCAGGTGAGAGCGCCAAAATCATCATTAAAAATCAACATATTTTGGAGGTCATTCTGATCAATTTCATTGTTGATATGATCAATTAATAATTCATCTGCAGAATCCCAAGCTTGCAAAGAATTATCTCTAGTGACAGGAAATCGAGATAGCACTAATTGTTTTCCAGCTATCTCAACGCTTGTTTTACTCAAAACACTTACTCATTAATGATAAACTACCCCGATTGTACCATCTATTTTAAAATATGAATGCCAAAGATAAGCAGGCTCTAAATTCATCTATGCAGACAAGCTTTGTTTTTGATCAAGATACAAAATTTGAGCGGCTAAAGCTCAATGATGCGGATTTAATTTATTCTCGAAAGTGGCTGCCCTATGATGCTGCCTGGGAGTATTTTGAAACTCTGCATAAGGAGTTACCTTGGTCTCGGGATAACATTGTGCTCTTTGGCAAAACCCGTAAAATTCCCAGACTTCAATCTTGGCATGGTGAGCATAATGCCAGTTATATGTATTCGGGAATTAAAATGCTTCCAAAGCCATGGACACCCGCTTTACTGGCGCTAAAAGCCAAATGTGAACAGGTCTGTAATACAGAATTTAACTCTGTACTGGCCAATTTATACAGAGACGGTATGGATAGCATGGGTTTTCATTCAGATGATGAAAAAGAGCTGGGGAAATATCCTATAATTGCTTCGGTAAGTTTGGGGCAATCGCGAAATTTAGATTTTGTTCATAAAATCAATCAACAAAAACACAGAGTGGAATTACACCATGGTAGTCTATTAATTATGCGAGGAAGCACTCAAGAGTATTGGAACCATGGCATTAATAAGACAAAACAGGTAGCATCCCCTAGGATAAATTTAACCTTTAGACAGATCATACTGTAGGACACAGATGCAGATTCAAAACCAAATTACAGACAAAATTCAACAAGCACTATCTCCGAGCTTTTTATCTGTTGAAAATGAAAGCCATATGCATAATGTGCCAGCGAATTCAGAAACCCACTTTAAAGTCACCGTGGTTACGGATGATTTTAATGGTAAACGCCTGATTCAACGTCACCGACTTATAAACGAATTAGTTGCTCAAGAGTTGGCCGGCCCCGTGCATGCGTTGGCACTGCATACCTATACTTGTGAAGAGTGGGACAAAAAACAACAACAAAGCCCGCAATCTCCAAATTGCCTTGGTGGTGGCAAAAAATAGCATTAGCGTATATTTTTTAGGCGCTCATGGATTTTGATTTATAACCTGTTATACAGCATCGAATTTTAAGGTAATTGATGAAAATTTTGCACGACTTAACTGCTGATCCGACTATGTTCAAAGGGGTGCTTACCATTACAGCCGTAATTGTAGCTGCTTTGATCAAAGCCATTTTAACTCGTGCGATTGTGAAGCACTCAAAACATAATCGGTTAGATTACAGATCTAAAGTGAACACAATGCGCAATGTCGTGAACGTTAGTATGGTAATTTTACTACTAGTGTTCTGGTCAGGAGAAATTCAATCATTTGCACTATCTATTGCGGCCTTCATGGTAGCCATAGTGTTTGCGACCAAGGAATATTTACAATGTTTCATCGGCTATTTTTATTACCTGAGTGCACGGCCATTTAGAATAGGTGATTGGGTTCAAATGACCGATGGGGTAGGCGAGGTGATCGCTGCTGACTGGACAAAAATAACCCTTTTAGAAGTAGATCAAAATAACTATAGCTACACCGGCAAACATATTTTCATCCCTAACAATCAAATTTTGTTGAAGCCGGTGCGCAATCTAAATTTCTTGCGCCGTTATACCTTAAGTAGTTTTACTATTACATGTGAACCAACGGTAGATGTATTTCCTATTATCGATGAGTTGCGCAAAGACGCTGAGGAGTTCTTTAAAGACTTTGTAGACGTGGCGCAACGTTACAAAGGGGTGATTGAAAAACGACTAGATGTAGAGTTTATTCCGGTCCAACCCAATTTCACTATTGAAACGAATCAATTCGCCAAAATTTGCATCAGTGTGGATATTTTCTGTCCGGTTGAACAAAGCATCGAATTGAAACAGAAAATCATTCAACAATTCTTTAAGCGCTGGCATGAAACCGTGGGAGCGACGCCGTCTATTGAAAGGCGCAGAACGGTTCAAGTGCAATCCGATAGTTAACTCCCCTTAAGTCACATCAAAATATCAAAGGGTTGAACCAAGTTCAGCTCGATATCGTCTTTGGTTGTGTGTTTGTGCAAATATTACGAACCCCTTTGTAGTTTCTTCATAACAAACTGTCCTAAAAAATATTAAATTCAGTAAAAACATAAGGTTAAGTCTGGCTTGAATTTCGCTTACTGTCCATAAATCAGTGTGATCATAGAATTTTGGAGATGGTGTCAGTGGAACTTAAGTCACTCAATAATTTTTGGCAGATAATTTTTGAGAAAATGGATAAGTGGACAGAGACCCTAATCAAACATCTCCCTAATTTAGTCGTTGCAATCGTGATTGCGATCATATTTGCCATAATTTCGCGGATCGCCGGCAAAATAATGCTGAACCTGCTTCTACGGGTGTTTGATTCAAGGCAAATAGCGGGACTTTTAGCGGCAATTTTTAAAGTCATTATCTTTGTTACAGGTATTTTTATCGCCTTAGAATTTTTGGGCTTAACGGGAACTGTGACGTCGTTATTAGCGGGTGCAGGCATAGTAGGTCTAGCCATCGGTTTTGCATTTCAGGATATGACAGAAAATTTGATTGCGGGCATCGCCATGGGAATAAGAAAACCTTTTGAAATTGGCGATGTAATTGAAGCCGAAAAGGTGTTTGGGACCGTTAAAGCGATTAATCTGCGTAACACCTTGGTTGAAACCTTTTACGGTCAGTTAGAAATTATTCCTAACAAAATTCTGTTTCGAAATATAGTGACCAATTATTCGATTAATGGTGAAAGAAGAATTGAAGTGCCGGTGGGTATTTCCTATGCCGACGATGTGGACAAGGCAAGAGATGTGATTGTTTCAGCGCTGAAAGAAAAGGATTTTGTTATTAAACATGATGATTTAAACGTGTTTGCTGAGGGCTTCGGAGATAGCAGTGTTAATTTGCTGGTATGGCTATGGATTAAGTATCCGGGTGAAGTTGGTTTTATGGAAGCAAGGCACCAAGCGGTTGCCACAGTGCATAGAACCTTGGCAGAGAACGACATTTTAATTCCGTTTCCTATACGCACTTTGGATTTTGGTGCAAAAGGAGGCGAAAAGTTAAATTCCATGTTGCCACAGAAATTAAGGGATTCAGAAGACAAAAGCGACGCTGATTCTGTTTCTGAGGATAATAGTAAGAGTGAAAATCAAAACGAAGAGTAATAGGAGATAACCATGAAAAATAAGCTATTGATGACGGCAGTAACTGTGTTATTTGTGACATCTGCAAATGCTCAGGTTGATACCACCACCTCTGATAAAAAATTATTGGAAGGTAAAGACAAACAGGAAATGTACGAGGTGGCTAAACCCTCTTCACGTTTGTACATGCGCGTTGAAGGTATGGATGTTCCTGTGCGTATTAAATTTGAGGAGCAGGGAGTCCTACTGCTTACAGAAGCGAAATTTATTGAAGACAAAGAGTTACTTATTGCGGCATTTAACGAAGCGACGGGTAACACCAACAAAGTCAGAGTTGTGATTACTTCATAACGTACGCGCAAATGTCAAACTGGCCTCGAAAAAAGAGGCCAGCAATTCAACTATGTATCATTTACCGCTGCGATGTCGTTAGCATTATAAGATTGTTCAAATTCCCGCCGAACATACACAAATACAAATGGGCGAAAATAAATAAATTGTAAATAAAACGTTACATACTTTCGTCTATTTATTTTGTTGACTAATACTATTTCATCCATTTCAAAAATATTTATCGACTTTTCTTTGAGTCATCAGAATTGGCCCTTCATCACGTAGATTCTGTCTTGCAGGCGAATTTTCGTACAAATATTGACACCTTTAATTAGATTAGAATCGTACGATTTGTTTCAATTGTTATAGTGATGAAACAATTTATTCACACCAAGTGCTTGTAAACTATCGAAATATAGTAACACTGCGATCCACATTGGCATTGACCAATAAAAAAAGGGGTGTATATTATTAGTATGAAGTCTGATAACACATTACTAAATGTAATAATAAAAAGTGGCGTTACACACTTATAGCGCCGAATTAAAACGACTAGGGAGAACCCACATATGTACACTAATACTAAGCTGTCGAAGTCAATTCGTCTGGCTTTGGCATTGAGTGCTGCGTCTGCTACAGCATTTTCAGGTAGCGCGTTTGCTCAATCCGATGAGTCAGATGAAGAGTTAGTGGAAAAAATTTCCATTACTGGTAGCCGAATCAGCGCTGTTGATTTAGCTTCCTCATCGCCTGTGATGACAATTGACGAGCAAGCTATTGAATTCTTGCAAGAGCCAGAATTTGAGAAAATCTTGAGAATAATGCCTGGTATTATTCCTGCGGATGGTGGCAACGTTAACAACGGTACCGCTGGTGCTGCTACTATCGATTTACGAGGTTTAGGTCCGCAAAGAAACTTGCTTTTAATCAACGGTAAACGTTTAGTACCTTTCGACGTTAGTGGTCGCGTTGACTCTTCAATGATCCCTTCTGCGCTTATTGAACGTGTCGATATCGTAACCGGTGGTGCTTCAGCGGTATACGGTTCTGACGCTATCGCTGGTGCGGTTAACGTTATCTTAAAAGATGACTTTGAAGGTGTTTCTATTGACCTAAACCATTCTGAAACAATGGAAGGCGACGGTGATAAAGATAGCATATCTTTCACTGCGGGTAGCAATTTTGACGGTGGCCGCGGTAATGCGGTAATGTCTTTTGGTTATTTTGATCGTAAGCCTGTTTTATTAGGTGACCGTTCATTGGGTCTTTTAGGTATCGCGACGGCGAGCGGTGCTGGTTATGAGCAGTTCTTAAACGGTGAAGATCCAATTGAAGCACCTGTTAATTGTCAAGGTCCAAATGTAGTTGATTTTGAACTTGGAAGTGGTTCAACTACTGCAATTCCTACCCGTTTTGAAATCTTGGGTGGTGGTGCAAATGGTTCTGGTCAGTTCCGTGAAGACGGTACAATAGGGCCAGAATGTAGCCGTTTCAACTTCAACCCATTTAACTACTATCAAACACCAAGTGAGAAGTATACTGCGTCTGCAATGTTAAGTTATGACATTAATGATGATACTGAAGTTTTCTCATCTTTCTTATTCACCAATACTACTGTACGCCAGCAAGTAGCGCCTTCAGGTACCTTTGGTGCGTCATTTGACCTACCATTAGCTAACCCATTAATCGGTGCTCAAGCCCTCACTTGGATTTTAGACCGAGCAAATGCTGCGGTAACCAGTGGTCTTTTAGAGACAACTGAAAACGGTGGTCAGTGGCAAGATATCAATGGCAACGGTGTGGTTGACACAGAAGATTACTTAGGTGTTCGTTTACGTCGTCGTACTCTAGAGCTTGGTCCTCGTAGTACTAACTATGATGCAGACTTATGGCAATTAAACTTAGGTGTTCGTGGTGTTTTCTTAGACGATTACACTTATGAATTAAGCTATCAGTATGGTGAGTCTAACCGTTTATCAGTTTCAGCCGGTTATACGAACCTAACCAACGTACAAAATGCGTTAGACACAGTTGACGGCGTTAACTGTCGTAACGGTGATTCTTCTTGTGTACCTATTAACCTATTTGGTGGTTTCGGCACTATTACAGAAGAAATGGCTGCCTATTCAAGTGCAACGGCTTTCTTACAAGACACTTATGAGCAAGAAATTATCAGTGGTTTCATCTCTGGTGAAGTTGATGGTTTCATGCTGCCAACGGCTGACTCTCCGTTAGCATTCAGTGTTGGTTATGAGCACAGAAAAGAAACAGCAGCAGCAAATCCTGATGAATGTTGGAAACAAGCGCCTGCAAGTTGTCTAGGTGGTGCTGGTGGTAACATTCTACCAATCGAAGGTGGATATAGCGTTGAAGAGTTCTTCTTCGAAGGTATTTTACCAATCGTTTCTGATGCACCTATGGCCGATAGTCTTAACTTAGAATTCGGTTTCCGTACTTCTGATTACTCAAGCTTTGGTCGTGCTAATTCTTGGAAACTAGGTTTTAACTGGTCACCAGTTGACGAACTACTTGTTCGTGTAATGAGCCAGAAAGCAAACCGAGCGCCTAACGTTGGTGAGTTAAGTTCTCCAATTACGCGTGGTCTTGGTGATGCGACAATTGACCCTTGTTCTGTAGCTAACGCCGGTAACATCAATGCTGAACTAGAAGCACTATGTATCTCTACAGGAATGTCAGCTGCGCTAGTAGGTAACGTACCTGATATTATTTCTGGTCAGATAAATACATTCTCTGGAAGTGATCCTTTGAACACTCCTGACCCAGAAGAAGCTGATACTTTAACTGTTGGTTTCGTATACTCACCAGAAGTTGATTTTGCTGATGCATTATCAATTACTGTTGACTACTATGACATTGATATTGAAAATGTAATCGGTGAATTCTCTTCACAAGAAGTGTTAGACGGTTGTTATGTATTAGGTGATGCTAATGAGTGTGCTAAGATTCGTCGTCAAGGCGGTGACTTAACAGGTGATTTAGCAGGTGTTGAAACCTTTACATCTAACTTAGATTACATGAAAGCATCTGGTATTGAAGCAACATACCGTGCAGCCTTTACTTTAGGTGATGCTGGTGCATTAACACTAGACGGTAGTTTAAACAAATACCTATCTCAAGAATCTCAAAGCTCTTCTACTACTCCAGTACTAGAGTGTAAAGGTTACTATAGCCCAAGCTGTGACCCAATTGCGGCATTACGCTTCAATCAACGTGTAAGCTGGGATTATGAAGACTTTACAGTGTCTTTATTATGGAGATACTACGATTCAATGGAAGTTCATCCTACGATCAGAGACAATACCTTTGAAGCATTCAGAGAAATCGATTCTTATAGCTATTTTGATTTGTATGCTAGCTATGCAATCACTGATTACGCTAAGCTTACTTTAGGTATTGACAACTTGTTTGATAAAGAGCCTCCAGTAGTAGGTGGTGAAGCGGGTGATACTAGCTCAAACGGCGGTAACACTTTCCCAAGTAACTATGACGTACTAGGAACTCTTTGGAAACTAGGTGTTAAATTTAACTTCTAATTAGAAGCCTAAATTTACATAATATTCAATAGTTAAAACCAGTAGCCTAAGCTACTGGTTTTTTTATTGCTTGAACTTTTAGTCATCTGTTGCTGTTAGTCCAAAGCCAGCTTAGAAGGTATTGGGTGTCCGCCTTTGTCACTGTCCCAAGTCACCGATATTACACACCATCGATTACCATCATTCACGAGTTGAAATGAATTTATACCAGTAGAATAAACAGGCTGCCCTGGCGCTTCTCGAGACTCGTAAAGGCTTATTATGGTTGCCATATGGCCAACCTCAATGATCATGCTATCTACCTCACTTTCGTAAAATCCAATGTCATTAAATAAGCTTTCGTTTAAGGCGATAAAAGACGCAACTGACATCTGTTCTATTACAGGTTTATCTTGTTCATGAAAAACAGGGGTTATAGTGCCGTTGTTTGCAAACAGGCTCTTAAATAAGTCCCAGTTTCGGGCTTCGCCTGGTGCGCCAGACACTATGGAATATAAAGTAGGCGCAATGTCTTCAAGGGCTATATTATCCTGAGAATGAATCCCACAAAAAGGCGCTGGTTCTTCTGCGGCGGCCAAAAAACTAACATTTGTCATTAATAATACTAAGATTGCATAGCCGATAGATTTAACCTTCGGCGGAATCCTCGTTTGTGTGGCTAAGATAAATTTGAGTTGATGCATTATTACTTCCTGATTGTAGAAATTTGATGCGAGTAAGTGTATAGAAAGGTACGAGGATAAAATGTGCCAAGCGTCTTAACAAATAAACCGATCGTTCAAATTAATCGGCATTTTGCAAAAACATGAGAGGCAAGCACAGGACAATCCCAGAAACGGGCTGTCCTGTAGCGACTATAAAATCGTTAAGAAGGTGTTGAATCAAGTGTTTGGGATTTTGAATTAAAAAATTTATACGCGAAAAAGCCCGCCATAGCCGAAGTTGTTGTTACCACTGTTCCCCAGACCCAATCTGAAATCGTGATATTCAGTGGCCAATTTTCTAACATTGCGTAATTGGTGAGGTTATAAGCACCATAACTTGCGGCGCCTAAGAGTATCGAATGCGTTAGAGCACGAGAAAAGCTTGGTTTGTTGCTACAAAATATACAAAGCTTAAGGATGACAAATACGTACAAAAGGTAAAAGGTTACCCATGGCCAAATAGGCACATCTTCACGCATTAAAAAACCAATAGCATCCACATAGTCTTGTCGAGCAACAATGCCTAACCATATGGCATCCATTAACAAATAAACGATCAGAGTGATCCCATAGACTTTTAGTACGTTGGACAATTGCATAATAAGTTTCTCCTTTTGATTTTAACTTGTTACGCAACTACTGGATAAAAAATTCACTTATTTTAAGTGTAGAAATAAAAAACCAGTAGCAAAAGCTACTGGTTTATTGTTTAGTTTTGATAAATCCTTATCGGAATAGCGCGACCGATTTTGATTTGATCAAATGGTCGCCTGCGCTATTCCACTGGAACAATTCGTAAGTTATCAATCACTACTTCGCCACCGCTTTCTGTGCGTAATTGTAAGAAAGAAGTTGAAGTTGCCACGAAACCAGGAACCGTTAGCTCGCCAGTAGTCATATCAACTATCGCAGCAGTGAAGAATTTCGAGTCACCGCCGTGCATTGATTTACTGCTACTACTGGTATTGTTGTCAACGTAGATAAAGAAGTTATTATCGCCATCAGGGTCACTGACACTCACTACATCCATCACTATTTGATAGTTTTGGCTTAGGTCCAATGCGCCATTAGCACTGGTATCTGTAGACGCTGTTTCAATATCAGGCTGGGTTTGGCCAATAGTGAATCGACCGCTGTTGATCCTAAGTGCACCCTCGGTTAATTCAACTGTTCCACCTGTTCTAACGTACATGGGTTGGGTGTCATCAGTTGGTAAGCCTTTAAAGTCAGCAGAAAAGAAATCTGCCTCTGTATTATTAAAGTCTTCCTCTAGAATCGCCGCAGGACCCACATACTCGATACGCAGGTTATCGATTTCAACTGTACCACCACTTTCAGTTCGTAACTGGATAAATGAAGATTCAGTGGCAACTAAGCCCGCAATCTCGATTGAACCTGGGGTCAATGAAGTAATCGGCTCTGAATAAAACTTAGAGCTTGAACCATGCATTGAGTTACTGCTACCAGAGGTATTGTTATCAACGTAAATGATAAAGTTATTGTCGCCATCAGGGTCACTGACACTCACTATATCCATGAGTATTTTGTATTCACGACTTAAATCAAACACGCCGTTGCTACTTATATCCCCACTAGCTGTTGTAACATCAGGGGTTGTCTCACCTATGGTGAAGCGAGCACTTGATAGGGTAATGGCACCATCGTTAATACTGATGCCACTACCGCCACCTGTGATGGTGTTAAGAGGAAGTGTGTTATCTCCTGGCAAACTCTTATACTCAGCAGAGAAGAACTCATCGCTATCCGCTGCAGAAAAGTCTTCACTGTATGGCAAGCTAACATCAGTACCTTGAGAGCCGCCATCGATGGGTGGAATATCCAAATTACTTTGGTCTATTTTCCCTACGCCAGAGAAATTAATCACATTGGCTTTCACTACATCAGCATCTTCTAACTGATAGCTATAAGGTACTTCATAGTTAGATGTAGGTGTTGCATCTGGTCCAGCAGAAACATCGTTCCCACTTGGGGTCGTCCAGGTTACGCCAGTGCCAAACACATTACCTCGGGTATTCCAATAACCAATGACATCTGAATAAAATGACACAATAGGGTTTTGGGTGTTTTCGAACACATTATTTTCTATCAACAACTCAGCGCCTATACGAGAGTTAATCCCGGTAGAGGTAATGTTGTTGTAATAATTGTTGTAAAGGTGCCCATTACCGTAACGGAATAGCGGTAATCTAGATTCTATGTTTTCAAAACGGTTGTGGTGGAAGGTGATTAGCCGGTCAGTATTGCTGCTGTTCGAATCATCTTCGGTATGACCGTGTAGTGAGGCTTTCCAATGATCATGCAAGTAGTTGTACGAAATAGTGATATTTTTCGCACCGCTCTTACTATCCACTAAACCATCGTAATAATCCTTATCTACTGCCAAAGTACTGTACAACTCATTATGGTCTATCCAGATATTGCTAGTAGTAGAACCATCATTATCACCCTCAATAGAAATAGCATCTTTGCCGCTAGTGAGCACATGATGAATTTTAAGGTTTTGAATTATGATGTTATTCGCACGTCTGATAGAAATACCTATACCATCGAATTCACCTCTATCGGCGACACCAATAATAGACACATTGTCCATGTCTTTAATATCGATGGAGCGATTTAGGCCACCGCTATTTGCATCAGTAATTCGACCATCTACGTAAACAGTGATAGGCATATTAGCGTCAGATGCTTCTTCTAAGGCAGCGATTAAATCAAGCCCATTGTCTACAGTCACAACCATTCCACCAGCACCGCCAGTAAGGTCAAAGTTATAACCTGCAAACCCTTTGTCATCTAAGATGCTACCAAGAACTGGTTCGTTGCTAATCGTAGGATCCCATCCTTCGCCATTGTTATAGCCAGCGAAGATGTCATTACGTTGGGTTAAGCCAGTAATTTCAGTGTCATCCAGAATATAGCCGCCTACACGCTCTGAAAGGTCGAGTGGGTTTCCTGCTAAGTCAGTACTTCCATACTCTCTCCAACCACTTAATGCAGTAGGTACAGCTGGATTTGGTGCTGGCTGGTTATTCACCCCTAGCACTGCCCATCCACTAGTAGCTATATGGCTGCCAAATTTATTATTAATAAGTGTTACATTATCAAAATAATTGGCATTACCACCGCTTCTTGCAATGTAAGTTGAATTATCAAGTACACCATTGCCGAGAGGTCCAGGTCCGTTAGTGAATTCACTGTTAAGGAAAATAAAACCAGGGTCACTCTCATTCGGTACTCGAGCTTGTAAAACATACCCGCCTGCAGTATCCGTATTTGGATCGCCATTTTTAGAATCACCAATGGTTCTGATTTCGCTTTCTTCAAATAGTGCGACATTTGGATAACCCCAGATAAAGTCGACATTACCCGCGATTAGTGACTGATAAACCCATACGTAACCTTTAACAAGCAAGGTGTCTTGTTCACTAAATAGCGCTACATCTTTAAGCACCAATCGATCGGCACTATTGAAGTACATGGTTTCAGCTTGATTCGAGTACTGATTATCACGTATGTGCGTATTTCGAATGGTTAGACTTTCAATGGTTAATAGGTCAGCACCTTCAATCAAAAATACGCTTCTACCACCAGCAGGTGTGCCAGTGCCAGGTGCTTCGCTCGACCCTGAGCCACCGTTTTTACTTTCATAGTTAGTAAACTCAATAACAGTATTGGCTTGGCTTTCACCTTCAATGGTAAGCTTATTCTTATTGCGTAAGTATAGAGGCTCTTTATATAGACCATCTTTCACCATGATTTTTGCTGGTGTATCTTTGGCAACCGTTTCCATCATATAGTTCAGGGCGCCTTGAAGAGTTCTAAAATCAGCATTACCGTCATCATCAACAGTGACAATATCACCGCTAGGAGGACTAGACTTAGTGGTAAATGTCCAGTTACTGTTTTCGCCTAAGCCTTCAAACGGAATATTGTTTAATGTGGCATCTGCTAATACACCTTCGCCAATAACTACATAATAAGTAGCGCCGTACTCTAAAATACTATTGTGGGGCTTGATAACTAAGTCATTACCGTCTACCCAGATAGATTCAAGGTTAAGGCGACGAACTCTGTCTTGTCCTTGATAGCCTAAAGCATCAATTTCAGAACCTACACGAATGATATCAACAAGACTATCATCGGTTGCGTTGTAAATTCGTACTTCACCCAAATCACCAAGGGTTGGTGCTGAATCAAAACTTAAACGTATAGAAGTATCTACATATTGACTACTTGAACCTGCAGCAGGACTGAGTTTTGAGTTAATATCTCCATAGGTAATAACAGGCATTACAAAACCTTCGGCAACCTCCACTTCAATGGTACGCATTATAGATGTGTCTGAACCTGACACTACTGTTATGGTTGCAGTGCCTGCAGCCATTGGTGTAAGGGTTATTACATTACCTTGTACGTCTAATGCAACCACAGTTGAATCACTAGAATTGGCGCTAAACGTATCTGCGGTAGTACCGTCGTTCTGTACCGCTGTCACATTAATGACTAGAGGATCACCTGTAGTAGAGGTCTCCCAAGTCGGTGACTTATAATCAAGGGTAAGCTGAACAGGTTTAACACTTGGATCGCCGATTTTAAGGTCATCAAGTTCAAATGAACGGTTGTTAGTAAAGATCCCTGCTAAGCCTTTTGCTGAGAATGTGGATTCTGTTGTAGTTCCCATTTTCTCACCATCGACATAGATAGTTAACTCACTACCAATCATCTCGAATCTTGTGGTATACCAAACACCATCAGTACCGTCTTTTTCGCCCAATAAAATTGGGGTTTGCGCTTGTACAGGACGAGAAATTGAACCGCCCATACTGATAGCTACTTCAGCGCGAGTACTGCTTGAAGAGTTTTGTACATTTAATCCGCCAGCGTACCAATTGCCTTCGCTATCGTAGCGTCCCATTAAATACAAGTGTTTATTCGCTGTGGTGCTGTTTTGACGAGGACGAATTCTCGCCTCTACAAAATAATCACCGCTATCAGGCACATTTGCCATTGCACTTTCAGTGAGTAATAGAATTTCGCCACCACGACCGTCAGCTGTGTAACGAAGCACTGAATTTCCATCGTCATTTAGGAAATCAAAACTGCCAAGCGGACCATCTGTGTTAGTCAAATTCGAAAGTAACTGATAGTTGCTAGTATCTTCAGCAGAGAAATCGTCACAGTAATAAAGATCAGGTTCGTCTTCACACTTAAAGCCTGAGCTCACATATTCAATGCGTAAGTTATTAATAACCACAGTACCACCGCTTTCGGTGCGTAATTGAATAAAGCTATGCTCAGTAGCAATTAATCCAGGTACGGTTAGTGTTGTTCCTGGCGTTAAAGTGTTAATTAACTCACTATAAAATTTCGACGCTGAACCACTAGGCGAGGAGGCGCTGCTACTAGTATCGTTGTCTACGTAAATTTGGAAATTATTGTCACCGTCAGGATCGCTTACTGAAACAATATCCATCACCACGTTATAAGGACGGCTTAAATCAAACACACCTGTGCTACTGGTATCCTCTCCAGTGGTTGTTGTGTTTGGATCGGCGTCGCCAATGGTGAATCGACCACTGGATATTTGAAGTCCATCCGCTACCACAGTTACGGATCCACCTGTACGGTTGAGAAGCGGAATAGTCGCGCCGCTAGCGTCTTCTAACGAAGCAAAATCAGTTGAAAATATATCGCTTGTGACACCAATAAAATCTGCACTGAAAGGTAATGCGACTTGAGGCCCCCAACTTGGTTCAGTGGGCTCTGTTGGTTCCGTCGGCTCTGTCGGCTCAGTAGGTTCTACTGCATCCGCAACAGTTTCAATGACCAAGTTGTCAATTGTAATGTCACCACTGCTATCAGTTCTCAATTGGAAAAATGAATTGGTCACATTGGCATCTAATATACGGGCGTCTGGGTCATTTGCTGGCAAACCTGTAACATCAGTTCCTGGCACATAGGTGTAGGTAAATCTTTGACCTGTAGGTAAGTTTTCTTCAGAAATAGACTGTCCGAAGAATTTAGATGCAGCCCCATGTACAGAATTACCTTGTGAAGATGTGTTGTTATCAACATACAAATTCAAGGTACCTGAACTTGTATGAGATATAACATCAAAGCTAATAGTGAAACCTTCACTAATATTAAATATCCCAGTTCCTACCGTATCATTGGCAGAGGTTTGGGCGGCGGGATTACTGGCTGCGTTACCAATGGTAAAGCGAGCTCCAGCTAAGGTCAGTTGGCCTAATGTTGGATCAAGGGCAGGGCTTCCGCCAGTTTTAAAATACATAGGATTAGAATTAACATCATCACTAAGGCGTTTATAAGACGAAGTGAAAAATGTCGCCGTATCAGTATCAAAGGCTTCTGATAAAGCTGGCTCTATTGTGTTTGCTCTTTCAGTTAATTGCTCAAGTTCGGTATTAGCTTGCTCTTCCTCTGTGACTAACAAATTTTCTTTTGGGTCTTCATCAGTGTCACATTGTTGAACTGCGGTCGCTAAACCTTGTTGTGCATCTTCAACACATAAACTATAAACGCCATTGGTAGTATTAAACGACCGCACAATAATATATTGGCTTTGGTTTTCGGAACTTAGCAGGATAGCGCGTCTACCAAAGACAAACTCATAGCTACCTGAAACTTGGGTGTCATCAACTAGTTGCGTGTATGTTCCACTTAAACCTGATGTATCAGCGGGAGTAAAAGTGAACACATCAAGTTCAGCGTTACTTCCTTCAAGATGCGGGAAATACAGGGTCCCGTTAATTAACTCGGTATCAAAAGTATTGGCAAATAAAGTACCATACTCGGTGGCTAAATAATTTACGAAGTGCTCTATAGACGAATCAAAGGGCGCTAACGTACTCATTGCGCCACCTGCTGCCGCTAACCAAGGTTCAACATCGGCTGCAAAGTCGTCGGTTGGCCGGTCAAAAAATTGGGTAATCGTTTGGCCATCTTCTAAGAGCATAGAAGCAGCCGATGCTGCATTTGGACTAATTTCTATGCCATTACTTGGGTCACCATCCATATCAAGAGCTTGAAGTAAACGAATAGTATTCACTACAGGCTGCTTGAATGGTGTGTCAGCATTAAACATATCTAATGGTGATAGAACTCTAGAACCTGGTACATCCGGAAATTCAAATTCGCCAATATGGAAGGTGATTTGCTCCCCTCTAAAATAAGAAAATTCTCCGTTCGCATTAGTTGTGCCATTTGGCGTGCTATCGGTACGATATCCAAGTCCAGCGACAGGGCTGTCGACAAACTGACCGGTAATCGCCGGTGGAGGCGCTTCTTTCACGTTTGTAGTGCTCTCACCACCACAAGCGCTTAACAATA
This sequence comes from Glaciecola sp. 1036, assembly GCF_050306235.1. Taxonomy (NCBI): domain Bacteria; kingdom Pseudomonadati; phylum Pseudomonadota; class Gammaproteobacteria; order Alteromonadales; family Alteromonadaceae; genus Glaciecola; species Glaciecola sp. 1036. The sequence continues at coordinate 378,797 of NZ_JBLWFH010000003.1, read as the reverse complement.
CAGTCGCCATAGTCGTTGTTAATAATGTTAATTTATGATTCATCACCACCCTCCTTAGGATGCAATTAATCTATATTTTTTTGAAACTAACTAGTTGTAGTTGTTTATTTTTATCTAATATGTGTTTCGAATTCGGTTAGTAGAATTTGTAATCCATACCAAGTTGGAAAGTCCTACCATAGGTTTCTTTTTGGTAAAGAATATTGCCGCCACTTAACTCATTACCCTCGAAGTATCGTAAATCGCTCTCGTCGGTAATATTGATGGCATCAATGTACACATTCAGTTGTTTGGTAATCTTGGCTCTAAACTTAAAATCTAGGGTGTTTATGGCGTCTTGGTAGCGATCAGCCCAAATTTTACAATCTCGGACAGCACTTATTGGAGTGCCTTCTGGACATGCGCCAACTTCCTCTAATATTTCTGAACGGTAGTTACCAATAACGCGGGCGGAATAGGTTTCATTTTCCCAGCCAATTGAAAGGTTGGCAGTAAGGTCTGCTTGATCAGGAAGTGGAACTTTGTCACCTCGCACCGTTCTATCAAGTTGCGCTTTACTGTCAAGTAAGGTTAGGTTGCTTTGAATAAAAAAGCCATTTTCAAAATATTGGTTGTAGCTTAATTCCATTCCCAACACTTTAGCGTCTTCGCCATTCAACGTGATATTAATGTCATTCAAAAACAAGTCTTGTGGAATAACGAACTCAGTGATTTGAGACACGGGTAATGATAAAGGCAAATCCTGAATAGAGCGCGGTATGCCGCTGACATCTACGATAAAGTTATCAATGTCTTTGTAGAAAATGGCAGCTTCTAAAAATAAGTCGTCGTCAGCATACCAACCAATAGAGGCATCGTAGTTAACAGATGTCATAGCTATTAAATTAGGATTACCCACATCCAATGTATTGTTGGGTCCTAAGGTATAGTCTTGTAATTGTCGAATATTGGCGCTACCTTGTGAATCGTCACAGTCATCACTACCCGGGGGACATAATTCAATATCACTGTCAAACTTGGCGAAACCACGGGCTTGCTTAAATGAGGGACGGGTAAAACTGGTCCAAATTGCACCTCGAACTAGCACGTCTTCATGTGGCTCATATTTCAAATGGACGCTTGGATAAAATTCACTATATTCAATGGATGCTTCGGAAAGTGGAACAGCAATATCCAAGCTACCTTGATCGACTCCGTTAAACTCAAAATCATCGTTTTCAAGGGATAAAAATCCAGTAGAGGAAAACTCTGTTTCAGCATATCTCACGCCTGTAATTACAGTCATGTCGTCACCAAATTGAAACTGCGCCATAATGTAAGCCGCTTTGGTATCTTCATTCAACGTGTAATCTTCTTTAGTGCTGTCAATTGAGACTTCATTTCTGGTTGAGCCTTCACGCGTGATTGATGCGTTATCTACCATGAATTCAATTTGATCACGATTCACAAAAGGATAGAAAAAATTACTATTTTCAGGGATAGCGCTGGCATAATCAGAATGAACAGAGTTAACCACATCGATACAGGTCTGAGAGCCACCGCAATCAGCTACATCAGGTTCAAAACTCGAACGATTTTTATCTCTAAAATGGGTACGCTCAGAAAATGCTGCTCCAACTTTTATGTAGTTGAGAAAAGAAGAGTCATAAAAGTGTCTGGTGATATTCAGGTTTCCGTTTTTAATTTTGTCTTCTCGAACACCGTCTTCTAAAAATAGATTGTCAAATTGCCAATTACTCAAATTGCTAGCATCACCCGAACCTGAAGTGCCGAAAATGCTATCGTTAGGATCATATGCAAAACCACCTAAGGCGGCCGCTTCTTCTGGAGAAATCGCATAACCAATTATGTTATCTTTAAGGCCTTGACCAAACACTATGTTGTCGCGTTCTCGAAACTGAACTCTACGATCATTTAGGGATTCATCTCTGCTTTTTGATTGGGCGTATTCATAATCAATCACCCAACTTTCAGCAATGGTGTTTTCACCGCCGATACTAAAATTCCTTGTTGTGGTATCTCCACCTTGAATAAAATACTGATGAAAAATATCAATATCGGTTAAAACAAATTCCTTAGTCTCTGAGTTGACATAGGCAATTTCGCCATTACCCACACTACCAGCATCCTGAAAATCATAAAATTCACGCAGGGCAATATCTTCATCTGTATATTTGGTTAGGTTACCTTTTACATAATAATATGCGTTGTCATTTGGTCTGTATTCAAGATTAAGAGAGGCTGCACGGCGCTGTCTGTTGGCAATTTCACGCCGATATTCAAGCTGAGATGGGGCGAGAATTTCTGGTCCATCACTCGCACTTATATCAGCTTGATAAAATTTCATTTCATTTGAGCTATGATGACGTATTTCATCCACTTGCGTTTTTCTATTTTCAGTGGACAAGGCAAACCCAATACCAAAGGTTCTATCTGAGAATAGAGAAGTCCCATCGATACTTAATTTAGGAGAATGCTCTTCTCTAAAGTCACTGTAAGCATCTTGAATGCGAACTTTTAAGGTGTCTCTGCCGCGATCGAATGCTGAAATCGCTTTCACATTTACAGTGCCACCAATGGAGTTTAGATCCTGATCTGCCGTTAACGTTTTTAATACTTCAATTGAACCCAAAATGTCAGCAGGGATAGCATCTAAACCGACTTTCCGGTCTTCACCGACGCCAGACATTTCTGAGCCATTGATATTGACAGATACAAACCCAGGACCTAGACCTCTAACCGATACAAATTTGCCTTCACCTTCGCTACGCTGAAGGGTCACACCCGGTAATCTTCGTAACGCTTCTGCAACATTCGGATCGACAAAATTACCTAAATCATCTGCTGCAATTATAGAGCTATATCCATCTTTACCTCTTTCAAGGTCTCGCGCTTTTAAATCTACGCCTCTTACCCCTTCAACAAGAATAACTTCAACTTCTTCATCCTGTTGCTGTTCATTTTCCGCAGTTTCTTCTGTTTGTTCTTTCTTTAGTTGCTCAGATACTTCTGAGTCAGTATTTTGCTGAAGAGCGTATGCAGATCCTGACATGCCCATAACCGCCACTAGGGTAGAGGTCAGTGTCATTACTTCCTTATTAAAATACTTCATTAGGAATTATCTCCCACCATTAAGGTTTTTAATTAATAATATGTTATTTGCCACCGGTGGCAATTGGGGTGCATATGTATCGCGAGCTTAAGTATCATTCTGATTTGCTAAGACTTGAAAAGTGTTGCTACCGGTGGCATGATTATATTATTGATATGTTAATAGCGTCAACAAAAAATTAACATGCAAAATTAAGTAAAGTGATTTTTACTTATCGTAAATACTATTTTTTAGGTTAAATCGCTTGTAAATAAAGTCTGTAGCTAGCGATAATCATCATAGGCAAACACAAGTACTTTGCGTTTTAGCATTGGCATTAAAAGGTTTTAAAATGGCATCACAAGGTAAACTCGTTGTATTGGTGTTTCTGTTATTTTTTAGCACTATTTTGTTTGCGGGTGGTGCGTCTCAGCGTATAGCCTTTGATGGTGCCAAGGGATACGGACGCTACACCCTTGGGGGATATGGTGGAAAAGTTTATGTCGTAACCTCATTAGAAGATAACCAAAAAGCCAAACCAGGGACTTTACGACACGCGATTAAAGCCAAGGGCCCCCGGGTAATTGTTTTTGATGTCTCCGGCATAATAAATCTGTACAAGCCATTAGAAATTAAAAATGACTTTATAACCATTGCGGGACAAACTTCGCCGAAAGGGATTGTCATCACAGGCGCAGAAACTCAGATAAAAGCAAGCCAAGTCATTATTCGCTACATGAGATTTAGAACTGGTATCAAAGGCGCTCAAGATGACGCACTAAATGCTAAAAACCAGTCAGATATTATTATCGACCATTGCTCGTTAAGTTGGGCTAGCGACGAAGTAGGTTCTTTTTACAACAATCGTAATTTCACTTTACAACACAGTATCATTAGCGAAAGTCTAAATAGTGCAAATCATGTTAAAGGCGAGCATGGTTATGGCGGCATATGGGGAGGAAATAATGCCAGCTTTTTATCTAATGTTCTCGCTCATCACAGTAGTCGAAACCCTCGTATTAATGGATATCGTTTAGGCGCTAAGTACCCTCAAAGCGAAGAGTTTGTCGAAATTTACAATAATGTCATATACAACTGGAAAGACAATTCCACATATGGAAATGAAAATGGTCGCGCGAACATAGTCAATAACTATTATAAGTTGGGTCCTGCGGAAGGCCCAGTCCGCTTTTTTCAGCTAGACAAAGAAAACAACGGTGTTGCATTTGTGCAGGGTAATTTTATGTATCAACACCCAAACCTGACGAATGAGAATAGACGCGGAGTAGAAGTAAAAAACCATAAAAAACTTTCCACGAATATAATAGATGCACGTATAGCCAACTTTTTAAGTAAAGTACCAATTTCGCCCTCTAGCCAGGTGAAGTCTGACGTGGTTGGCAAACTAGCAGTTTCAGCTTTGAATAGCTTTAATCAACTTGTAGCTCAGCAAGAAGTTGGCGCAAATCGCAATCGGCACGGTAAATTCTCTGATTCAGTAGATGTTAGAATTCTTAACGACGTCAAAAGCGGAACAGCAAAAGAAGGCAATGGAATAATTAACAGCGAACTTCAATCTATTGTTAGTTGGCAAGAATACGCTAACGAGTTTGATGTAGAAGAATACAAGCCTATTCCCTTAGACATTATTAACGATGCCGATGTGTTAAATGATTGGCTAGATGAATTAGGGCGTTTTACCCCCAAGTGAGACTAAATTTATGCTAAATATCGACCTAATAGTCTATTGCACTTAAATTACACCACTATCGAGTGGCTCGTCAGTCGTATACAGTGGGTTGGAATATCTTACGAGATCCTTTTGTAAAAACTACACGGTTTCAAACCAACATATAATCACTTCCAGTAAATCTTTAATAAAAACAAATCGATAATTAAATCTGACCATTGGCGCTCTTCTTGCTGAGAAAGATCTAGAGACGAAAAAAATAGCGACAGAATTTGGAGAGCTAGATGAAGATTTTTGAAGCACTACGACAGGATCATGATAAACAGCGCGCTTTAATGAAAGCCCTAATTGAAACACAAGGTAATTCTGCTATGCGGGCAGACTTCTACGAACAGTTGAAGCATGAATTAAATGCACATGCAATCGCGGAGGAGCGTCATTTCTACAAACCCTTAATTGACCAAGACAGAACCATTGAATTATCAAGACATGGCATTGCTGAGCATCACGAAATAGATGAAATTGTTGAGCAGTTAGATGAAATAGAGTTGAACAGTCCAGCTTGGCTCAACACCATGAAGAAACTGCAACATAAAGTCTTGCATCATTTGGAAGAGGAAGAGCAAGAGTTTTTTCAGCAAGCAGGAAAAGTATTAAGCAATAAAGAGAAGGAAAACTTAGCAGATCAATACGTTGAAGAAATGGAAATGAATTTAGAAAAGCAATAGACCTTATTTCTTATCATAGAGGACGCCAAAATGAGTAACGCACTACACAAGCAATTATTTGAATTGATGAACGAAGAAGCCACTGTAATGGTAAGTTTGAACCGAAATGCTGACCACAGCGAGCCAATGCGAGCTTGCATTAGAGAAGGCAATTATAAGCAAATATGGTTTTTTATAAGTCGTGAAAATCGGATTGCTACAGGTGGTAAAACTACCGCTCAATATGTTAGTTGTAAGGAGAATGTTTTTGCTAGCATTGTGGGTCACTTGGAACATGAGAAAGACCAAGAGATTATCAAAGAACTTTACTCCCCGGTAATAGGCGCATTTTTTGAAAACGGTATTTTAGATGAGGAACTTCGTGTTGTGCGCTTAGACATTAGTTCCCTTGAGATATGGAAACAAGACATGTCGATGTCCACCAAAATCAAAATGCTAGCCGGTATCACAATAGATCCTGAGGAAATGGGTGAGCATAAAGTTATTGCGGTATAGTAAAAGGTAGAAACTGCCGATGAATGCGAAAATTCAGTCAAATCAGGAATATATAATATCATCAGATTTTTGTACTGGGTGCATCGTACGCCGGTCTCGAGGAAAAGGGTTTTCTTACCACTATCAAGATGGCAGTTTGATCACTTGCTCAGAGTTAAAGCAACGCATCAAAAAGCTCACCATCCCGCCAGCCTGGCAAAATGTCTCGATTTGCCATAATAAGGATTTCAAAATTCAAGCGAGGGGAATAGACGCCAAAAACCGTAGACAATATATCTACCATCCCAATTGGCTATTAGAGAGACAAAAAGAAAAATTCTCAAAACTGGCTAAATTTGCCGGTCGATTACCAAAGTTAAGGCGCTTTTGTGTGGAGCAGATGGGCAAAGACGATTTTTCGAAAGACTCTGTGATAGCAGTAGCAATTATGATTCTAAATGAAACTGGTATCAGAATAGGGAACGAAAAATACAGTAAAATGTACCGCACCCATGGATTAACAACTTTGAATACTGGGCACATCCAGCATGATGAAGACTCCCTTCAACTAAGTTTTACTGGGAAGCACAATAAACCCCAAACATTTGAAATTTATAATCAAAATTTAGAAGAACAAATTGATGACCTTTTGGAAATTCCCGGTCAACGATTTTTCCGCTATGAGCAAGAGGGCCAATGGCATAAACTCACCCATGACGATATCAACACTTGTATAAAACGTATTATCGGCGATGAATTTTCCAGTAAATTCTTTAGAACCTGGGCTGCCAGCCGTTTGGCGGTATTTTTTGCACAACAGGCCGCTGAAATAAGCAAGACGCAAGGAAATCGCGAGTTTATCCCAGCATTAGTGTCTTTAGTGGCAAACGAGCTAAACAATACGCCCAGCGTTTGTCGAAAATACTATATTCATCCGAGTGTTCTGCAAAAATTAAATGACATTTTTGAATCAGGAAAAACATTTAAACGCTTTTATAAAAAGGGCTTGGGTTGGGAGAGTTTATCAGCGTGCGAGCGTTATACTCGCAAACTGATGAAAGATTAGTATGCAGCGGCTACCATGGCATCCGCCAAGCGTCGAAAGCCTGCACGGGAAGCGGCTTTCGAATAATCATTAAACGACAAGGTTGAGTCAGCAATTTCTGCTAAGCACTTTTGATGAATGGTTTTCATTACCTCCTGAGGATAAATTATCAATTATGTTTTCTACTACTGTCATTTAGATCCTCTACTTTGCTTTTTATCGAATTGCCCCCAGTAACCGCAATCCGCATAGCGGTTTCCACGTCAATGTTGAGTGGTTTGGTTTGATTGGGGGAAATATAGATGGTGTAGCCGCCAATTTGATAACTCAAAGGTATGTACACAGCGACTTTTTCACCTTCAGGAAACATTAGATTTGTGGCTTGCTCACCGGTTATAAAGCCCACCACAAACACGTCTTTTGCTAATTCGACTAATACCGCCCGTTTTTGATTTTCTTGTTTGCTTACTTTAAATAATTCAACAGCATCGCTTATCGCACCGTATAAGGTTTTGATAAGTGGTAGCTTTTCTATGTAGGTTTTGATTTTATTAATCAAGCTTTCAATTAAATAAGCGTTTACCAAAATGCCAATGATTGACAGCACCAATAATGAAACTAGGATGCCGAGACCTGGAAAGTAAAGAGGACTATCTAGGTAAGGTTTCGCAAAATTTTCAATGGACAAGCCTAGCCAAACGATTAAATACAAGGTTAAAAACACAGGTAAAATCGTCAGAAGCCCTTTAAAGACCCTATATAAAAAAGCGTTCATATTACTTACTTCCTTTATGTACGCATTATTGACATATAACGCGTAGTGAATATTGATTCTTCACTTTAACAAGGCTCATATATCTTCGGCTACTACAATATTCACTGCTTTGGCGTTGATCCTTATGTCGACTTTCTGAGATTCTCTAAGCTCTCCATCAATAGAATATTTAATCTTTTGGTCGGAATCAGTCTGCAGTAGGACATGGGTTGCATACCAATGCTCACAAGCATCTTCAATGTCAGATTCAAAGTCTAAATCAAGGGCCTTTCCACCCATAGATGCTACAGATTTTATAGGCGTTTCATTATGCAGTAATAAGGTAACGTCCATTTTATTGTCGAAAGGATCCGGTTTGCCATTACCTTGGGCTAGCACAGTGGTGGAAGGGGCTGCATTGGCAATAACTAAACTTGAAAATTCCTCATGAGACACTTCATTATCATCTATGATTATTTTCATTTTTATCGGTGAATTTTCTTCAATCGCTTCTTTCATCCCGTGCAGGTAGGCCAATTCACCGTGAGAGTCTTTTTCCTCACGATTGGCTTTTTCAATCATTTGTTGCTCGAAACCTAAGCCTATTGCAAGAATACTGAGCTCATCATTACAATGCATAACGTCCATGGCTTTTTTATTCCCATTAATTAAAGCATCACAGGCGATATTAATGCCGTCAAACTTGGTTGAAAAACCCAGTAGCACATGGGCCAGCGCATTAGTGGTACCGCAGGGAATGATGCCTAGAGTCGTGTTAGTATTTTCAAGTGCTTGAGCAACTTGATTCACAGTACCATCACCGCCACAAGCCACCACAATATCGGCTTTTTCTTTAATCCTTTTCTCAACTAGGGCAGTTACATCAGTGTCGGCTTCAGTCTCTTCAATATGCAACATAAAGTGAGGCGAAAGCGATGCAAGTATGTGTTCTTTGTTTTCCACCCATTTACCACCTCCGGCTTTAGGATTGGCGATCAAGGTCATGTGCTTTTTCAATTTCAATTGATCGTCTTGCAGCATGCGATTAAGTTTTTTATCTTGAAACTTGTTTAAACGAGCGGTTTCTCGAATTGAACTAATAATCGACAGTGCTTCATCAACACTGGATGCATGACTTTTCGCTAGCAAATAAGCCGCCACTATTAACACTGAACGCCCTCTACCTAAAGCGCAATGAACAACCACCTTGTTACCGCTAGAAATTTGATTGTCGATCCAATACAACGCATGCTGAATGTCTGATTTATGCGGTGCTTTATGGTCTAGAATAGGCAAGTTGTAATAATGCATGCCTTCCCACGCTGAAGAACTGCCGAGTCCATCAAATTCAGAGGTGGCATCGAATATCGCGCTAATGTCTTTTTCTTTCAATGCTTCTACGTCGGAAGGAAAAAGACGACAAGCGAGAAAAAGGTCTGAGGTAATTTCTTGCAGGATGGGGACGGAATCGGTTTTTCTAGACCATGCATTATAAATTTGTGCGGATAAAAAAAATGGCATCATTAACCATTTTATGTACCAAGGAATTCTCCCATCAATGTTTTTTCTAAACACTTTAGGTATGTCAAAAATATAGGCAATGGTAACGATCCCGAAAGACGCACTGATCCAGAAAAGAATTGCCTTAAAATAGATACTTTCAACAAAGATCCCAACTGAAAAAAACAGTATTGACACTAACGCATAATATTTAACAATAAACATAATGTCCCTTCATAATGGTTCTTTTTATGGCGCAGCAGCTTCTGCCAATAATTATTACTCTAAGCTGGTAAAAGCAAACTTGAGACCATTCCAAAATGTATTTAAAATCAAAGGTTTGAAATAGAAGGTAGGATGTTTCTGAAAATATTGGGAAATTTATTCATGCATCTAAGCAAATTCTTCCCATAAAAGTGGGGACTTATGAGGATTTATTTTAGTGTCTAGTGCTACAGCGTTATTTAAAAATTATATGGATATTTTCTGGCGTTTTTTATATTTAGGCTGTACATCCTTTGGAGGGCCGGCCGCTCATATTGGCTACTTCAGACAAAGCTTTGTGGTAAAACAAAAATGGTTGTTAGATCATGAGTTTTCGCAACTGGTTGCACTGTGTCAGTTTCTACCTGGACCTGCTAGCAGTCAGCTAGGATTCGCTATTGGTTATGCCAGGGCTAACTTGGGCGGCGCTATTTTAGCTTTTATCGCTTTTACTGCTCCTTCTATTATTTTACTCATTTTGTTCGCTAAGAGTCTTGCTCTCATACCTCAGGATATTGAATATATGCTGGTATACGGACTTAAATTGGCTGCTGTGGTCATTGTTGCTGACGCTGTATGGGGTATGTGGCGAAACTTATGTGTTGGTCTGCAAAGAAAGACGATTGCTATTTTAAGTGCTGGTATTATTTTGATGCTACCTTATCTGAGTGTGCATCTCGCGGTTTTGCTAGCTGCCGCAGTCGCAGGCGCTCTGGTAATTAACCACAACAATGTTGAACAGCAATCGATAAGGTTTAATGTAAGTAAGCGTGCAGCCGGATTCTGCTTGTCACTTTTTTTTACCCTATTAGCCCTTAGTGTTGTCCTTGTTTTACAATCATCACCTAATCAGGATGCTGATTTAGCCGCTTTATTCGCCGGCTTTTACCAATCTGGGGCACTGGTATTTGGTGGAGGGCATGTTGTATTACCCCTTCTGCAAGATGTTACCGTGGCTAATCATTGGTTAGACGAATCTAGTTTTTTGGCTGGCTATGGCGCGTCTCAAAGTGTTCCGGGACCATTATTTTCATTTGCAGCTTACTTAGGCTTTAGTGTTGATTCTCAAGGATTTCCTTTGTTAAATGCGGGTGTTGCGACATTCGCAATATTTTTACCGGGATTTTTGTTGCTAATGGGCGTATTGCCGTTTTGGCAAAAATTACAGGCGTATTCAATTATTAAAAATGCGATAGCGGGTGTTAATGCGGGTGTTGTCGGATTACTCGGTGCAGCTTTCGTCAATCCTGTATTTACTAGTGCAATAACCCACACTAACGATATCTTTTTCGTGGTCGTGTTGTTTGCTTTGTTTAAATGGCGATCCTTTTCTCCTTTGCTGGTTGTCCTTGCTGGGATCATATATGCTGTAGCGACAGTACTCATCGATTTGCGAGTGTGAACTTAGTCATTATTCAGATTTAACAATCTGTTAAAAGAAAACCTGTGGAATTTTTGATACACTCGCGCTCCTTTGTTAATCAATACGTGATTTTTTTATGTTTAATCATTTCAACGGTGCTCAAGGCAACGTAAAAAATGACCTGCTGTCGGGCATTACTGTTGCTCTTGCATTAGTGCCAGAAGCAGTGGCTTTTGCATTCGTCGCAGGTGTTGAGCCTATGGTCGGATTGTATGCTGCTTTCATGATGGGGTTAATTACTTCGGCAATTGGTGGGCGTCCAGGTATGATTTCTGGTGCTACAGGGGCAATGGCGGTGGTCATGGTCGCTCTAGTTAAGGACCATGGGGTGCAATATCTTTTTGCTGCGGTAGTCTTGGCGGGTTTAATTCAGATTTTAGCCGGTGTGTTTAGGCTTGGGAAATTTATCCGGTTAGTACCTTATCCTGTGATGCTAGGCTTTGTAAATGGCTTGGCGATAGTGATATTTTTAGCTCAATTAGGTCAGTTCAAAATTGAAACTGCAGTCGGGCAATCTCAATGGATGTCAGGAAGCCTATTGTACTGGATGTTAGGATTAGTGACATTAACCATGGCGATTATCTATTTATTGCCAAAGTTAACCAAGGCGGTACCAGCATCTTTGGTCGCCATTATAACAGTGACATTGTTGGTGCACGGTTTAGATCTTGAAGCGCGTACGGTGATAGATTTTGTGCGAGATTCAGTTCCTGCTGACCAAAAAGCAGGTGTAACATTGGCGGGTGAGTTACCGAGTTTTGCGATTCCTGAAATTCCTTTTACCTTAGAAACTCTATATATCATTCTTCCTACGTCTATTATTTTGGCGTTAGTAGGTCTTATTGAGTCTTTGCTGACCTTATCCTTAATAGATGAAATGACAGATACTCGCGGCCGAGGAAATAAAGAATGTGTTGGTCAAGGCGTTGCCAATACAGTCAATGGATTCTTTGGCGGCATGGGTGGATGTGCCATGATCGGGCAAAGCATGATTAACATTAACAGTGGTGGTCGTGGTCGTTTATCTGGCATTACAGCGGCCATTGTATTGCTCGCATTTATTCTATTTGCAGCCCCCTTAATTGAGATGATCCCACTTGCTGCCCTTGTGGGGGTAATGTTTGTGGTGGTAATCGGGACTTTTGAGTGGGCGAGCTTTAGGATCATTCGAGGCATTAATAAAGAAGACGCGTTTGTGTTGTTTTTGGTAACTGCTGTGACAGTGATTGCCGATTTAGCCATTGCTGTGGTGGTCGGTGTCATAGTGTCAGCGTTAGTGTTTGCATGGAAACACGCAACACATATCAACGCCAAGACTCATACCGATAAAGATGGTTGGAAAGTATATGACTTAGAAGGCCCTTTATTTTTTGGGTCAGTGTCGCACTTTAGAGATATCTTTGATCCACAAAATGATCCTGCAGATGTGGTAATTGACTTTAGAGAGTCAAGAATCTGGGATAGCTCAGGCGTTGATGCCTTAGACGGTTTAGCAGACAAATATAAAGAGCAGGGTAAGACACTGCACATTCGACACATAAGTACTGAGTGTCGCCAATTACTGAAAAAAGCCGGTGAATATGTGGAAATTAATGTTAACGAAGATCCGCGTTATCGCATCGCTTCAGATGAATTGGCCTAATTAACGTCGCCAATAAAAAAGGCAGCTTAAATTAAGCTGCCTTTGTTTTTCATAAGGAAACTATTTTTGCTCTAGCAACCACAGAATTAAATCAATGTAATCTTGAGAAGTTTCTAATCCTTCAGCGCCTAGTAAAACTTGATATTTTCCGTTAACGATGAAATTTGGAACGCTACCTAAATAGGCTCTGTTTTTCTTAACATCGTTATTATTCCTCACTAATAAACTTTTACCAGCAAAGCCATTCGCGTATTTATCAAACTCTTCAGGTTCAACGCCATTTACGATAAATAAGCGGCGAAAATCTTCTAAGGATGAAATGTTTTTACCCTGTTGTTGCACATGTATGTAGTCAAACATTCTGCTTTTTAGGAAATCACCATTGTCCAAACGTTCTGCAATTTTCATTGCAAGTGTGGCGTGATCTTGAATTGGTTCGGTGGTAAATCCCATGAAATTTACATGGACTTTTTCAAACTTTACTTTTTCTGGAAGTTGTTGTTGTAATTCACCTACCATAGATTCAAAGCGAAAACATGCAGGACACCAGAAAGAAAAATATTCTTTCACTATTGGCTTTGATGATAACTTTTCATCCAATACTTGGTAGTGCTCACCTTCTTCCCACAGATTTACTTGACCGATGGCTTGTAAAGGCACCATTAAAGCAACGAAGAGTCCCAAAAAGATTTTTTTCATGTAACGTCCTAACCTTTGATTCTATTTTTAATGTTTATACTGAGCAAATGACAGTTAGACATTAATACTGATTAAAAAATTCGTAGATCATTATAACGCGCTTGATAAGCAAACGCGTTATCTAAATTAATACAAAGTATTTTACCAAGTGAAAGTTAAACTTGCCATTAGACCAAAGGGTTTGCCAACAAATCCAAACACATTTTCATATCTTTTATCGGCGATATTTTCTAACTTCATAGCTAAGCTCAGATTTTCGCTATATTTGTATTGGTAATTAGCATTGATTAACCAATATGCTTTAAGCGCAACCAATTCTGACGGCAAGGGATAGGGAGGATAAAAAACATCCATCCTGCTACCTGTGTAATCCGCTTGCACATAAACATTATGCTTTGGCGCCAGCGTATAACTCACCCAAAAGCTGCCAGAATGGGCAGAGCGACGTAATTGCTTACTTTGCTGCCCTTGTGTATCCAAATAGCTATAACTTATCTGCCAACGAAAATCTGCTAATTCTTGGTAAAACCTGACATCTAGACCTCTATGTTGGGTATTTAGTTCCCCATTTTTTGCAGTATAAAGTCCAGAGTCAATGTCGTATTCAAATCCAAGGATTTCATTTTCCAGTTTGTTTTTAAATAGGCTGATTTCCATAGAATATAGATTGTTCAGCCAAGTTAAACCGATTTCTGAGCCTGTTATTTGTTCAGGTTCTAATTCAGGGTTACCTAAAAATGTACCTGGGAAATAACCAAATCTTTCAGTAAAACTAGGATTTTTAATCGCTTTACCCTGGCTAGCAAACAAGGTCACTTGATCTAATAATTGTATTCTAGTACCAAGACGGTAACTATCAGCGTCGTCAAAATCACTGTTTTTATCAAACCTGTAGTTTGCAATGAGTTTTATCCTGTTGTTAGCTTGATAATTAATGTCTGCGATCAGTGCATCTGAAGTGGTGTCTTGAATTTGATTAGGATCACCATAAGGCGTGGCAAGTCCTCGTTGTTCAAAGTCCTCTTCAACATGTTCGTAAGCTAAATTAACAATGCTATCTTCGGTAATGGAAAACTGATGGTTCCACAGTAAGCGTTGTTTTTTGCCAATGGTACTACCAGTATCAAGTCCAGCGCTTAGGTTGTCATTACGGTTTCGACTAACATGATAGGTGAGGATTTGAGACCAAATATTGTTTTCAGAGGAAAACTGCCAACGCAAGGCGCCCGAATATTGCTTTCCTTCGGTTTGATTATCAGCATCCGCTGGTAATCCTGTAAGAAAACTCACCTCATCAAATTCATTGGTGTAATCAACAAAGCGAAAATTAGCATCAATAATATTTGCCGTGTTTATTTGCCAAGTCACTTTGCCATTAAAGGACAAATTTTCATAGCCGTCATCTTCGTCACCCACTCTGGAAATATTGTGACCATCTGTTTGGAGATAAGATAACCCTGCGCTGTAATGAACCTTGTCGAATGCTGCTGATGTACTGGCCGACAACTGGTAGCTATTAGCATTACCATACGCGGCTGTTAAAGAGGAACGCTTAGTTTGACTGCCGGTTTTTGTTACTATGTTGATAATGCCACTTACTGCAGCACTGCCCCATAATGCACTTTGAGGACCTTTTAAAATCTCGATGCGCTCAATGTTATTGGTAGTAAGATGAGCTAAATCAATCAGCCCACCTTGAGCATTATCATTAATTTCTACGCCATCCACGGTCACCAAAACATGATTCGATTCACTGCCACGAAATCTTATTTCAGTTAACGCACCTAAGGGCCCTGACGTTGATATGTTGGTTCCCGAAACAGAGGATAAAAGCTCAGCGATTGTGTTTGCACCAGAAGCTTCAATTTGTGCTTTATCAATGCTGACATAGCTTCCTGTCACCCATTGTTGCTGAATGTGGGTCCGTGGGCTTGTAATAGTGATGGTTTCTACAGCGTTTGCGGTTGAAAGGCAAAGGAGGCTGGTTGCGCATGAAATCAGCGCAATACTAGTATTGTTTTTCATTGTTGTCCTTGTTGATTGCTCCGCCCGAGCAATGAATCAAATTGTTTGAATTTCAAACACCCATATCAAGGCCGGTATCCGGGCTCACAACTTCAACTAAGACCTTCCCATGTTCAGCAAAAACATCTTGCTCCATACACAGTGGTTGACCTATCGAAACCTTCGACATACTTAATGAGTTTACGTTGTTTACCGTTGCGGGGGCAGCACAGGTATCGCACCTGTTTCCCGTTTAACGCACTATTGCAAGAATAGTGGGCACCTCAACGGCGGGCACTATACCTTGTTAGCGAGAAAGTACAATGGTTAAATTTGTTTTATGATTTATGGGAGAAGCTTTAATGCGGGTTCTTGTAAATTAGCAAATTCTTCTTTCAAAGCGAGAATTTGATTTTCCCAGTACTTATCTTCACCGAACCAAGGAAATGCTACTGGAAATGCGGGATCTTCCCAACGTTTATCTAGCCATGCCATATAGTGAACCATGCGCATCGCTCTTAATGGCTCAATTAGGCTTAGCTCTTGGTGATTGAAGTCATAAAATTCTTCGTATGCACTGACTAAGGTATCTATTTGCAGCAATTGTTGCTGTTTGTCGCCATTCATCATCATCCACAAATCTTGAATGGCCGGGCCTTGACGACAATCATCAAGATCCACAAAAATAGGGCTGTCGCGCCACAAAATGTTACCTGGATGGCAATCACCATGCAGCCTAATACTGGTATAATTATCCGTGAATTTGCTGCTAGCGCTGTCGACTACTAGTTTTAAAATTGTGAAAAAAGATTCATGCAGGTGGCTAGGTACAATGGATGAGTTTTGCAGTTGTAGCAATGGTTTTTGTAAGTAATCTTGAATCGAAATTTGTGGTCGAAACTGAAAGTTTTGTTTAGCTGCAACGGCATGAATTCGGCCAATTAGGCGTCCCATCCACTCCAATTGATCTAAATTATCTACCTCGAACTGTCGTCCACCAACCGAAGGAAATAGCGCAAATTGATATCCGTCATATTGATGCAAACTTTGCCCTGCAAAAAGCGCCGGCGCTACCACAGGTAATTCGGCTTGTTGCAGCTCTAAAGCAAAGTTGTGCTCTTCTAAAATTTGCTCTGTAGACCAGCGAGATGGGCGATAAAATTTAGCCACCAAGCGCCTACCGTCTTCCAGCGCAAATTGATAAACGCGGTTTTCGTAGCTATTTAATGCTAAAAGCCCAGAGTCAACTCGGACATCTAGGCTTTCTATGGCATCCAGAATAAGATCTGGCGTTAATCGGTTAAAACTAAAATCAGACACCGGTAAATATAAAGGTAGTAGGTTCGCTTACCTCTATAGTATCACCTTGTGCTGTAACAGTACTAACGTGTATGTAAATCTTTTGGGTACCAACTTCAAGATTATCAGGAGAGACCCCAATACTGACAGGTAATGTGTAGACACCACCGCCAGGTACGGTCACTTGCTGATCACCATAAAATTTGGAATCTTGTAAACCTTCTACCGAAATCGTATAGGTAGCTTCGTCTTGAGACTTATTAAGGACTTTCAATGTATACACATTTTCAATAAAGCCTTCCATATTTTCCCGATCAAGAGAATTTCGGTCACGAATTATATCCAGCTCTAAGGGCACTCTTGAGGCTAAATCCCAGACTAACAAACTACACATGAGGGTAAGAACAATGGCATAGCCGATAAGTTTAGGTCGAACAATTTTAGTCGTGCCACCTGCAAGTTGATGTTCAGACGTGAAGCTGATGAGTCCTCTGTCATATCCCATTTTGTCCATCACCCCATTACAAGCGTCCACACAAGAACCACAATTGATACATTCATATTGAAGTCCGTTGCGAATGTCTATGCCGGTGGGGCAGACCTGTACGCAAAGGTTACAGTCGATGCAATCACCAAGTCCTTTTGCTTGAACTTCTTCTTGGGACATTTTACGAGTTCTAGGACCTCGTTTTTCACCTCGGGTTGGGTTGTAAGAGACAGTAAAGGTGTCTTTGTCAAACATAGCAGACTGAAAACGCGCATAAGGACACATGTGAGTACACATAATTTCTCGCATATATCCAGCGTTACCATAAGTACAAACAGTAAAGAAGATGACCCAAAAACCAATCCAGAAAGGGGTATTAAGGGTAAAAAAGTCGACAAACAACTGATCGATGGGTGTGAAGTAACCCACAAAGGTTAATGACGTCAGTAATGCAACTCCCACCCAAGCGATATGCTTGAGTGTTTTACGAATAAACTTATCAGCGTCCATTTTGCGCTGATCAAGCTTCATTCGTTTATTTCTTGGTCCTTCGATTTTTTCTTCAAACCAGATGTAAATAAAAGTCCAGGTGGTTTGAGGACACATAAATCCACACCATACTCGCCCAGCAAAGGTGGTTACAAAAAATAAGGCAAATGCCGAAACTATTAGTATGTAAGCTAAAACGGTTAAATCTTGGGGCCACAAGGTGAGAGAAAATATATTAAATCGTTGTTCCGCGATATTGAAAAGCACAGCTTGTTGACCGTCATAGGGAATCCAAGGGACTAAAGCAAAGCCCCCAAGAAAAATGAGTCCAAAGAAACGCCTAATATTTTCGAAAATACCTTCAACAGCCCGGACATAAATTCGACTGCGGGCAGAATAATTGGGTTTCTTAACTGATGACGTTGGCTTTTCTACCTTGACCGGCGTGACGTCCTTTACCTTAATTTTTTCATTCATGTGTAAGGCAATTCCTATACGACTATGACTTTTGCAACAGTATAACAAGTTTGACCACTAAAGTATTAACTGAGATCAATATTATCAACATTCACTCTTTGTATTTAAACATCATACGAACTTTTAATATTAGATACCCTCTAATGAAGGTAAGCGTTGACAATAGGAAGTATTCACAATATACAGTAACTCCCTGTTGTATAAAGGAGAACGGCTTAATACATGTGGCGCAAAATTATTATCGTCGTGCAAGTGCTATTAATTATTTGGGTCTTGCAAACAAACTGGGCAAGAGATGCAATTATGAGTATTGGTCAAACTTTTTCAAGTTGGACAGGTACCGTGATCAATTTGCCTGATAGACAGAAGATAATGACGTTGCGAGATGATTTCATGCGCAACAATATGTCACTGAAACCGCATCAAACAGATTATGTTATCGAAGTAACTGAAAACGTTGATTCAATTAATATTTTTCATCAACGATATTGTATTTCAGAGGATAAGAATCCGTATTTGTTTGGGGAAAACCTTACTCGATTTTGTGGTTTAATTGAGCAATCAGGTATTTTGCCAAAACCTTTATAAACGACGTTAAGCAACTAAAATGAAAAAATTAACGTATATTAAGTAGCTAGTTTATAATTAAGCTTACTAATTACCTCAAGGGGGTGTTCTATGAAACCAATAATCTTAAGCCTTGCCTTGCTTCTATCAAGTAGCCATGTATTAGCGGCTGAAGAAGAATCCTCAACTGTAGTGACAGAAAGTGAAGAGAATTCTGTAAGAATTGAATGGATAGAGCCTAAATCTTTTACTGATGTTCGAGACCGTATCAGCAGTACTGAAAAGTATCGTCGCTATGTATTTAATACTATTCAAAAGCATTTTGAAAAGTTAACCGCAGAGTTACCTGCAGGTTATCAATTAAAAATGCAAGTAACAGATTTAGATTTGGCTGGTGATACAAGAGCTGGAATGTCACTGTTTAATGATCCTAATATGTATGACGTAAGAGTAATTCGTCGTATTGATATTCCTAGAATGCAATTTTCGTATGAATTGATTGATCAAGCCGGTGAAGTCCTAATGTCCGAAAATGTTAAACTTAAGGATATGGGATTTTTGGAAGGACCTCGCTCTATCCGAAATGACCGCCCGCTTTATTATGAGAAAAAAATGTTGACCGATTGGTTCAATTCTACATTTAAAGATGTAAAAGCCGCGTAGCGCTTGAGGTGCCTGACTTAGGCACCTTATCTTCAAGTACATCTTTGCGAAAAGTTATCAATAAATTTCAATTTTAGACTAGACCGTCAAAATTTTGTCACATATAGTTCATAGATGACCTGTACTTTGGTGCAGGTTATTTTTACTATAATGAAAAATGGACCTATGTGATGAAAAAGACCCTTACGACTCTATCGTTGGCGATGCTAGCCGCTTCTAGCGCCCACGCCAATGTCTTTATTTCAGAATACATTGAAGGATCATCGAACAATAAAGCTGTAGAAATTTACAATGCAGGTGAAGCTGCTGTTGATTTAGGTACCTACACGCTCGATTTCTACTTCAATGGTAATACTTCTGCTGGTAATAGTATTTCACTTTCAGGCATGTTAGCGCCGGGTGAAACTTATGTGGTAGCAGATAATGACGCTGCTGATGCCATATTAGCTGTCGCCCAGCTAACGAATTCTGGTAACTTTTTTAACGGCGATGATACTGTTGTTTTGGCAAACAATGGCGTTACAGTAGACGCGATAGGGCAACTAGGTGTTGACCCAGGTTCATCGTGGAATGTCGGTGGTGTGTCTACGCAAAACGCAACCATTATCCGTATTCCTCAAATTACAACAGGCGATACAGACGAATTCAATGCCTTTGATCCTAGCGTTGAATTTACCGCTTTACCGCAAGACGACTTCAGCAATCTAGGTGAGCACACAACTGATTTAGACCCAGGCGATCCGGGTGATCCAGGAGACCCAGGTGATCCGGGCGACCCAGGTGACCCAGGAGATGGCGAGCTAGTCGCTCCATGTTTCAACTGCCCAGACTTATCACCTATTGCTGATCCGGATTCTTTTGATTCTTTAAGTTTCTATGCTGACGTATTTAATGCTATTAACGATGGATTACCCGCTGCACAAGTAAAAGCCTTACTGACAGATAAAGCAACCCAAGGCCATACGCCTTTGTCTTATTCTCAAGTTTGGAGTGCGTTGACTGCTTCTGACGAAGACCCAAATAATTCTGACAACGTGATCTTATTTTATTCTGGTCGTTCGCAAAGTAAATTTACTAACGGTAGCGGTAGTCAATCTTCGAACCCAGATAACTGGAACCGTGAACATAGTTGGCCGAATTCTCATGGATTCCCTTCAAACTCTCAAGACGGTTACACTGACATCCATCATCTTCGTCCCACGGATATTTCAATCAATAGTTCACGTGGTAACTTAGATTATGACAATTCAGATGCACCATTGAGCGAATCTCCAATCAATCGCATAGATAACGATTCTTTCGAACCTCGTGACGAGGTGAAAGGTGACGTAGCACGTATGATGTTCTATATGGACACTCGCTACCAAGGTGCTTCCGGTGATGACACACCAGACCTAGTTTTAGTGAACACCACTACAGGTCCTGGAGAGCCTAGATTAGGTATGCTTTGTACGCTTATTCAATGGCATCAACAGGATCCAGTTGACGATATTGAAGCGAATAGACATAACAAAATTTATCAGTATCAAGGAAATCGAAATCCATTCGTTGACAATCCAAGCTTTGTTGATGCGATTTATACTGCTGAAAACTGTGATCAAGATCCAGGCGATCCAGGCGATCCAGGCGATCCAGGCGATCCGGGAGATCCAGGTGATCCGGGAGACCCAGGTGATCCAGGTGATCCGGGCGATCCTCCAACGCCATCTGCTGCACCGCTTATTTTAACAACGGTAGTAGACGGCACACTTTCAGGTGGAACACCTAAAGCAATAGAGCTCTTTGTTACACAAAACATCGCTGATCTAAGCGCTTGTGGCGTAGGTAGCGCAAACAATGGCGGTGGTACTGATGGTCAAGAATTTACTTTCCCTGCAGTATCTGCCAGCGCTGGCGACTATATCTATATAGCCACTGAAGAACCAAACTTTGAAGCCTATTTTGGTTTTGCGCCAGATTACACTTCAGGTTCAATGGCCATCAACGGCGATGATGCAGTTGAAGTTTTCTGCGATGGTGTATTAATTGATGTCTACGGTGACCAAAATACCGATGGTACAGGTCAAGCTTGGGAATATTTAGATTCTTACGCTTACCGTAATCCTAACACCACTGCTGACGGTACTTTTGATATTAGCAACTGGACAGTTGTAGCACCTAATACACTTGACGGTGTAACCACTGGTGAACAAATTCCATTAGCTTCTTTCAGTATTCAATTGGGCGGCATTTTCTTCTCAGAATACATCGAAGGTTCAAGTTTAAACAAAGCCGTAGAAATTGTTAATTTAACAGGTGCAGACGTTAGTCTTGATGGATACTCCGTTGCTATATACAACAATGGTGCATCTACTCCTAACAGTACGATTAACTTAACCGGTACGTTATTCGCAAACGACGTCTACGTAGTCGCCAACTCTGGTGCAACAGGTGCGATTACTGATGTAGCAGATGTTCTAACGGGCGCGGTAAGTTTTAACGGTGACGACGCTGTTGTGTTATTTAATGCCGACAATGAAGTCTTAGATGCTATTGGGCAGGTAGGTTTTGATCCAGGTAGCCGCTGGGGTTCAAGTCCTATCAGTACTCAAAACAATACTATTCGAAGATTAACTTCAGTCACCGAAGGTGATACAAATCCTGATGATGTATTTGATCCAAGCCTTGAATGGGAAGGTTTTGCCCAAGACACCTTCGATGGTCTAGGTAACTATCCGTTCGATGGCGGAGAAGAGCCGGGATTAGAAATTGGTCTTTGTTTGGACCCTGCGACTTATATCTCTGAAATCCAAGGAAGCGGTTCAAGCTCTCCTTTAACCAATGAAACTGTAGTAGTGGAAGCTGTAGTAACCTCTATTAATGAAGCCATTGGCGGATTCTTCATTCAAGAAGAGCCGGCGGATGAAGATGGTGATGCCACAACTTCTGAAGCTTTGTTTGTACTGAGTGACGATGTGTCAGGTTTGTTAGTGGGTGACCAAGTACGAGTGCTCGGCACAGTGGTTGAGCAATTCAATAAAACCAGTATCGCTGCAGACGAAATTTCAGATGTATGTGGTCAAGCTAGTGTA
Organism: Glaciecola sp. 1036; assembly: GCF_050306235.1. Taxonomy (NCBI): domain Bacteria; kingdom Pseudomonadati; phylum Pseudomonadota; class Gammaproteobacteria; order Alteromonadales; family Alteromonadaceae; genus Glaciecola; species Glaciecola sp. 1036. Next base: position 356,430 of record NZ_JBLWFH010000003.1, on the reverse strand, counting down.
TTCCCGGTTGCCTTAACCTTGCCGTTTGCGGAAGGTTTTGATCTGGAATCACTAGAAAGCATGCTAGTTGAAAATAGCCAAGATTTAACTGTAAGTGATAACTATAACTACGCTAGATTTGGTGAAGTAGTACTATCAACAGAAATGTTGTATACACCTACCCAAATTCACACGCCGGGTTCTGCAGAAGCGCTTGCACTTGAAGCATTGAATGGTAGAAACGGCATTATTCTGGATAACTTAACTGATGGAAGTTATGGTGAAATCCCAGATACATTCGGTGGCGAGTTAGCGACTTACAATCCGTTACGACTTGGTAGCACTGTGTTCTCTGGTGGCCAGTATATTTTAGACTATGGTTTTAGTAACTATCGTTTACGTCCAGTTTCTAACTTATTGACTGAATCACAAGCACGTCCTTATGCTCCAGAATTGGAAGGTAACTTAACGATTGCGTCATTCAACGTATTGAATTTCTTTAACGGGAACGGTTTAGGCGAAGAGTTCGATAGTTCGTTTGGACCAGAATCTCAAGAAGAACTTGAGCGTCAGATTGCTAAAACTGTAGCAGCCATTACTTCAATTAATGCAGACGTTGTTGGTTTAATTGAAATTGAAAACGATGGTTACGACGCCTTAAGTGCTATTGCGCAATTAACCGATGAATTAAATGCGTATATGGGAGAGGGTACTTATGCCTTTATTGATGCTGGAACTGCACAATCAACCAGTTCTCAGTCTGTTGGCATTATTTATAAACCCGCAGCAGTATCTCCTGTAGGAGCGGTTCAGGTATTGACTTCTGATAACTCTATTGAAGATGCCGATGGACCATTGTTCCTTACACCACGCAATAGACCTTCATTTGCCCAGCAATTTGAACATCTAGAGTCGGGTAAAACATTTGTTGTCAACGTTAACCACCTTAAGTCAAAAGGTAGTTCTTGTGGTGCTGGTGATGACAGTGATAATGGACAGGGTAATTGCAACCTAACTCGCGTTAGAGCTGCTATAGGTCTTAAAGCATGGTTAGCGCAAACCTTTGATGGTGAGCCTGTGTTTGTGGTAGGTGACTTGAACTCTTATGCTAAAGAAGATCCTATCGTTGAACTAGAAATGGGCGGTTATCAAAACCTTTTAGCTGCGGCTGAATCTGACGAAGCATTCAGTTACTTGTTCCGCGGTCAAGTAGGAACCCTTGATTATATCCTTGCTAATGATGCCGCGGCAGAAGTGGTTACAGGTATTGCTGAGTGGAATATAAACGCATCTGAAGTTGATGTATTTGACTACAACTTGGATATGCGCTCTACCAGTACGCCAAAACCAGACCAGTACTATGATGAATCACCTTATCGTTCATCTGACCATGATCCATTGATCGTTAGTGTGTATCTGGAAGATCCAGTAGCACGTGCTGACTTAAATGGCGATGGTGTTCTGAACTTGCGAGATTACGTCATTATCGTTCGAGCTTATAATTCAGTCGAAGGACAAAGACGTTATAATCCTGCAGCAGATATGAATGAAGATGGTGTCATCAACCGTGCTGATACTGCTGTATGGCTAGCCACTTATCTTGATTATTTAGCTAATAGAAACAGTAACCGAGCTAATGGTCGAGGTATTGTGAACAAATTAATTAAAGGTAAATTTAGTCGATAATCGATTGTTTTACAGATGTGCAAAAGCCCAGTGAAAACTGGGCTTTTTTGTTTTAATGAAGCTTAGTTTAAGTTTAGGCCGCGACTTTTTGTTTTTTTGTGGTTTTGGTTGCAAAGTTATAAGACTGCACCTGACTTCCTGGTTTCTTTTTCGCTTCAAACAATGCAGTGTCACCAAACTCAATCAGGTTTTTATAAGTAAGCTGGTCCATTTCTTCTTCACTTCCGAAGGAAACAATGCCAATAGAAGCCCCAATTCTTAATTTTTGATCACCGATCTCCTGAGGCATCTTCAATGCTTTCAAGGTTCTTTGTGCCATTTTAAGTGCATTGGCTTTATCTAATTTCGGTAATAGCAAACCAAATTCATCGCCTCCTAATCGCCCCAACGTGTCCATATCTCGGATATTTTTATTGACCACTTCTACAAATGCCTTAAGATATTTGTCGCCAACCAAATGCCCGTATTTATCGTTCACCTGTTTAAACTTATCTAAATCAAAATACATAAAGGATAAACACTCTTGTTGCCGCCGCGCTGCGCTGATGGCTTGTTTGGCACGGTCACTAAACAGATGCCTATTGCAAGCGCCAGTCAAAGCATCATAGTGAGCTAAGCGTTTAAGCCTTATATCTTTTCGAAAATCTCGTTTTAAAGTATTCAGCAAATAAGTGAGGATCTCGGGGGTTATCGCGTGAGTTGGGAATGCGTCTAATGTGTAGTTGCGATAACCTGATACATCAAAGCTATCAAAGCTGTCACTAAGCACAAGAATAGGGCAGGGCAACTCTTTTGCAGAATATTGTTTAGAAAGTTGGCGCCTTAAGGGCGCGAATTGTTCTTGGGTTACAACAATTGCGGAAGCATTGAAGGTATTTTCTTCAACTTCCAATTCATAACCTTTTTCATGCGGGATGACATCATCGACTTGAGGTATCATATTTAACGACGCCTTTAGCCACACCCTCTGCTTTTCGTTTTCACAGATAAGGAAGATTTTCATTTGCGCACCATAAGGTGGGATTTTTCTCTGGAAAACGAGAAAAAAGCCACTCTGTCGTTATTATTATTTTGTCTAATATATACTTAAGTATATGTGAATAATACACGAAACGATTAAAAAATAAACAATTTATATTATTTTTGAAAAAAGCTTGTGTTAAATCGAGGGTAATACACGGGTCGATTTGACCGTACCATAAGCAAAACTTGTATCGATGGATGCAATATTTCCAATGGCGTGCAAGTGTTTACGCACAAATGTTTCGTAATCATGAAGATCTTTTACAGCTACTTTTAATAGGTAATCTGAGCGCCCAGTCATAACAAAGCATTCTAATACTTTGTCTATCAGCTCAATTTCCTTTTCAAAATGAGAGACTACGTCAGCACTATGTCTTTCTAATTGAACCCTGACAAACACCATAATAGGAAGACCATAGGCATCATTGTCTACTTCTGCATGATAGCCTTTGATAACACCTTTTTCTTCTAACAGTTTAACGCGTCTCAAGCATGGGGATGGGCTTAAATTGACTTTATCCGCTAACTCTTGATTAGTAATTCTTCCGTTAGATTGTAATTCCCGTAGGATATTGCGGTCGATTTTGTCCATAAAGCTGAATTTCTTTAAAATAAAATGCTAAAAAATCCTATTTTAAAGCATTAAATGAGAACTTAATGCTAATTAATTTAGCATAAAATACTTAAATTGACAGTTGGAATTTAAGGGCTGGTATGTCGAACCACAACAAAGATTATAAATTCGAAACTCGAGCAATTCATCATGGATATTCGTCACAAGAAAATGCGGGGGCATTAAATCCCCCCATGCATTTATCCTCTACTTTTACCTTTGAGTCGGTTCAACAAGGTGCTGATCTTTTCTCAGGGCAAACTCAAGGACACTTTTATTCTCGCATTTCAAACCCTACGTTGAGTATTTTAGAGCAAAGAGTGGCAAATTTAGAAGGCGCAGAAGCTGGATTAGCTACCGCCTCGGGCATTGGAGCCATAACAGCGACACTTTGGACATTGGTAAAATCAGGCGATGAGATTCTTGTGGATAGCACCATTTACGGGTGCACATACGCTTTTTTACATCATGGACTTGGAAAATTTGGTGTCAACATAAGACATGTGGATATGACGGATATTCATGCTATTGAGTCCACAATTACTCCAAATACAAAAGTCATCTATTTTGAAACCCCAGCAAATCCAAATATGAGAATTGTAGATATACAACGGGTTTGCCAATTAGCGCAAAAATACCATGTGACTACAGTGGTTGATAATACTTACGCATCGCCGATGTTAACTCAGCCGGTCACTATGGGAGCCGATATTGTTGTGCATTCTGCAACTAAGTATTTGGGTGGGCATGGAGATCTGATTGGCGGCGTTTTAGTGGGCAGCAAAGCCATGGTGGAGCGCATCAGACTTGAAGGGTTAAAAGACATGACTGGCGCTTGTATGTCACCTTTTACCGCGATGCTGATTATGCGAGGTATAAAAACCTTATCACTAAGGATGCAAAGGCATAGCGAAAATGCAAATAAAGTTGCCCAATACTTATATCAACACCCTAATGTAAAGCACATGACGTACCCTCATCATGAAAGCTTTCCCCAATATGCATTAGCAAAGCAACAAATGCGAATGGGAGGCGGGATTATTACATTTGAAATTGCTGGCGATTTGCATGATGCCGCTAGTTTCATGAACCATTTAAAGTTGATCCAACGTGCTGTTTCACTCGGTGATGCCGAATCACTTATTCAACACCCTGCATCGATGACACATTCTACATACAGTCCAGAAGAAAGAGCTGAACATGGTATTTCTGAAGGCTTGATTAGATTGTCTGTTGGTCTAGAGGATGCATCAGATTTAATAGATGATTTGCAGTATGCGTTAGCAAAGGTAAGTAAAATCAATGCCGCTTAACTGATGTAAGCGGCTAAAAAAAATTAATCCGAGCTAAACACTAGTGATAGTCAAACTCTTGGTCATCGACTGCAAGTAAATCTGCTGCTGAGCTTAAAAGAGCGGATTTATAAAGGTCTTTTCTGGGCAACAATCGTTTCAAGTAAAAATCACATGTTTTACTTTTGCCCGCAGCAATTAAATTGTTGCTAGTGCTTTTTGCACATGACGCCATATCTAACCATAAAATGCCTAAAATCACATAAGAGCTGTAATGCATATAGTCAGTCGCAGCGCCGGCAACATCTACAGCAGATAGACCTAACAAGGCTTCAGAGGTATTTTGCCATTCTTGCAAGAGTTGCAACGCCTTTTGCTGATTCTCGTTTTCTTGCATGGCATCAATTCGTTGCTGCAATAGACTTATTGTGGCGGCTAGCATTTTGCCTTTATCACGAGTAAGTTTTCGGCCGATTAAATCTGCGGCTTGGATACCATTAGTACCTTCATAAAGCTGAGCGATCCTAGTGTCTCTTACTAGTTGTTCCATGCCCCATTCGCGAATATATCCATGCCCACCGTATACCTGAACACCTAAATTGGTCACCTCAGTTGCAATATCAGTCATAAACCCTTTGCAAATAGGCGTTAAGAATGCAATGACTTGGTTGGCTTTTTCCGCCGTTTCGCCACTAGCATATTTCTCTACATCCATTTGTTGCGCGTAAAGTAGCGATAATGCACGACATCCTTCTGTAAAAGCTTTTTGTGTCAGTAGCATTTTTCTGACATCTGGTTGCGCTATAATCGCATCAGCTTTACTTTCTGGTGACTGAACGCCTTGCGGCGCGCGAGATTGCAATCTTTCTCTGGCGTATTCTAATGCACCCTGATAACTGGCTTCGCTAGTACCAAGTCCCTGTAAGCCAACTTGGAAGCGAGCGTCATTCATCATAGTAAACATGCAAGCCAAGCCTTGATTCGCTTCGCCCACTAGCCATCCTGTCGCTTGATCGTAGTTCATCACACAAGTAGGGCTAGCTTTAATTCCCATTTTCTTCTCAATGCTTCCAACGCTTACAGCATTAGCTGCACCTGGTTCGCCATTATCATCAAGTAAAAACTTAGGTACTAAAAATAAACTTATACCTTTTACACCGGCTGGAGCATCAGGTAATCGAGCCAAAACTAAGTGGATGATATTGGATGTCCAATCTTGATCGCCTCCGGTAATAAAAATTTTATTGCCAGTAATCTTATAACTGCCATCTCGCTGTGGTTCCGCTTTAGTCGACAATAGGGCGAGGTCTGTTCCTGCATGCGGCTCAGTGAGGTTCATGGTGCCAGTCCATTCGCCGCTGATCAGTTTGGCTAAATACAGATCTTTTAACTCCTGCGAAGCATGTTTGTTCATCGCCAATACTGCGCTTTCTGTCAGCATTGTGGTTAATCGCCAGCTCAAATTAGCTGAATTTAACATCTCATGCACAGGTATAGCAGCGGTGTATGGCAGGTCCTGTCCATCAAATTCAGGGTTGCCTAACATGGCATTCCAACCGTTAGCGACATACTCCTGATATGCGTCGGCAAACCCATGGGGTGTAGTGACTTGGCCATTTTCCAGTTTGCAGCCTTGTTCATCCCCTTCTCTGTTTAACGGGGCAACGATAGTTTCGGCGAATTTTGCACCTTGATTGATAATTTCATAAACCAATTCTGCATCCATGCCCTCGGCGCCAACTTCTTGATAATGCTGTTCGATATTCAGCCAGTCATTAAGTAAAAACTGAAAATCGGCAAGGGGGGCTTTGTATTGCGGCATTAATTATCTCCTCATTGATCAATATCACTGCTGGTTGATCGCTTCATTGCTTTGTATTTAATTTGCTTAGTAAATGCATCTCTTACATTGACAAATTCGTCAGGCTTATGCCATTCGTGTAAAGTAATGGCAAAGGGGTCAATAAATCCAATACCTTTAACTTGCGTAGCCCAATAAGGCACAGGTATAGCTTCTTCAGATCCATCAAACCCAGCATCTAATTCACACTCATAAACCCAGAGATTTTGCTCTTGATTTAGAATGCCTAAATTAGTCCCTACTTCGACATTTAATCCTGTATCCTCCCAAACCGCTCTGTGGGCAGCACATTGTGCACTTTCATCGGAAAAATTATTTCGTACTGGAATATCAAATTTTCCATCAGGACGTTTTAGAACTAATAATTTGCCGCCTAAATTTATCAGGCAAGCTGCAGGTGCTTTGTAATCATTAAATTGCTCTGCTTCTACTCTACAACTAGGCGCAGGCATTTCTTCGGTTGTACAACCTAATAAAAGCGTAAGGATAAATAGAAAGTGGAAAAGTTTTAAATCAATTTTCATTATAGTCATCAATTGACAGTGATTAGCCCTTAGCGCACTTTACTGTTGGTGTATGGCAGACTCAAGCTTATTTGTTAAAACAGCTAATTCAACTCTATTTCCAATCTTGCCTATTTTGCTTAAGTTACAAAATATAGGACGCGGTAATTTTTGCGCTTACTGCTAGGAAAAAATTACTCACATTTGTGTATCTTCTTCTCCACAGAAATTTATAAATCCATTGAAGTTTAAAAATATTCTTTATAAAACAGTATGTTAAATAATGGCATTAAATTAGCTAATGGAAAAGTGAATGTGTAATTATCTTAATAAGACAACTAAGGAGAATACCATGTTAGGTTGGGCAATTACTTTTTTCATCGTAGCAATTATCGCAGCAGTTTTTGGTTTTGGTGGCATTGCAGGCGCGGCTAGTAGTATCGCACAGATTTTGTTTTTCGTATTTCTTGCATTGTTAGTGATTTCGCTAGTGGCTGGCGCTTTAAGAGGCAAAAAGCCGAGAGTGTAACCATTTACTAAATGTTAATTCATTAGAAACAAGACGTTTTAATTTTAAAAGAGGGATAATCAAATGAAGTTTAAGAAAATTTTAATGGCACTTACAGTAGCACTTTCAATCGGTTTATTGGCTGCATGTGAAGATGGTCCGGCAGAAGATGCAGGTGAAGAATTTGACCGCACGGTTGAAAACATCCAAGATGCTGCTGATGACGCAGGTAACGAGCTTGAGGATGCGTGTGAAGAAGCTAAAGAAGAAACTGGAATGGAAGACGACGATTGTTAATCAATCGATCTTTCGGACGTAAAAGACCAATCCTAATAGATTGGTCTTTTTTTTGTTTTTAATGAGTTATTTATGCTAAGTTGAGGCAAATTATTTGTGCTGGAAAAGTTGATCTGGGCCCCAGCAAAAAGCGTAAATATTTCTTAACAGAATAAAAATTAAATAGGCGAAAGGAATGAAATCAATACTGGTCGTGGATGATGATCCCGAATTCAACACTATTATGGGAAAATTGCTCGAGCATTTGGGGCATCATCCGTCTATATCCGACTCTGTTGCCGATGCCAAAGAGTGGTTAGATCTTAACGAATTTGATCATGTGTTTATTGATTTTATGTTACCTGATGGCTCTGGTTTACATGTATATGAGCATTTAAAAACCAAGAGCAAATTACCCAAAGTTACCTTTATTACCGGTAATCCCAAAATCAAAAAAACCATAAGTGAGTTGGTCGGTCCCAATGTGGATTATTTGATGAAGCCAATTCAACGAGAAGATATAGAACTTGTATTAAGTAGCAAATCTAAAAAAAGTAAAAAGACCACGGAAAAGACTGAGTTGCATTTTGGTTGTTTAATTGGTGAGTCAGCACCTATGCAGAAACTTTACACCATGATCGAGCGCGTAGCTCAAAGTGACGCCAACGTTATGCTAATGGGAGAAAGTGGGGCTGGTAAAGAGTTGGTAGCGCATGCAATCCATAATGCAAGTCAGCCAGAAGGTGATTTAATATTCACTAACTGTGGTGGTTTCTCGAAAGAATTAATTGGCAGTGAGCTTTTTGGTCACGAAAAAGGCGCTTTCACTGGCGCGGTGGGGCAAAAAAGAGGTGTATTTGAGCGAGCCAACAAAGGTACTTTGTTTTTAGACGAAGTAACAGAAATGCCCATCGATATGCAACCTAACTTACTTAGAGTATTAGAGACAAATAGACTTACCCGTGTGGGCGGTACTCAAGAAATAAGCGTTAATTGTCGAGTAGTCAGTGCTACCAACAGAGATTTACAAAGTATTGCAGAAGACAACGTGCTCAGAGAAGATATTTATTTTAGGTTGGCTGTATTTCCGATAGAAATCCCCCCCTTACGCTCAAGAATCGAAGACATTCCTTTGCTAGCGAATGCGTTTGTAGAGGAATTAAATCGCCAACATGATCAAGCTTACAAATTATCAAAAAGTCAGTTAACTATGTTGCAAAACTATGGCTGGCCAGGCAACGTCCGCGAGTTAAGACATGCCATTCATAGAGCTTTCATACTTAGTGACCCTGGCTCCAAAGAACTGCAATTTCCAGAAAACTTCGAATCGCCTTTTGCCAGTGTTAAATCAAAACAGCCTAAGGGAATTGAAGCCGGCAGAACCATAGAGGATGTTGAAAAATCCCTTATTTATGCGACGCTAAAAGAGGTCGATGGAAACAAGAGTATGGCCGCTGATATGTTAGGCATTAGCACAAAAACCTTATACAACCGTTTGCATGCTTATGGAGAAGACATCTAATGGCTATTTCCAAAGCAGAAGTATCTAAACAGGTTCATGACCTGCGAAAACCTATGAATGGCATAAGTATGCAGGCTGAATTGATTAAGATGTTAGTTGCTGGGAATCCCATTGAAAAAGACATTGTCGAGGCAGCAGATAAAATTATTCAACATAGCAAAGATTGTTCAAATGGCTTACAAAGTTTATTCGAACAAGTAGAAGCGACGCTGGATGATAAAGAGTAATATCCCGAAAAATAAAATATCGCCATTAACTTGGATGGTATTGTCAGCAGTATTGATTTGCATTGTCAGTATTAATGCTTTTTTATCCAGAGCCAATCTTAATGAGTTTGAAAGCTTACAAGACAGTATTCGTAATTCAGGGGATGTACTTGTCGCCATAGAAGATCTTCACGTGGCCGTGTTGAACATGGATAGGGTAATTTCTAACACCGTATTTTCGGTACAAAATATCGATACTAAATTGTTAGAAGATAATCGAACCAAGTTATCAATGAATATCAAAGCACTGCAAGCACAAAAAAGCGAAATGGCGTATCAGCAAGGGTTAATAGACAGAATGTTGATATCCTTATCGACCTACGTGCTCGACATCGATATATCACTCAAAAAGCTAAAAGAAGCCCCAATTCAAAATAGAAATATCTTTGCTAGTCATATTTTCAGTGAGTCTAAGCATCAAGAGTATGACGACATATTTTCTAAACTGGCGCAAAATGAAGAAAAAATGCGTAAGGAAAACATCGGTAAACTCCAGTTTGCGATCAAAGAATCAGCGCGCAATCAGTGGATATTTTTTGGCGTCAGTTTTTTAGCGACCCTGTGCATTCTTTTACTGGCACGTTATTTAGTGAGAGAGCAGCTTAATCAACGCCGTCAAATTGAACTTAGAAACATAGAACTTGCGCGTGCGGTAGAAGACAGAACAAAAGAGCTATCTTTATATTCTCAAGAACTCGCAAGAAGTAACAGAGAATTAGAAGATTTTGCCTTTGTTGCTTCCCATGATTTACAGGAACCCCTTAGAAAAATTCGTGCATTTGGAGAAAGATTGCACGCACACTGCCATGAGGTCATGGATCAGCGAGGAAACGACTACTTAAATCGCATGTTAAATGCTGCAGAACGTATGAGTAAATTAATTAGTGATTTACTTGAATTTTCACGTGTAAATACACAGGGTAAACCCTTTGAAAAAGTCGATCTAAATAAAATAGTAAGTGACATAAAAGAAGACCTTGTTGAAGCTATTTCAGAGGCGCATGTAAACATTGAAGCTGACGTTTTACCTAAACTTCAAGCTGATCCAATGCAGATGCAACAACTTTTTTATAACTTACTAAATAACGCGGTGAAATTCAGTTCAAAATCTGAAAACCCTAAAGTGCGTATCAAAGTAGAAGAAATTGACCAACCCGAGGAACAAGCAGAGTTTATTTTCAAAAACTGGGTTAAGATTAGTGTAATTGATAATGGAATAGGTTTTGACCAAGCTTACTCGGACAAAATATTTGCGCCTTTTCAACGTTTACATGGTAAACAACAATATCAAGGGACTGGCATAGGCTTATCAATTTGTCGTCGTATAGTGGAAAGACATAATGGTGTAATTAAAGCCGAAGCAGTAGAAGATGAGGGGGCGAAATTCCACGTTTACCTGCCTTTAGATAATAGCGAGTTGAGTTTAGACTCCAGAGAAAATTTATGAGAAAAGAGCTCAGTAACTTGCCATTTACCATTTTATTGGCAGATGACGATGACGATGATATTTTATTAACTCAAGATGCCATGAGTAGTGCAGGCATTCAGCACGATCTGCGGGTTGTTAAAGATGGCAAAGCCTTATTGGACTATTTAAACGATCTAGAACAGCAGCAAGATTTAAAAGTGCCCAATATCATCTTGTTGGATTTAAATATGCCCATCATGGACGGCAGAGAAGTGCTAAAAGCCTTAAAAGAGCACGAAAAATTTAAAGCTATTCCCGTTATCATTTTATCAACGTCTCAAGAAATCGAAGACATACAGCAAGGATACGCCTTGGGGGCTTCTGGCTACTTTTCAAAGCCTTCCAGTTTTGAAGATTTGGTGAAGTTAATGCAAACCTTAAATGATTATTGGTACGAATGGGCAAATTTGCCCGGTAATCTTGAATAGTTGAGAATTGAATGGAATCTATTAAGCGTATATTAATTGCCGACGACGATGAAGATGATGTTTTCATCATCCAAGATCGTCTAAGTCAATTGATGGTGACTGACGGAGATTTTACCGTAGAAACGGATTTTTCTGCGATTGTGGAAAAATTGTCGAATAACCATTATGACCTTTGTTTGTTAGATTTCTTTCTCGGTTCTTTTACTGGCATCGATGTCTTGGTGGCATTAGAAGAAAAACAAGTTAGCACTCCAATAATCTTATTAACCGGACAAAGCGATGACGATATCGCGAAAAAAGTAATTAGAAAAGGTGCCCAAGATTACATTCCGAAGGCAGCCATAGATTCACCAACGTTTGAAAAATCTATTAGTTATGCGGTGTCGCGTAAAGCGCTTGAATTTAGCCGTATTCGAAATCAACAAATAGAATCCGAAAACTTAGCTAAAGATAGGTTCATTTCGCATTTATCCCATGAGTTAAGAACACCTTTAACCTCTATTTTGGGTTATGCTGATCTGTTGCTGGAAAACCCCATAACAGCACCAGTAAATAAAGAGCTAAAAATTATTCAAAAAAACGGACGTCATTTATTGAGTCTGTTAAATGATGTGTTGGATTTATCTAAATTGTTAGCAGATAAATTTGAACTCCATCGACAACCATGCGATTTACGTCAAATGCTGGTCGATATCTACGGTTTATTAACAGTCGCCGCGGCAGATAAAGGTATAAACCTAGTTTTCGAATCCAAACAACCAGTGGATAATCGCCCGCTTTTAGACGAAACCCGCTGTAAACAGGTACTTTTGAATATTCTAGGCAATGCGATAAAGTTTACTGATCAAGGAGAAGTGAGACTAACCTTACAGCAACATGGTGAAACTGAACCTAGATTATCCATTGATATTCAAGACTCTGGAATTGGTATTGCAGAAAACAAACTCGACGAAATTTTTAAACCATTTTCTCAGCTTGAAGATGTATCAAAAAGAAAGTCCGGTGGCGCTGGGTTAGGGCTTTCTATCAGTGCCGAAATTATCCAACGTATGAATGGTAGCCTTACAGCAACGAGTGAAATAGGCAAGGGCACCTGTTTCCATATTGATGTACCTATTCAAATTACACCGGAAAGCATAAAAGAAGTTTTCGACTTCTCTACTGAGCAATACACTAAAAAATCCCAGCATGTTCCTAGTCTTAACGGCAAGGTACTTGTGGTGGATGATATTTTTGAAATCCGCCAATTGGTCGGTCAGTTGGTCAAAAATACAGGTGCTGAAGTAGAGTTTGCCAAAAATGGTAGAAGGGCAATCGAACTATTAGAAGGGTACAAATATGATCTAGTGTTGATGGATCTGCAAATGCCTGGAATGACTGGGCAGGAAACGATTCAAAATATTCAACAAGCTGGGATCGAATGTAAAGTATTGGCGATGACCGCTGGAAGCACCTTTAGTATTCAGGATGAACTGATTAGCTTAGGCTTTAACGGATTGATTACTAAACCCATAGATAGTGAGATATTTTACCGAGTATTGACCAAGTACCTAACAGTTCAATCACAAAATGAACAAGTGAAAGCGTTACCAAATTCGATGTTGTTGATTGAGGATGACGAAGACGCTGCCATGATAATGAAGATGTTGTTGACTCAACTGGGATATCAAGTAAGTGTCGCTCACTCTGCCACCGATGCTTACAAAAACCTTCAGAAACATGCAGATGGTGAGTTGACTGTAGTCTCTGATTTAAATCTGCCAGACGGTGGCGGGGCTGCACTTTTAAGTGCTATTCGCCAACATCATCCACATTCACCTCTTTTCGTAATAAGTGGTGAGCAGCCAAATCTGCAATATTCAACTGAGTACAATATTGCTGAATTTATCGTAAAGCCAGTCACAAAGGATAAGCTTGCTGAGGTTTTTAGTCAGTGACAAATGAAAAAGCCCGCGAGGCGGGCTTTTCTCAATTATCAGAAACTATTATTCTGCTTGATTATCCATGTCGTCTTCAATCGTTAAATTGTTTACGACTTTAGAAACGTCGTTGGCATTTTTAGCAATTTGTTCAGCCAATTGACTTATTTCCTTAGATTTAACCTTACCATTTAAGGTCACTTCTTTGTTTTCGACGTCTACGTCAATGTCCATACCCGGTACTTCGCTATTGAATAAATAGCGTGATTTAATGACGGTACCAATCTTAGCGTCGGTAAATGCTGTCATTTCATCATCATCATCCATCTCATCTGAATGTACTCTAGTAACAGTTAACATGTTATCTACACGGGCAACACCGTCAATGCCTAGGATAAGCTCTGATGCTAATTCTTTGTCCACGTCGTTATCGACTTTACCCGTTAGCGTTACTACGCCGTCTTCTACATCCGTATTGATGTCAAATGAATCTAAATTACCGTTGAATAACAAAGTTGCTTCAGCTTTACCATCAATCCAAGCGTCCATTGCATCTTCTTTCCAGTCATTTTTACCGTCAGAAGCCATAGCAGAAGTTGTTAACATACCTGAGATTGCAATTGCTGTTAATGTGCGTTTAAACATATCGACTCTCCTTTGTTGTCTAGTCGATTTTGAATATGCGATTTAAATGCCATTTGTAACATATTGAATATATTAATAAAATAATTATCCTTAGCAAATAATCTGTAAAACTTTCAAAAATATCTGTACAAAAGTATGAATAAAATGAGAAATTCTAGGGTCAATAATTTCAGCTTAATTCACAGCCTTTAGATGGCAAATAAACATGTCACAGATTACTTTTTTAGCTTTCAACCCTAAATTGAAACATCATTTCACAAACATAAATAGAGAATGGATAACTCAAATGTTCCGATTAGAGCCCATTGATGTTCAAGTGTTAGAAAATCCTGAAGAATACATCATTCAAAAGGGCGGCTATATATGGTTTGCTGAGCATGCGTCCTTGGGCATCATAGGTACCTGCGCTCTAATGAAAAGTAGCGAGGGTGATTTTGAATTAACCAAAATGGGTGTGTCAAATAGTGCCAGAGGCTTAAAGGTAGGGGAACAATTATTACAATACGTGCTTGCTCAAGCTCAAGCTCAACCCAACATAAAACGCCTTTATTTGCTAACCAATACAGCCTGTGAAGCCGCGATTCATCTCTATGAGAAAAATGGATTTGTACATGATGTTGGTATTATGGAGGAATTCGGCAGTCATTACGAAAGGTGCAATGTTGCTATGCTGTACACCAATTTATAGGGTTTGAGATTTCCTAGTAGTGCACCACAATACTGATTTTCTAATACTTGTAGCGATAACAAAACCAAAAACTAATTGTGTATTAAACCCAGACTCGTATTAAGATTTATCATACATTTTAATTGGCATGCCATTTTCGTTTCGCAAAATCCTCTTTGGTTTGTTTCTTTCTAATTTCGCCTTCCATTCAGGCTTAACTACAATGAAGTAATAGACAATAAACCCTAGCCAAGATAAGAAAAATGACATTAAAAACCAAATGACTTTATTATTGCCTGAAGTTTTCCTAGAAATAAGAGCGAGCACCCAAGGTAGGACATTCATAACAAAAAACAACAGCAGAAACACAATGAAGTAAGACACACCCATATAAATCTCCTTTTGATCCAGCATCATCATCCATTACCTTATTATAACCATAAAAAAGGCGCTTAAAAGCGCCTTTTCTTTGTTAGAACTTATTCGTCCAAGAAGGATTTTAATGACTCTGACCGACTTGGATGTCTTAATTTGCGTAACGCCTTGGCTTCAATTTGACGAATCCGCTCACGGGTAACATCGAACTGTTTACCCACTTCTTCCAAAGTATGGTCGGTGTTCATATCAATACCGAAACGCATACGCAGTACTTTAGCTTCACGAGCTGTTAAGCCTGCAAGCACTTCTTGGGTTGCATTCTTCAAGCTGTTGCCAGTAGCAGAATCTAGAGGTTGTGTAATAGTCACATCCTCTATAAAGTCACCAAGATGCGAATCTTCATCATCACCAATGGGCGTTTCCATTGAAATTGGCTCTTTCGCAATTTTTAACACCTTACGGATCTTATCTTCTGGCATTACCATGCGTTCTGACAATTCTTCTGGCGTAGGTTCACGACCCATTTCTTGCAACATTTGACGCGAGATTCTATTCAGCTTGTTGATTGTTTCAATCATATGCACCGGAATACGAATCGTACGTGCTTGGTCCGCAATAGAGCGCGTAATCGCCTGACGAATCCACCATGTAGCATAAGTTGAGAACTTATAACCACGACGGTATTCAAATTTATCTACCGCTTTCATCAAACCGATATTACCTTCTTGAATCAGATCCAAGAATTGTAATCCACGGTTGGTGTACTTTTTCGCGATTGAAATTACCAAACGCAAGTTAGCTTCAACCATTTCTTTCTTAGCACGTCGAGCTTTGGCTTCACCGATAGACATGCGACGGTTGATGTCTTTGATATCATGAATGTTTAAGCCAGTTTCTTGCTCAACCGTATTCATTTTACTGATGCAACGCTCGATTTCTTCTCTGTACTCATTCAGTTTATCTATGTAAGGAGCATCAGACTCTAGCGCTTCAAATAACCAATCAGTCACAGTTTCGTTGCCAGCAAACTTATGAATAAAGTCTTTCTTCGGCATCTTAGCTTTAACAACACAGAATTTCATAACAAGACGTTCTTGAATACGAACTCTGTCCATCATATCGCGCATGTTTTTAACCATGCGGTCAAATTGCTTTGGTACTAATCTGAATTCTTTAAACACATCGCTTAGTGATGCGATTTGTTTTTTCGCATCAGCGTGAGCTCGGCCTTTTTGCTCGATAACGGCTCTGGCTTTGGTGTATTGCTCTCTTAATTCTGCGAATTTTTCACGCGCAAGTTCAGGATCAACACTGTTGTCATCCTCTTCTTCATCGTCTTCGTCACTACCATCATCATCTTCATCATCAAGATCATCATCGGATAGTTCAGAACCAATGTGCGTTGCTGTTGGCGCTACATCTTCTTCGTTAGGATCAACGAAGCCTAATATGATGTCACTCAAGCGGATTTCTTCCGCTTCATACAGATCCCACTGATCAAGCAGATAAGTAATGGCTTCAGGATATTCTGCAACAGAACATTGCACCTGATTGATACCATCTTCAATTCGTTTGGCGATCTCAATCTCGCCTTCTCTGGTAAGAAGTTCCACTGTCCCCATTTCACGCATGTACATACGTACTGGGTCAGTAGTTCTACCTATTTCACTTTCTACCGTTGCTAATGCCTGGGCAGCAGCTTCTGCAACATCTTCATCCGTGGTAGATTCTTGCATTAATAGTTCGTCTGAATCGGGTGCCGATTCAAACACTTGAATACCCATATCGTTTATCATGCGAATGATATCTTCGATCTGATCCGAATCGACGATATCTGCAGGTAAGTGATCATTCACTTCAGAAAAAGTTAAATAACCTTGTTCTTTGCCTTTGGCAATCAGGAGTTTAATCTGGGATTGCTTGCTCTGCACAGTATACCTTACACGTTGTTATGACATTTGAAGAAAACGTCAAATTTGCTCTCAATTCGAGTCTGCTACTTGGTTGACTTTTCAGTCAGTTAGCACTCGTACTACCACCTTTCAGCGAATTAGACAGTATAGCATAAAGGATGGTTAAAATTCCACCTAAATTATAGGTTAGTCTTTCTACATTCTTTACTCAAATTTTGCTCAAAAAAAGCATTCACTGGATTTTACAATTGGGACTTTTTCCGAATTAACAAGGCCAGTTCTTGAGATTGCGCTTCACTAAGACCGGTGTTTTTCTCTAATTGGTACAATTCATTTAATCTAGAATCAAAATATTGCCGCAATAGGGTCTTAAAACAGGCGACGTATTCAGTTTCGACATTTATGTTGTCTTGTAATTCGATAGATAATAATTTGCCCAATGCGTTCCCTAATGGGTGTTCTCTAAATGACTCTAGCATGACCGCTGTCGTGGCTTTAGGGTGTCTGATACAGTACTGATATACTTCTTGCAACATACGCATACCGGTACTTTGGTCCTCAGCAAAGGCTTCCAATTTTACTTTGGGGACACGGGTCGGAAGATCTGGACTATCCAACAATAAGCGGAGCATCAAACGCACGGGGGATAGTTTCATGTCGACTTTCTGATAGTTGGTATCATTGGGTTTTTGGTATTGTTTTGCCTTTTTGACATCTAAAGACTGCTTAAAACGATGACCGTCGCCGCATATCTCATTCAATTGCGACATCAACATATCTTTTTGATTCTCACCGATGACTTGTTGTATCAAGGGTTCTGCTTCAGCTTTCAAGCTGGCTTTTCCTTCAATACTTTTAACTGAATGACGGGCCAACATAGTGCTAAATAAGAATTTTGATAGCGGCATAGCCTCTTGAATACGCTGTTCAAAAGCCTCTTTGCCTTCTTTACGTACCATGGTATCCGGGTCTTCACCGTCGGGGAGAAAAAGAAACTTCATTACCACGCCATCTTTCAGATAGGCCAAAGCGTTTTCTAATGCTCGCCAAGCAGCGTCTTTACCAGCTCTATCTCCATCGTAACAACACACAATCTCATTGGTCGACTTAAACATCGTCTGTATATGCTCTGGCGTTGTTGCTGTTCCCAAAGCAGCTACTGCATAATTTATCTCAAATTGCGAAAGCGCTACTACATCCATATAACCTTCGACCACTAATAAACGATCAAGGTGACGATTAGCTTGTCGTGCTTGATACAAGCCATAAAGTTCATAGCCTTTATGGAAAATTCTAGTCTCTGGAGAGTTTAAATATTTGGGGCCGTCGCCTTCGATTATTCGACCACCAAAGGCAATGGTTCGTCCGCGTTTATCTAAAATTGGGAACATTAAACGGTGACGGAAAAAGTCATACCGTCTTTTGTTATCATTTTCATTGATGAGCTTTAATGCAAGCAGTTGTTTTTGTTGCTCAGCTTGACTGCCAAATTGGGTCAGTACAGCATCCCATTCATCGGGTGCATAACCAATACCCCAATGTTTGACGATTTCACCAGATAATCCACGGCCTTTTAAATAGTCAATCACCTGTTGGCTATTGGCATTGGACTTTAATTGTTGGGCATAAAATCGAGCGACATTATCCATTAATTGATAATCGGATTCTCGTTCAGACTTCGAGCGTTGAGGTATACTAGGTGTATTGCCTTGTTCTCTAGGCACTTCCATGCCCAGTTGCCCAGCCAGCTCTTCGACTGCCTCGACAAACTCTAGTCTGTCGTAATCCATTAGAAAGCCGATGACATTGCCTTTGGCACCACAACCAAAACAGTAAAAAAATTGTTTTTCTTGGCTAACGCTAAATGATGGAGTTTTTTCCGAATGAAATGGGCAACAGGCCTGATAATTACGGCCTGCTTTTTTTAATTTTACACGACTGTCGATTACGTCAACAATATCTGCACGCGCGACTAAGTCTTCGATAAAATCTTTAGGGATACGCCCAGCCATTTGGCCAATCCTTGTATTTAGCTAAGTTGACCTTTAATCATGCCACTGACTTTGCCCATGTCGGCGCGGCCTTGCAATTGTGGTTTTACCTTACCCATCACTTTGCCCATATCACGGATATTATCGGCACCTGTGTCAGCAATAGCTTTTTCTACTATGGCTTTGATTTCGTCGTCGCTTAGTTGTTCAGGTAAAAACTTTTGTAATACTTCAATTTCAGCTTTTTCCTGATCGGCTAAATCTTGACGATTACCTTTTTCAAATTGGGTAGCGGCTTCCTGACGTTGCTTTATTAGTTTAGTCAGTATTTGCAATACATCTTCATCAGTCACTTCAACACGTTCGTCTACTTCTTTTTGTTTGACTGCGGCCAATGCCATACGAAGTGTTCCTAATGTAAGTTTGTCCTTAGCGCGCATGGCATCTTTTTGCGCGTCTTTAAGTTGTAGTAACAACGACATCTATTTTTCCCTCGTGTTGGTTTTTCTTGTTTTAGATATTTTGGCACAAAAAAAGGCGCCGATGGACGCCTTTTTCTGAAAATTGTTCGGTGAGTGCTTAGTAAAGCTTCACGCGACGTGCATTTTCACGCGCCAATTTTTTCATGTGACGTTTTTTAGCCGCAGCTTTCTTACGCTTACGTTCCCACGTAGGTTTTTCGAAGAACTCACGACGACGAACTTCAGAAAGTACGCCTGCTTTTTCACATGAACGTTTGAATCTTCTTAGTGCGACGTCAAACGGTTCGTTATCTTTTACTTTAACAATTGGCATTAATTAATCACCTCAAGAAATTAAATCAACCGGGTATTTCTGAGCGTTAATTTAATTACCCGGGCTAAAAAATGGTGCGAAATAGTACTCCTTTACAAATCGTTTGTAAAGGACAAAAACAGAATAAAGTCTAAAAATAGCTTGCTCTGACTAATGTATTTTGCGGTATCATTGCCAAGCATTGTAACAGAGTAAATATATTAACGCATTAAACTATTGGGGATTAGATGAAAGTTTTGGGGATTGAAACATCTTGTGATGAGACAGGAATCGCCGTTTACGACAGTGATCAGGGATTAATATCACAAGAACTTTATAGCCAAATTAAACTTCATGCAGACTATGGTGGTGTGGTGCCAGAATTAGCATCCAGAGATCATGTTCGTAAAATTGTGCCTTTGGTTAAGCGAACACTTGAAAAAGCCAAGATTGCTAAATCTGATATACAAGGTATTGCATACACTAGAGGCCCAGGTCTTATCGGCGCCTTACTAGTAGGTTCATCCATGGCCCGAGCTTTGGCCTATGCGTGGCAAGTGCCTATGATAGGTGTACACCATATGGAAGGTCATTTATTGGCACCTATGCTCGATGAAAATCCTCCTCAATTTCCCTTTGTTGCGCTTTTGGTATCAGGCGGGCATTCAATGCTGGTAGAGGTAAAAGGTATTGGTCAATATAAAGTACTGGGTGAATCTGTTGATGACGCCGCAGGGGAGGCTTTTGACAAAACTGCGAAATTACTGGGTTTGGATTACCCTGGTGGCCCGATGTTGGCTAAGTTAGCTGAACAGGGAGAAGCAGGTATTTATAAGTTTCCGCGTCCAATGACAGATAGACCAGGCTTGGATTTCAGTTTTAGTGGATTAAAGACCTTTGCCGCTAATACCATTCGCGATTCCCAGCAAGATCATCAAAGTAAAGCTAATATTGCGCTGGCTTTCGAGCAAGCCATAGTGGATACCTTATTAATTAAATGTCGCCGAGCATTAAAGCAAACCGGTTTGAAACGTCTAGTTATGGCGGGTGGAGTGGCTGCGAATAAACGATTACGCGCTACTTTTGAAGCTGCGAGCAAAAAAGAAGGTTTTGAAGTTGCTTATCCAAGCTTTGAATACTGCACCGATAATGGCGCTATGATTGCCTATGTGGGGTGTCAACGATTAGTTGCAGGTGAAACCACAGAACTAGATTGTCGTTCTCTGCCAAGGTGGCCACTGGAAGATCTAAAGCCTATTTGAATACTCAATTATTAAGATTTTGGTGTAAAGCGAGATTCTTGGCCTTTTAAAAGACGTAACAAGTTACCTCTGTGTTTCGCTAAGATTAAAATAGTCAGCATCAACACGGATAAGGTAAATTGCGGTTTGTATAAATAGGTCGCAATAGGCGCGACTATTACGGTTATTATAGCCGCCAAAGAGGAATAACGGGTTAGCCTAGCGACTATGACCCAAGTACTTAATAATACTACCGCCAAAGGCCAGCCCATTGGCAACATTGCGCCTAATGCTGTAGCAACCGCTTTGCCCCCTTTAAATCCAAAGAATAAGGGATACATGTGGCCCAAACATGCACTTATTGCAACTAGCCCTAACGACCAATCAGGAATACCTGCCAAAAAAGCGCCATAAGTGGGGATGGCACCTTTTAAAACATCGAAAAACAATACCAAGGCCGCAGGAATTTTTCCCGCTACTCGAAGCACATTAGTGGTTCCTGGATTTTTTGAGCCTTGGGTGCGTGGATCAGGTTTGCCAAATAATTTGCAAACGAGTACTGCACTGGAGATAGAGCCAGCGAGATATGCCATCAGAATGAAAAAAACAATCCATGTTGTCATATACTTGCAATAGCCAATTAGTTACACTAACGCGCAAGAGTACTAAACTGATTAATCAATTTCCAGCCTATATTGCACTGGTTTTGGATGTTCTTAGATTTATGAAAGATTCCGTTTTTATTAAAGGCTTAGAGTTGCGTTCTTTGATTGGTGTGTATGAATTTGAACGTCATTCACCGCAACGAGTAATTGTAGATCTCGAATTAGCAGCAGATCTTAGTCTGGCAGGTAAATCAGATAAGGTGGAAGACACTATAGATTATGGTGCAGTCGCAGAAAAGCTGGGTGAAATCGCGACTAAAAGTAAATTTTTACTGTTAGAGGCCCTTGGCGAAGCAATGAGTGAGGCGCTTTTTGACAATTTCAATATTAGCCAATTAACGCTTACCTTAAACAAACCCGATATAATAGCTAACGCGGAAGGCGTAGGTATTACGATTCGAAGATCGAAAAACTGAATGTCGCATAAAATATTTATCAGCGTAGGCTCTAACGTTAATAAAGCAGAAAATACGCGCAAAGGCATCGCCATGCTAAGTCAGCATTTTGATGGTATTCAGTGTTCACCTGTATATGAAAGTGAAGCCGTGGGTTTTACCGGAGAAAGCTTTTTTAATTTGGTGGTTTTAGCCTATACCGATTTAAATATAGCGCAGGTAGTAACTAGACTGAAAAAGATTGAATCTATGTGCGGACGAACCC
The DNA here is from genome assembly GCF_050306235.1 of Glaciecola sp. 1036. Lineage (NCBI taxonomy): Bacteria > Pseudomonadati > Pseudomonadota > Gammaproteobacteria > Alteromonadales > Alteromonadaceae > Glaciecola > Glaciecola sp. 1036. The sequence continues at coordinate 334,152 of NZ_JBLWFH010000003.1, read as the reverse complement.
GCAATAGTGCAAAATTTTCCGATCGAACACTGGATTTAGATTTACTCACCTTTGATGATGTAATTTGTCAATCGCCTGTAGTTCTGCCGAGAGAAGAAATTTTATACAATGCTTTTGTACTAAAGCCCCTAGCGGATTTAGCACCTGATGTCCATCACCCTTTGGCTAATCAGAGCTATAAGATGTTGTGGAGTAAATTTAACGATGCCAAGCAAAAACTATGGCAAATAGATGTTTCATGGAGTGAATTAAAACAATGACCCTGTTTGAAATTATTATTTTAGCAATTATTCAAGGTCTAACGGAATTTTTGCCAATATCGAGTTCTGCGCACTTAATTTTACCGGCTGAAATTTTAGGCTGGCACAATCAAGGCTTAGCTTTTGATGTAGCTGTTCATGTGGGTAGCCTGTTAGCTGTTATGATTTACTTTAGGCAAGACATAGTTCGTTTAACTATAGCTTGGTTCGGTCAAGGGTTTACTAAGCAACAATCAACAGATAGCAAATTAGCTTGGTGGGTGATTTTGGGTACTATTCCGGCCGGATTGTTTGGTTTTTTGATGAAAGACTGGATTGAAGTAAATGCGCGCTCTGCGCTGGTTATTGCGATCACCACAATCGTCTTTGGTTTGTTGTTATGGTACGCCGATGCAAAAGCGAAACGAGTGAAAGAAATCAAGCATATAGGCTTAAAAGAAACTATTATCATTGGTTTATCCCAAGCATTGGCAATTATTCCCGGTACTTCGCGCTCAGGTATCACCATGACAGCCGGTTTAATGATGGGGTTAACTCGGGAAGCATGCGCCCGTTTTTCTTTCCTATTATCGATACCCATTATTTTAGCCGCTGGGCTATTTTCAACCCTAGACTTGCTGAAAGCAGACGTTGGTGTGGACTGGACAGCGTTATTGTATGGCGCGGGTTTTTCTTTTGTCGCTGCATACACTTGTATTTATTTATTTTTAAGTTGGATTTCAAAAATTGGAATGCTGCCTTTTGTTATTTACCGGCTTGCACTGGGCGCTATACTGCTGTTTTTCGTGTTTGGTTAACCAAAGGAGAAAAAAATGTCTGAAACTATCTTCACAAAAATTATAAATAAAGAGATTCCTGCCGATATATTATTTGAAGATGATCGTGTGCTCGCATTTAAGGACATCAATCCACAGGCACCGATACATTTCTTGGTAATTCCTAAAACACCTATTGCTACTACGAATGATATTGGTGTAGAAGACGAAGCGGTTGTTGGGTATATGCATCGTGTAGCATCGAAAATTTGTTATGATTTGGGTGTTGCTGAACAAGGATTTAGGACAGTCATGAACTGTAATAATGACGGTGGACAGACCGTGTACCACATTCATTTGCATGTTTTAGCTGGCAAGCCACTAGGATGGCCGCCTTACCAGGATAGACTAAAGGTTGAATAGTTTTTTATAGCATTTCAACATAGATATTTTAAACTTATCGTGGAATCAGCTTGGAAACACCGAGTTTGGAAAAATCGCGTAAAATCTAGTGAATGAAAAGGCGCTTACATGTCAACACAGAATGCATTGCTCACTATACTTGTCGAGAAAATCAACAACGATACCTTAGTGTTACCTACCTTACCTGCAATTGCGCTTAAAGTGCGTAAAGCGGCAGATGACCCTAATATCAACCTGAACGGAATGGCGGATGTTGTGGGACAAGATCCTTCGTTAAGTGCAAGAATGATTAAGATCAGTAATAGTGCTTACCTTGGAAGAACAGTTAAAGTAACCTCAACTACTCAAGCGGTGACCCGTATTGGTTTAGCGCAAGTGAAAAATATTGCGACGGCACTAGCCATGGAGCAACTTTTTGTTTCTAAAAATGAAGTTGTGAAAAAATACATGGCAGCTAAGTGGGACCAAATCGTTGATATAGTCGCTAACGCTATGGCGGCGATGATCTTATATCAACGTAAAACTAAAGATAAAAGCATGAGCCTAGATACTATGACGCTTTGTGCTCTGGTTGCAGATATTGGTGCGTTACCGGTATTAACTGAAGCTGAAAGACACGACAGTGTATTTGCTAACCCTACCTTTTTAGATGTTGCAATTGATAAATTAGCGGGGCGCATTGGCGGTAGCATCATGCGTCAATGGCAATTTAACGATGTTTTCATTGAGTCAGCGGAACATTGGCGTAACTTTGAATACAGCACGCCAAAAATCAGCTACTTAGATTTTTTAAGAATAGGTGGTGCTTTAGTAGGTGCAATCGAAGATGCGGATGATGTACTAACTACCGAGCAAAAACGCGGCGCATTTGATGATATTGAAGAATTTCAATCTGACGAATTTATTGAACTAAGAGATAACGCTAAGGCTATTTTTGCTTAAAAATAGCGCGTCTTCTTAAAGTTATTGCAAAAAGCCCAGAATTTTCATCTGGGCTTTTTTGTAAGTCATAGCTATTGAATGCCGAATCAATCTTGTTCGGCAAAAATAGTTTTAAGTGCTTGGATAAAATCTGCGATTTCAGCACAGAATAGCGCAAAGTCTGCGTCAAACTTAGCGGCTACTTCATCCTTAGGGATATCTTCGTTTTCTTGCATAACTAAATCCGTAAATTTTAGTCGCTTTATACTCAAATCTTCTGCAAGTACACAGGTTAAACGCTCTTTGAAGCTAAGGGCGATTTTTTCCACTAATTTACCCGCTTGAATATGGGCTAGAACTTCATCAGCATCTAAGTCTTGTTTTTTCACTCGCACAATGGCGCCATCATCGGCAGTTGACTTAAATTCTGCTTCATCTAAGAGTTCGAAACCTTCAGGTGCATCATGTTTTAACCAATCGGTTAAAATGTGTTGTTGCTGTGATTTCACAAAAGGCACTACTGGCAAAGAGCCAAGACACTTGCGTAAACAAGCTAAAATCACTTCCGCGGCTTTGTCACTGCTGGCATCCACAATCACAAGTTGCTCTGTCAGTAAAATAATGGCGTTAGTCTTAGCAGACTTAGTAAAAGCTCTAGGTAATAATTGCTGAATAATATCTTCTTTAAGATCTTTTTGGGCTTTTTTACCAACAGGTGATCCTGTTTCTAATTCAATTTTAGCGACGCGTTCGCTCAATTCAGCATTAACCACGCTGGCTGGCAATATTCTTTCTTGACGTTTTAAAGTCACTGCTACTGCGTCATTAGCAGCGTGAAATAAGAGTTCGCCGTTGGGCACAGGATTTACAAAGCCCATTGATTGAGATTCTTGGCTTCCGCAGGGTTTGAACTGCATTTGTTCCAACTGACTTTGCAAGGTATCAGTATTTAGAGAAAAATCTTGGGTGAATTTATATATTTTTACGTTTTTAAACCACATAGATCGTCATTAGGTTGTTAAAAATAGGCGCGAGAGATTATCAATCCTTAGCCGTACTTACAAACCGTATTTAGTACGGTTTTGCAATTTTTTTGTCATAAAACTGAAAAAACAAGGAGATAACTTGACATCTTTTGTGCAATGTTTCATAAAACTGTCACAGATCACTCTAATAATACGGTCGGTTTTAAATATGACACGAGTGAAAAAAATGTCGCGTACTATTTTGTTAGTTGAAGACGAAGCCCCTATCAGAGACATGCTAAGTTTTGTGTTAGAGCAGGCGGGTTTTACAGTTGAAGAAGCTGAAGATTATGATGTTGGCTTAGATAAGATTAAAGAACCTTATCCCGATTTAATTTTGTTAGATTGGATGTTACCAGGAGGTAGCGGCGTTCAATTAGCTAAAAAACTCAAACAACATGATATTGCCAAAGACATTCCCGTTATAATGTTAACGGCGCGCAGTGAAGAAGACGATAAAATCCGAGGCTTAGAAGCTGGCGCTGATGATTACGTTACAAAGCCATTTTCGCCGAAAGAATTACTCGCGCGAATCAAAGCAGTAATGCGCCGGGTAACGCCAACGTCTAAGGAAGAACCGATAGAATTTGATGGGCTTATTTTAGAGCCTGTTTCCCATCGAGTATCAAGCAATGGTGATGCTGTGGATATGGGCCCAACTGAATTTAAGTTATTGCACTTTTTTATGACCCATCCAGAACGTGTTTATAGCCGAGAGCAACTGCTAGATAACGTTTGGGGCACTAATGTGTATGTAGAAGATCGTACCGTGGATGTGCATATTCGACGTTTGCGAAAGGCGATATCTAAACATCAACATGATGCGATGATTCAAACCGTGCGTGGTTCTGGTTATAGATTTTCGACCAAACTCTAATGTGAATTTCCACTAGGTAACTCTATGTATTATCCTCAATCTTGGTCACGAACGGCTAAGCGCTTTTGCGTTTACATCTTCGTGAGCCTGTTGATTGGGCTATACATAGATAATATTACCCTTGCGTTATTAATTGCGTTAGCCGTTTTGTTATTGGTGAACTATGTGCATCTATATCGACTTACCAAGTGGCTTTGGCAAAGTCGCACTATGTCGCCACCCAGCGCACCTGGCATATGGCATCACATATACGAAGGGGTTTACCATTTACAACGACGAAATCGTAACAAACGCAAAAATTTAGGCCAATTGGTAAAACGTTTTCGAGAAGGTTCTGAGGCTTTGCCAGATGCTGTTGTGGTCATTGACAGCAATGCTAGAATTATATGGTGTAATCGTAACGCTAGAATTGAATTAGGCTTACGATGGCCTGATGACAACGGGCGACGGATTGATAATCTGATCCGAAATCCTGAGTTTGTCGAATATTTGGAAGCTGGGAATTTTCAATATCCAATCGAAATTCCTGCCCCTACCAACCCCTTTAAAACCTTTGAATATCGTATGATGCAATACGGTGAAGACCAGTTATTGTTGATTGTGCGAGACGTATCCCGAGTGTCTCATTTAGAAGAAATGCGTAAAGATTTTGTGGCCAATGTGTCCCACGAATTAAAAACGCCTTTGACTGTAATCAATGGTTATTTAGAAGTGCTTGAATCTAGCGTTGAAGATACCCAACCTATAGTGCAAAAAGCGATTTCTGAAATGGGTGCACAATCTCAAAGAATGCGCGCCTTGATTGAAGATTTGTTGATACTTTCTCGTATTGAGTCCAGTTCTGAACGTATTTTTGAGAAAGTGATTGATATGCCTTCTATGTTTAAACAATTAAATGCAGAAGCAGCCGCTTTAAATAAAGACAAGCAACATAAAATCGAATTTAATATTGACCAAGACTTGTGTGTCTATGGGGTAGAAACAGAACTTCGAAGTGCATGTTCAAATTTGATATTTAATGCAATTCACTACACTCCAAATCAAGGCCATATTCAAGTGATATGGAAACGGCGTGCCAATGGCGCTTATTTTGCGGTTATCGATAATGGTGAAGGCATTGAAGATAAGCACTTAAGACGACTTACAGAGCGCTTTTATCGGGTAGATAAAGCCAGAAGTCGTAAAACGGGTGGATCTGGATTAGGCCTCTCTATTGTAAAGCACGTACTTCATCATCATAATGCTAACTTTGAAATTGAAAGTACTTTAGGGAAGGGAAGCGAGTTTTCCTTTGTTTTACCTCAAGAACTTGTGGCTGAGAATAACAATTAAGCTATGTCTAACCCAAGCCTAGCCTGGATGAAAATCGGATTTTTTTGCTGCACGCTGTTTCTGGTTGCAACTAGTAATGGGCAACAATCTGATACTGTCACTTTACCCGAAGATTATAAAAATACGCCTGGGGTATTTGGTAGTGTGACTTCCATCGGTTCTGATACCTTGGCAAATTTAATGGCGATTTGGGCTGACCAGTTTCAACAATACTACCCCCACGTAAAATTTCAAATGCAAGCCACGGGTTCTGCAACCGCCTCTCAGGCACTTACTCAAGGAACAGCCAGTATTGGTCCTATGAGTCGCGCCTTAACAGAAGTGGAAATCGATCGTTTTATTCGCCAATATGGTTATCCACCCACAGCCCTTATCGTTGCTATTGATGCCATAAGTATATACACCGAACGCAGCAACCCTATTGAAAGGCTTACCATTGCGCAAGTAGATGCAATATTTTCGGCAACTCGATTTTGCGGGTATCGCGAGTCTATAGTGAGTTGGGAGCAACTTGGGGTGAAAAAATTTGGCGCTCATCGCCAAATTCAAATCTTTGGTCGAAATTCAGCGTCCGGAACTTACGACCTATTTAAAAAACTTGCTCTCTGTGGCGGCGATTATGCGGTAACTACCAATGAAATGCCTTCATCTTCGTCTATCGTGCAGTCTGTGGCTGCTAGTATAGGTGGCATAGGTTACGCCGCTTTGGGACCGCAAAACCGAAATGTGAAGCCTATCGCGATAAGCCAAGATGGAGAAAACTACTACCTACCTAATGCCAAAGACATTAATGCCAACCATTATCCATTTACCCGCTTTTTATACATAGTGGTTAACAAACCACCAGAACAACCTCTACCAACCCTCGAAGATACCTTCTTACGCTTTGTTTTATCAGCAGAAGGGCAGTCTTTAGTAAGCTCTACAAACTACTATCCAGTAACCGGTCGAGCACTTGAACGACAACTTAGACTTTTGTCTGGTAATTTAAAATAAACATATAAATCAATAGGTTAAAGTTTTGTGTGAAACTTTTGTGACAGTAAACTAATGTAACAATTCTGTCACTTTACTGCGATAGGATTTTGGCGTTTTTGTATTAACGACCAATCTCATCGGAGAATCGAATGAAACTTAACGGACTTTTTAAAGTATCAGCACTAGCTGCAACAATCACACTAGCAGCATGTGGTGGTGATATTAATATTTCAGAAGGCGATATTATCGATAACAGTGATAATAGCGTAACAAATAACGGTGGCGGCCAAACGCCAACAACTCCAGATGACACTAAACCAGGTGAATCTAACAGCTTCCTTTCAAGTGAAGTTTCAACTGCTCTTGGTCAATCTGTGGAAGTACGCACGCTTTCTGGTCGACTAGTCGCCGATGACACAAACAATGGTGTAATTCGTTTAACTAACGACACTGTTTGGGCGCTAGAAGGTCCGGTTTTTGTTGGTAATGACAAAGCTGATAGCGTTGTATTAGAAATTGAAGAGGGCACCATCATTTTCGGTAGCCGCGGTGCCGACTACTTAGTAGTTAGCCGTGATTCGCAGATCGAAGCGGAAGGTACAGCAAACAGTCCAATCATAATGACTTCTTACAACGATGTTATTGGTGATGAAGTATCTGCAGGCCAATGGGGTGGTTTAGTTATCCTAGGTAACGCTCCATCTACTAAATGCCCAACTGACGGTTCTACATGTTCACTTCAAGTTGAAGGTGTTCAAGAAGGTGCAGTATTTGGCGGCACAGATAGCGCTGATGATTCAGGTATTTTGCGTTATTTCGTAATTAAGTACGCTGGTTTTGAGATTGCACCAGACAACGAACTTAACGGTATCACTTTTGGTGGTGTAGGTTCTGGTACTGAAGTTGATTATGTACAAGTACATGCTAATGCTGACGACGGTGTAGAATTCTTCGGTGGCTCTGTAAACGCTAAACACCTTGTTTTAACTTCTATTCAAGACGATTCTGTAGACTGGGATAACGGCTATAACGGTAAGTTGCAATATGTTTATATTGAACATGCTGCTGATAGCTCAGACGCAAACCGCGGTATTGAAGGTGATGGTGACGGTGGTGACGGCACAAACTTCTCTCTACCTATGGTTGCAAACATTACCATCATTGGTAACGAATTCGACGGTGAAGACGATTCTGAAGGTGTTTTACTTCGTGACCAAACGGGTGCACGCATCATGAACATGCTAATCACTGGTCCTGAAGGTATGGGCGAGTGTTTAGAAATGGATACTGATGATACTGTTCAAGGTAACCTAACTAACGGTGGTATCACGATTTCAAACTCTGTTATCTCTTGTTCAGAACCGTTTAACTTTGGCAATGATGTTGTTAACTTAGAAACTTGGTTCACTACTGATCAAGATGGCAACCAATTAATTGCGTTTGAAAACCGTGCAAACCTAGGTCTTAACCAAGACGGTACGCTAACGGCTCAAAGTACACTTCGCACAGCTGGTGGTAATCCATCTACCTTAGATTCTTTCTTCGATACTAACGAATTTGTGGGTGCTGTGGGTGCTGATGATTGGAGACAAGGTTGGGCATTTGGTTTTGGTGGCGCTACAATTGAAGTTGTACAATCACAATCAGGCTGTCCTTCAGGTACTACTACAATCCCTTCAGTTGACGGTTCAACTAACACTTGTCAGATTTCAGGTCGCATTACCTCAAATCTTCGTTTAACTGCAGGCAACCATTATGCTCTTGATGGCGCAGTATTTGTTGGTGGCGATAATGAAAATAGCGCAACATTAACAGTTGATCCAGGTGTTGTAGTTTATGGCGCTTCTGGTAATGACTATCTAGTGGTAAGCCGTGGTTCACGCATTGTTGCAGACGGTACTTCAAGTAACCCTATAACTTTTACATCTCGTGACCACGTTGCGAATGGTGTTGAAGCTGGATTGGCAAATGGTGCAGCAGGTCAATGGGGCGGCATGATCTTGTTAGGTAACGCGCCTTCAACTAAATGTCCTACCGACGGTTCTGCTTGTTCACTTCAAGTGGAAGGTGCGCAAGAAGGTGCTGTATTTGGTGGAACTGATACTGAAGATAACTCTGGTACACTTCGCTATGTACGCGTTATGCACGGCGGTTTCGAAATCGCACCGGATAATGAACTTAACGGTATCACTTTTGGTGGTGTTGGTTCGGGCACCCTTATTGAATATCTTCAAGTGCACAAAAATGCTGACGATGGTGTTGAATTCTTCGGCGGTAACGTAAATGCTAAATACCTAGTTTTAACCGGTATTCAAGATGACTCAGTTGACTGGGACAACGGTTACGTAGGTAAGTTACAATTCGTGCTAGTTAAACATGCTGAAGATAACTCAGATGCTAACCGTGGTATTGAAGGTGACGGTGATGGCGGTTCTGGTACTGCATTCTCTAACCCACTAGTGGCAAATATGACCATTATCGGAAACACCTATGATGGTACAGATGATTCTGAGGGTGTGTTATTGCGTGACCAAACCAATGCTCAGTTGTTTAACTTTGTTATCACTGGTCCTACTGGAATGGGTGAGTGTTTCGAACTTGACTTAGTTGACGACGCTACATTATTAGCCAATGTTGATGGTACTAACGCTAACGGTTTAAGATTTGAAAACTCAGTCATTTCTTGTGGTGAAGCGGTGAGAGATTCAGCTGGTTTTGATACTACTGCTTGGGTAGCTGCTCAACCAAACACCACTATCTTTACAGATGGAACAGCGGTAGTTGATGGTTACTTCACTACTGATGCAACGCCTTCAGCTGATTTAACAGCTGTTGATAGCTTCTTTACAGACGTTGACTTTATCGGTGCTGTTAAAGGTGCAGATGATGATTGGACGGCCGGCTGGACTGTAGGTCTTTAAATCGGCGCGAGCCTTAGATAAAGTGCGCTGCAGTTATTGCAGCGCACTTTGTTGTAAAAAAGTAAAATTAAATTTAAAGATCAACAGGTAAAGAGGGTAGTTATGTATAAGCCTGACAATAGGTTTCCACTAAAGCAACTAAGTCTAGCAATGCTAGCTGCATTTAGTCTTATACCTTCTGTGCAAGCACAGGAAGACGAAGAAGTTATTGATGAAGTGGTGACCACTGGTACTCGTCTTAAAGGTACAGCTACAGCAGTATTAGAAGAGCGTAAGAATCAAGCTTTCGTTGCTGATATTTTAGGGGCCGAACAAATTTCAAGAACAGGTGACAGCGATGCTGCGGCAGCCCTTCGTCGTGTCACAGGTTTGACCTTGGTTGATGGCAAATTTATTTATGTTCGTGGTTTGGGTGAGCGTTATTCAAGTACGCAATTAAATGCGTCTTCTGTGCCTTCACCTGATCCAACAAGAAACGTAATTCCGTTAGATTTGTTCCCGTCTCAAATCATTGAAAGTTTATCTGTTCAAAAATCGTACTCTCCTTCAATGCCAGCATCTTTTGGTGGTGGTAATGTTGATATTCGCTTGAAAACTATACCGACAGATTTGATTCTGAATGTTGCAGTAGGTACAGGTTATAATTCTGAAAACTCGAGTAATGGGCTTGATTATAACGGCGGTGGTAATGACTGGAGAGGTCAAGATGACGGATCTAGAGCCGCTCCTTTAGCGATTCAAGAGCGATGGGCAAACAAGGATTTCTTGGATAATCTTGACCAAGATGTCGCTTTAGGCCTGTTTTCACAAGTGAAACGCGATTATGACCCGTTTGAAAAAAGCATAGGACCAGACGGTAAATTCGATTTTGCCTTTGGTAATAGCTATGACTTAGACAATAAATGGCGTTTAGGCTTTTTATTAACCACAGGTTATGACGCTAAGACTCAAGTGTCTGAAGAGTACGAATTACAACAAGCGGATAGGGTACAAGACGAAGTTGTGATTGTGCGCTTTTTCGATGAAGTGCGTTCAACAGAACGTTCGGTAAAATGGTCGACTTTGTTTAACACAGGGATTGACTATAATCGTAATCACACCGTTGATTACAGCGTAATTATGCTAAACGACACTCGTGATGAGATTAAAGAGCAATACGGTAACACCGAAAACTTATCTCAAGCGGAAGGTTTTAGAATACGTGATATCAGCACTGAGTATGAAGAAAGACGTTTATTTGTTAATCAGCTAAAAGGTATCCATACCTTTCCTGAGTTAAATTACTTAGGCTTTGATTGGCGTTATTCTGAAGGTCGTTCGTATCGTGATGCACCGGGCAATTTCGAAGCAAGGTTTGTTATTGAAGATGACAATGGCGATGGGATTTTTGATCGAGATAATGAGATCAGTTTAACCAATGCACCTACAGCAGGGCGTTATTCTTTCCAAATTCTACACGATAGAGTTGAGAACTTCGGCTACAACTTTACATTTCCTCTTATCGTTAGCGATTGGGAAATGGAATTTAAAGCCGGCGCTGATTTCTTAACAAAAGCCAGAACAGCAGAGAATCGCCGGTTTGATATAAGTACCCGTGCCTTTGCTGATAGTAGCTTATTAGAAGGTTCAGTGTTTGGTGACATTTTTAGTGATCAAGTGCTAGATACTGCAGATTTTAATCAAACTGCAGTGATTCGTGATACTACAATTGCAGGTGACGATTATGTTGCTGGCGTAAAAGTGGATGCTTACTATTTCGAAAGTGATTTCTTTTATGCTAACAAATGGCGTTTTACTGGTGGCGTTCGTTGGGAAGACTTCCGTCAGGCTGTTGTGCCTTTCGATCCTAGATCAAATCAGATTGATTTGCCGGATGAAGCTGACCGTAGTCAATTAGCTTTCCAAGAAGATGATTTCTATCCTGCAGTAGCTGTGACTTACTTCCTAAGTCAAGACATGCAATTTAGAGCTTCAATTGGTGAAACTGTAGTACGCCCTGATTTAAGGGAAGTGTCTTCAGCGACCTATATTGATCCATTAACGGATTTCCCAATTGCGGGTACGCCAGGTGTTAGAACTACCTCTGTTATCAACTATGATTTGCGTTGGGAATGGTATCGTGAAGCCGGAAACAACCTTTCAGTTGGTATATTCTACAAAGATATGGATTCGCCAATTGAATCAGTTCAGTCTCCAGCGCAGGATGGTCCGCCTTTGATTCGTATTGCCAATGCTGAATCTGGTGAAGTTTATGGTGTTGAAGTTGAATTTTTACAAGGATTGGAAATATTCGGTCAAGGCATCTGGGATAACATGTTTGTATCTGGCAACCTGACATTGAGTGATTCTGAAATTGTATTAGATCGCCAAAAGATTGTTGAGCAAACAGGTGTTTCAGCCGCCATTACCAATACCACTAGAAGGCTTACAGGTCATTCCGAATATGTAGCTAACATGCAAGTAGGTTTTGACTCAGACAATGGTGAACATTCTGCGTCTCTAGTTTATAACGTATTTGGTGATCGTATTCTAATCCCTGGTATTGATGGGTTTGATGATAGCTATGAAAAACCGTTTCATTCTTTGGATTTGGTTTATAAATTCTTCCCAGACTTTAATACAGTGGTAACATTTAAATGGCAGAATATGTTGAATCAAGATAAGGAATTGGAATTTGAAGATACCTTGCTGCGGTCGGAAACTCGCGGTATGGCCTTTAGTTTAACTTATCGATACGATTTTAATTAATCTTCTCCCATGTGATTAATCAACGCTATTTACCCAAAAGGTAAATAGCGTTTTTTTTATCAAGTGTTAGGTAGTACGACTATTCAGTTATTAAAAGCTGTCTAAAAACTCTCCGAATATGACATATTTGTTACCGTGTTTATTTCCTAAAGTTTTGTAATAAAACTGTCACAGAAAATTCCTATCCTCTGCTCGTCTAAATCTATATCTCAATATTAACATTCTAGGAATTTGTATGAAGGTGTTATCTACATTGGGGGCAATTGCTGTAGCGGGAACCTTATCGTTTTCAGCTTTGGCGCAGGAAGACCAGTATTTGGAGCCTGCAAAACAAGTTGCCACCGAAATTAATGAATCTGCTGCACAGTCACAGAAAACAATCGACAATATTGCTGGCCAGATCGACAGTAAACTCCAGCAATACAAAACATTGCTAAAAGAAATTGAAGGCTTAGAAGTTTATAACGGTCAACTTCGCAAACAAATTTCTAACCAAGAACAAGAGATGGTAGATCTGAATGACGCTATCGATGAAGTAAGTGTTATCGAGCGCCAGATCACACCATTAATGATAAACATGATCGACGGTTTAGAACAGTTTATCGCGTTAGACATGCCTTTCTTATCAGAAGAGCGTACCGACCGCATCACTGATCTTAAAGCACTAATGGAACAAGCAAACATTGCACCTTCTGAAAAATTCCGCCGCGTAATGGAAGCTTTCCAAATCGAAATGGATTATGGCAGAACAATTGAAGCCTACGCTGGTTTGCAACCAATTGATGGCGAACAAGTAGCGGTAGATTTTCTACGTATAGGTAGAACAGCTTTGCTTTATCAAACCCGTGATCAAAGCCGCCAAGGCGTTTGGAACAAGAGCACCCAACAATGGGAAGAATTAGACTCTAGTTACCGTACACAAGTAACTAAAGGTTTACGAATTGCTAAGAAACAACTTGCACCTGATTTATTAATGGTGCCAGTAGCAATTACTGACTAAGGGAAAAAAAGATGAAATCAACGTTTTATTCATTGGTCGGCAAAGCTGCAACTATTGCTGCTGCAGGTATCTTGTCTTTTGGTGTACTTGCGCAAGACAGCGACAAAGCATTAGATTTAGATGCTCTATTGAAGCAACTTGAAGAAGGTAAATTTGCTCAAACTCAGCAAAATAAACAACGTGAAGCAGACTTTGTTTCCCAGCGTGCTGAACAAGAAAGAATTTTAAGAGAAACCACCGCTAGACGTGATGCTTTATTGCGTCAATCTGAGCAGCTAGAAACACAATTCGAAGAAAATGAATTTAAATTAGCTGACTTAAACGGTGCTTTAGATAACCGACTTGGTTCACTTAAAGAATTGTTTGGTGTTCTACAGCAAGTTGCTGGTGACACTAAAAACAAATTCTACAACTCTGTGATTTCTGCTCAAATCCCTGGTCGTGCTGAATTTTTAGATGAAATGGCACAATCTATGGGCAATAGCTCTAAGTTAGCCTCAATTGAAGAGATTGAGCGCGTTTGGTTTGAAATCCAACGTGAAATGACTGAATCTGGAAAAGTAACCAAATTCACTGCAGAAGTTGTTGAAGCTGGTGGCTCTAAAGTAAATAAAGAAATTACTCGTGTAGGTCCTTTTGCTTTAGTCGCTAATGGCAAATATTTGGATTATGACAGTGTGACTGAAACTGTCGCTGAGTTAATTCGTCAGCCGCAACCAAGATTTTTAAGCTCAATTGAAGAGTTGGAAGCCTCTGATGGCGAGTTAGTGCAATTTGGCCTTGATCCTACTGGTGGTTCAATTCTTGGTTTATTAGTACAAGCACCGAGTTTAAAAGAGCGTGTAGAGCAAGGTGGTATTGTTGGATACATTATTCTGATTGTGGGCGCCATAGGTTTGGCTCTTGCCTTGGTTCGTTTGGTTGGCCTTTCTATTACCCAGCTTGGCGTAAATAAGCAACTTAAATCAGATGAGTTCAAAGACAGCAATCCACTAGGTCGTGTGATGCAAGTGCGTGACAAATATCCACATGCTGATACAGAGTCTTTAGAGCTACATTTAACGGAAGCTATTTTAGGCGAAGTACCTAAATTAGGGCGCTTCCTGACAATCATCAAGATTATTTCTGTAGTAGCACCGCTTATGGGGTTACTAGGTACTGTTACCGGTATGATTATCACCTTCCAACAAATTACTTTGTTCGGAACCGGTGACCCTAAATTAATGGCCGGTGGTATCTCAACTGCCTTGGTAACTACCGTTTTAGGTCTAGTTGTGGCAATTCCAATGACCTTACTTTACGCAATCTTAAACACGCGTAGTAAGAACATTGTATATGTATTGCAAGAACAAGCTGCTGGCGTTATTGCTGAGCGCGCTGAAAAAACAGCTAACCAATAAATAAAGGTTACACGATGATTGAGTTTTTAGAAGCAATTCGCGATTTTACAGAGACCGGTGGGACAGTACTTGTCTACATCGGTGTGCTGATATTCGTGATGTGGCTGCTCATCTTAGAACGTGTATTTTATGTCAATACCACACATCGTGCGTTTAAAAAGCACATTATTACTAGCTGGCTAGAACGAAAAGATCGTAAATCCTGGAATGCAGAACAAATTCGTTCTGCTTACATTTCACGAGTCAGCATAAGGTTAAATGCAGGTGTTCCAATTATCCAAGCGTTAGTCGCGCTTTGCCCATTACTGGGATTAATGGGAACGGTAACCGGTATGATTGAAGTATTTGATGTAATGGCAATGACAGGTTCAGGGAACGCTCGTTCAATGGCCTCTGGTGTATCCAAGGCAACTATACCAACGATGGCGGGTATGGTAGGCGCGTTATCCGGTGTGTTTGCTTCAACTTGGTTAGCAAGAGTATCCAAGACCGAGCGTATGCACTTAGAAGATGAATTACAGTTAGATCGCGACATTGGCTAATAGTCAGCAGTAAGGAATAATTATATGAAGCAACATTTTCAAAACTTAGTTGACGAAGAAGAAGCCACGATCGACATGACGCCCATGTTGGACGTTGTATTTATCATGCTTATCTTCTTTATCGTAACAGCCTCATTCGTAAAAGAAGCAGGTATAGACGTTAATAGACCTGATGCCGCTACTGCTGTTAAAAAAGATAGAGCGAGTATTTTGGTTGCGATCAGTGACAAAGGTGAAATCTGGATCAATAAACGTAAAGTAGATGCGCGCGCTGTACAGGCTAACATTGAACGTTTATACGCGGAAAACCCCCAAGGTACTGTGGTAATTCAAGCAGATAGAAAATCTACCACTGAAGTGTTAATCAAGGTTATGGATGCAGCCAGAGCTGCAGGCATCGAAGACGTATCTATAGCAGCACAAGAGCCTTAGGATCATGATTAGATTCATCATTGCATTATTTTGTGCTGCTGCAATAACCTTGGGGTTATTCTTTGTAATGCAGTACTTAATCAAGACTGGTGGCGGTGAAATGGGTGAACCGCCGCAGGGGAAAGTACTTGATTTTGTGCGTGTTAAACAAGAAGAGCAGGTAGAACAAAAAGATAGAAAACCGCGTAAGCCGCCTAAACCAGAGCAGCCACCGCCACAAATGCAGGCTCCGCCGATGGAGTCTAGTTCTCCGGATGCAGGAAGTGCTGGTATGGATTTCTCTGCTGATGTCTCGGCAGATGTTGGTCTGGAAGGTGGTGCAAGTCTAGGTGCTGGTGATGGTGACTTTGTACCAATTGCTAGACAGCAAGCTGTGTATCCAAGGCGCGCAATGCAGCGTGGGATTCAAGGCTACGTAATAGTGGAATTCACTGTGACTAAACTTGGTACAGTAAAAGACCCTGTGGTAGTGAAAGCTGAACCCGAAGGGATTTTTGAACAAGCGGCAATTAATTCTGTGCTAGGTTATAAGTACAAAGCGCGGATTATTAACGGCGAAGCCGTTGATGTGGCCGGGGTGCAAACCCAGGTTACCTTTGAACTTAACTAACGGGTAAGGAGCAAATAATATGAAAATTCATTCACTCTTTACTGGCCTTGCATTTTGCTTGCTTTCCGTGACATTGTGGACGGGGTCTATTGGCAACGGCGTTATATCGTTAAGTTCAGCTGTGGCGCAAGAAAGCGAAGTGAAAACTCGCCGTGTGCCTACATTGCGAGCCAAAGTATTCGAACAATTGTCTCGCGCTCAAGAGGCAAACGATCAAGGTAACACAGTAGAAGCAGTTGAAATTTTGGATGTAGTAAAATCCAAAATGGATAGTATGAATGCATATGAAATTGCCACTATGTACAATTTCTACGGCTTTATTTATTACGAACAAGAAGACTACGCTAAAACTATAGAAGCGTTTGAAAAGGCAGTCTCCCAATCGCCAATCCCTGTTGGATTTGAACAAACTGCTTTATACAGTTTGGCTCAGTTAAACATGGTACAGGGTAACTATGATGCTGTGGTGGATTACTTGAATCGCTGGGAAGGTTTAGCAAGTGGTGATATTCCGCCGAAAAATTTGGTGTTAAAAGCACAAGCCTTGTATCAAGGTAAGCGTTATGAAGAAGCGATTTCTATTTTGGAACAAGCCATTGCTGATCATGAAGCTGCTGGCTATTTACCGGATGAAAACTGGTTAGTATTGCAACGTGCTATCTACTTTGAGCTAAAACAGCCTGAAAAAGTCAAAGACATCATAGCTAAACTCATTCGTTTGTATGATGCGCCAAAATACTGGATCCAATTAGCTGGTATGTATGGCGAGTTGGAACAAGGGGATAAGCAGCTAGCGACCATGGAAATCGCCTATCAGAGAGGTTTTGTAACCTCGCCTGGTGATACCTTTATGTTAGCGCAACTCTACTACTTCAATGGTGTTCCGTATAAAGGTGCACGTTTGATGGATCAAGCGATAGAAGAAGGAATATTAGAAGCTAACAAGCGCAATATGGAATTCTTAGCGCAATCTTGGCAGTCGGCGAAAGAAGACGAGAAAGCCATTATCGCTTATGAGAAAGCAGCTGAATTATCTGATGATGGGGTATTAGATGCGCAGTTAGCACTGCTCTATTACAACACTGATCGTTTTGATAAAGCTATTGCATCTGCAAATAAAGCAAATGAAAAAGGTAATCTGCGTAATCCTGGTAACAACTACATGGTATTAGGATTGGCCCTCTACAGTAAACGCCAGTTTGCTGAAGCTATTGAGATGTTATCGAAAGCGGAAGAGTTTCCTCAAAGCCGAGCTTCTGCTCGTCAATGGAAGCAATTTGTTGGTCGTGAACGCACCACATTTGAAGCGCAACAAAGCTTAAATTCTGCGCCATGACATTAGCGCATGACCACTAGTGGATAGACATAAAAAAGCGTTGCTCAGGCAACGCTTTTTTGTTTCAACTACCAACTTCCGGTATTTTCCATACTCGCCCAAGGCTCTTGGGGCGCAAGTGCATCGCCTTTTTGCAAAAGCTCAATAGAAATATTATCAGGGGAGCGAACAAAGGCCATATGGCCATCTCTTGGCGGGCGGTTGATAGTCACACCAGCGTTTTGAAACTTTTCACACAAGGCGTAAATATCATCCACAACATAAGCGAGATGACCAAAGTTACGGCCGCCGTCATAATCTTCTGTATCCCAGTTATAGGTCAATTCCACCATGGGCGCTTTTTCTTTTTTAGCGCGTTCTTCGTCTTCAGGCGCGGCTAAAAACACAAGAGTAAATCGACCACCCTCGTTGTCATAACGATTAATTTCTTTTAAACCAAGTAAATCACAATAAAAGTGCAGTGACGCATCTAAATCTTTTACTCTTACCATGGTGTGTAAATAACGCATAAATCTCCTAATTCTAAATGTACATTAAACTTCTAATGTGAAAATAAGCCCATTTAGCGTCTTAAAATTTCTGGCTTTTAAGCGCATAAAAGTTGTTATGGAACGGGCCATTTAAAAGCTTCGAAATCATGGATGATTTCGCAGAGCGCCCATGGATGGGTTCACAGCGTCTTTTAAATGGCCCGTTCCATCTCAACCCAAAAAGCGATTGAAAGCTGGGAATTTTAAGACGCTCTATATAATTTTCAAATAGAAGTTCGTTTTCGATAGATTTAATACGATTTAGTGTCGTTAAATAGATCTTTCATTTGGTTAGCAAAAGCCACAAATTTTTCTTTCATGGTTTTTTTCACTTTAACCTTGATGGCGGTTAATAGACCTACACCTTTTACACGAATATGGGGGGCTTGTCGCCCGGCAACAGTCGCTAAATGATCGTCAACACCACTGAGTATATTAATGACAGAAGTAGAAACGTTGATGTTTTCAGGCACATAAAGTTTATCGCTGCTAAGAATAGAATAGACTTTAATGGTGACATTGGGAGAGGTGAATATCGCATTTGAAAAGTCCAATTTAATTTCGCCTAATACACTAATACAGGTGATTTCTTTGGGTACAATCCAACTACCGCTTTTACTTGAGGTTGATAGAACAGATACGATTTTGTCATCATCACTTTTAGCACTAGCGTCATAGGTAGTTTCAAATTGGCGCGCTTGTTGCTGCTTAATGCTATCATCCTTTGGTGGATGAAGATCTTTAGCTTGATCTACAATCTCTTGATGAGAAGTGGATACAGTGGCAATGTCCAATCGGCGCTCGAAAGCCTCTTCTGAAATAACTGCATGGCTGTAATTATAAATTAGCGTATCTATCGTCTCTTCTCGAACTTGTTCAATGGGTCTATCTTCTAATTTAATCTGGCTTTGCATGCTGATATTCCTGAAAATTGCGTTTTAGTTATCCTTGCGACTATTGTCTAAGCATTAATCAATTTGCTAATTTCGTCAATTGTGCAATTGTAAACATAAGTTACAAACTGTTATTTCGGTAATATGTGATTGCGCAGTCAAATATAGTTTCAGATCAATATTGTTGCCTATCAATTTGTTACCATAATCCAATCATAGAAAGCTGACTAGACAATTATGCAATCAATAAAATCTCAATTCTCAAATAAAGTAGAATGGTCTGAGTTAATCAAGTCCGGAGATCGTATATTTATTGGCTCTAATATCGCCGTACCTAATGCCTTAACCGACAGCTTAATTGATGACGCCAAAAATATCCGCGATCTAGAAATGGTGCACATAGGCACTGTATCCGAAGATCGCTGGGCTGAGCCTCAGTATAAAGATAGATTTAAAATAAATACATTTTTTATCCACGGGAAAAAAGTACGTCAAGCAGTGGATGAAGGGCGTGCTGACTATACGCCGTGCTTTTTATCCGAAATTTCCAGTTTATTTAGCAACGAGACTCTACCTTTAAACGCAGCCTTGATTATGGTGTCGCCGCCAGATGAGTTAGGGTTTTGTTCATTAGGCGTATCCGTAGATATAGTGATGGCGGCTGCTCGTTCGGCTAAACATATTATTGCCCAAGTTAACCCCGAAATGCCCCGTACTTGTGGCCACTCGTTTTTACACATCAGCGAATTTTCAGCCTGCATCGAAGCTCGACAACCTTTACCGGAAGTCAAGGTTGGGGAAAACACCAAAATTATTGAACGTATAGGTCAGTATGTGGCTATGCTAGTAGAAGACGGCGCTACTTTACAGCTTGGCATTGGTAAAATTCCAGATGTGGTAATGCAATATTTGCATAGCCGTAAAAATCTAGGCATTCACAGTGAAATGATCAGTGATGGGGTGATGGATTTAATTAAAGCCGGGGTGGTAAATAACAGAGCGAAAACCTTCCACCCAGGCAAAACAGTGACCAGTTTCTGCATGGGTACCAAACGGTTATATGATTTTATCGACATGAATCCCCATATTGAGTTTTATCCCAGTGCTTATGTGAATAAGTCAGCCAATATTGCAAAAAATGCCAATATGGTGAGTATAAACTCAGCGCTTCAAGTGGATTTGAGTGGTCAGGTCGTTGCCGATTCCATTGGTTATAAGTTTTATTCAGGAATTGGCGGACAAGTTGATTTTGTGCATGGTGCCTCTAAAAGTAAAAATGGAAAGTCCATTATTGCCTTACCATCAACCGCAAAAAACGGTGAAGTCTCTCGCATTGTGGCGACCTTAAGTGAGGGTGCTGGTGTAGTAACATCGCGCGGAAACGTACACTATGTAGTGACTGAGTTTGGCATTGCGAGCTTAAAAGGCAAGAGTGTTCGTGAACGAGCGTTGGAACTATTGAGAGTTGCTCATCCCAAGTTTCGTGAAGAATTGCTTAGCCAAATTCGTCAGCAATTTTGGGTACCTAATTACCAAAAACATACGCCTACCGATATTCCTGAACTTGGTGACGTGCAACTACTCAAGCATGTGATTGATGATGATGTATTCTATTTGCGTCCACTAAACCCTGCGGACGAAAGACGTTTGCAAGAGTTCTTTTATTCCCACACCAAGGACACGGTCAGGCTACGCTATAATTATGTGCCTCAAGGCATGACCAGGGAAAAATCATGCGACTTGGTCAGTGTAGATCAAAGTAAAGACATTGCGTTAACCATAGTGCGTCAAGAGGGCTCGAAAATTCGTATTGAAGCGGTGGGGCGTTACTACCTTTATCCAGAGGAAAATGCATGCGAAGTAGCCTTTGTAACCCGTGAAAATCTGCATGGAAAAGGCATGGCTAAGCGTCTGCTTAGCACCATGATTGATATTGCGTCGAAACGTGGAATTAAGAAAATGTTTGCAATAGTGAAATCCGAAAACAAACCCATGTTAGCGGTTTTTGAAAAGTTTGGATTCAAACGTGTTTTTAATCCAGATCCTGGCGAAATTGAATTAATCAAATACTTACAAGAATAAGCGTTGCACATAATTTAAGGAGTTTTGCATGACCATTACCATAATCGGGAGTCCTAAGTGCACGCTACACAACATGGATCCTGAGCATCCTGAACATCCCATGCGGTTGCACAAAATAAACGATCAGATTATTGCCTCTGGTTTAGAATTAGTGGTTCGATTCGCGGATGCCAAACCAGCGTCTTTTGATACCTTGATCCTAGCCCATGATCCAAAATTTGTTCAGCATGTGTTTGATTCCGCCCCAAGAGAAAAAGACGAGCGCATTTGGATTGATGACGATACCATCATGATGGAACATACGTTAAATGCCGCCCTTTATGCCGCTGGTGCTGGTCGTGACGCCGTTGATTTGGTTATGCAGGGTGACGCACCTAGTGTATTTTGTGCGGTAAGACCGCCAGGTCACCATGCTGGTTACGCTTCTTCATCAGGCTTTTGTTTATTTAACAACATTGCTATTGCAGCAAAATACGCGTTGAAAAAATATAATTTATCTCGGGTTGCGATCGTGGATTTCGATGTTCACCATGGAAATGGTACTGAAGATATTGTTAAAGACGATCCTAGAATAATGTTCTGCAGTTCTTTTCAGCATCCTTTTTATCCATTTACTGGGGACGGGGAGACTCCTAAGCACATCATAAATGTGCCTATAGATGCTGGTACTCAAGGCAGTGTGTATAGAGAGAAAGTTGATCTTTGGTGGCAGGCTTTAGATGAATTTGCGCCAGAATTAGTATTTATTTCAGCCGGCTTTGACGCCCATGCAGAGGATGATTTGGGGCATCTTCGTTTAGTTGAAGATGATTATGCCTATCTTACCCGCAAGATTTGTGAGGTAGCAAAAAATCATGCTCAAGGACGAGTAGTAAGCATGTTAGAAGGCGGCTATGCGCTAAGCGCTTTGGCTAGAAGCGTAGTAGCACACATTAAAGTACTCTTAGATTAGCCGAGTTAAAAACGACGAAGGTGTTTGAGACCTAACTAGATGCTTATAAAATCTATGGGGACCATTCACCTAATAACATCGGAACTAACTCCTCTGATCAAAGTTGGCTTAGATGATATTCAAGACCACTTCTAGCTAGCGCAATGTGATTCTCTGCTAATTTAGGACTATTAGAACGGTAGAGTTCTCTAGATTCTTCTATAATTTCCGCAATCCGTTGGTGACGAAGCTTGTGATTACGCTCTGACATATTAAACTCTGTGTTAGAGAACTCAGCCTCAAATGACGACAGAGCCTCTAAATCTTTATCAGTTGTAACTTTTGTTACAGTGTTTATGCCAAAGCCTTCTTTCAGCATATTCTCATCTTGTATGGCACCCACGGCAGCCACCGATGCGGCTGAAAAAACCAAAATTCCTACACAACCTATAAAAGCATGTTTTTTTGCGAGTTTCATAATTGACCTATTGACCTATTGACCGACTTAAATAAATATTCAAAGTGTGTATCTCAATGAATTCAATAAAAGTGCCAATTGCTTAAATCAATTAAAGCTTTATATGTGAATGATTTTTATAGCGTATTTATATTATTGTTAGGTTATCAAATGAGTCATATGGCGATGTTTTTCATCATATTAAGAATATTTTACACATTCTTTAATTTTCTCGATTCTCGTCTATCATCATCTTAGGTGCATTTTTATCGCCTATAGTGGCTGGTGCTTAAAACAGTGTGTAAAGAGAAAGTTGAACTTACCCATAAGATTTGTGAGGTAGCAAAAAATCATGCCCAAGGACGAGTCGTAAGCATGTTAGAAGGCGGCTACGCGCTAAGTGCGCTAGCGAGAAGTGTGGTAGCACACATTTAGGGTGTTGTCTCAAATAAGAGTAATGGAGCGTCTGGGCTTTTGATTGACAAAATACCGTTAATTTCATCGTAAAACCAACCACTAGCAACTGCTTTTAAATCTTCCTCGCTGGGATATTCTGGCAACGAAGCACTGTTTAATTGCACTTGACTAGGTTTGTTTTCTTGCAGATGCACTCTTAACAATAATGCTCTTTGCTGCGGTAAGTAGTCACCGTCCAATCGATTTACAGTCAATTGTAAACTATCGATACTTTGTTGCAAGCTAAAGTGAGTTCTCAGATATTCCCCTTGTTGATAGTCAAAGGTTTTTCCGTCGTCTTCATATAAAGTGTATTGGCTATATTCAGTGGGATAGAAATCTACTGTTAAATCTTCGCCTTTATTCGGATCATCTGTAGATTTACCTACTTCACCCGTGGGGATAATACCACCTTTACGAACAAATAATGGAGGCTGTCCTAGTGGCGCAGGTACAGTGACATACTGACCACCCTGAAACACTTGATCGGTGTAAAAATATACCCATTCGCTGTTTTCAGGCAGATAAAGCGTTCGGCTTGCTGTATTTTCGGTAAATACTGGCGCGACTAATAGATTGGGCCCAAATAAGAACTCTGTGTCTTGATTATAAGTGATGGGATCTTCTTCATGGAAAAAGAAAGTTGGCATTAAAACAGGACGCCCTGTGCGATGTGCTTCTTCAAACAGTGTGTAAATATAAGGCAATAAACGATAGCGCCATTTCACTAAATCGCGCAATCGGCTAGTGTGAGGTTCACCGAAAAGCCAAGGCTCACGAGGTGCTGTGATATTTGCAGAATGGTTGCGAAATAAAGGAGTAAACAAAGAAAACTCCATCCACCGTGTAAATAACTCCGCATCTGGAGATTCTAAAAAGCCACCCATGTCATGGCCGAATTGGTTTTGGCCACTGATTCCCATACTTATGCTCATTTGAATGGAAACACGAATACTTTCGTAACCACTCCACGCATCGCCACCCCAAGTATGCGCATAACGTTGAATACCAGAGTATCCTCCCCGAGAAAAATTCCATGGTCGTATATTCGGACGCAATGCTAACTGCGACTCGTAGGCAGTGCGGTTCACATAGTTGGCATATAGATTTCGCGATTCAGTTTGACCGCGTATATCACCGTCAAAATTAAACATTGCATCCGGCATGAAGTTATTTGCTGGTTCATTTAAGTCATTCCATAAGCCGCTGATCCCCGTACTCATAAATGTCCCAAGTTGGGGCTTATACCAATTTTGTACGTCTGTCTTAGTGAAATCGAGAAAGCTGACATTACCAAACCAAATTTGATTGACATGGGACTCTCCTTCAAAGTTCTTCACGAAATATTCCGAAGCATCTAAAAACGGCCAAAGTGCATCGTCTGTTCTAACCAATGGCTCATTAATATAAATACTTTTAAATCCGTCTTGTAATAAATCTGCATGCATTTGGGTTGGGTTAGGAAAATCAACAGGATCCCAAGTGAACTTTTGAAATTCATCCATATAGTCGATATCAAACCAAAGGGTATCGGTAGGGAAGTCTTTCTCTCTTAATTGTTCGGCAATATTTTTTATTTCGTCTTCGCTTTGCCAACCATACCGAGAATGATGATGTCCTAGGCTCCAAAGTGGAGGTAATTGATTGAAACCGGTTAAGCGGCTGTAAGTATTTGCAACATCCTGAGGGTCTGGGCCTGCAATTAAATAATAATTCAATTCGCCCATGTGTGCGCCAAAACTTAGCACGCCAGGCTCTGAATCAGCGACATCAAAGAACGGATAGGCAGGGCTATCTAGAAACAAACCATAGGCTTTGTTGTCTAGTATTCCGTAAAAAAATGGGTAGGATTGATAAAGTGGATCAGTAAATTCGGTATAGCCCGCGGAGTCGGTGTTCCGCATAGTAATTGTGCGCCCCCGACGATTCACATTTCCACCTCGCATACCTAGACCCAAAATAGCTTCGTTAGGTGGCGAATATTTACGGTTTACAATTAGACCTGTAGTATCATCAAACAACACCGACGATTCTAAGTCAGCCGAGAGTAATGCACCGTCATCATGTAAAGCAATCACACGGAAAGGTTCTTTAATCACAGCTACCATCATTTTGCTGGTCAATAGCCAAACCACTGGGCCGGTGTCATAAATACTATCTAAGGGAGCATTGAAAGAAAGATTTGGCGCTATGGCAATGCTATTACGAGTAGATAAAGTGCCAGTTGGATTGATACGCACTCTGACCAATGTATTATCCATGAGATCAATCCGCACCTTGGCGCCACTAGATAAATCAAACTCTACAGCCGACTGAAAAACTTGGGTACTAGTTACATTGCCTATAGGTTGAAATTCGGCCTTTGCGCTAGCTGCAATAAATAAAATACCAGCTATATAATAGTGGACGTAAAATAAGTGTTTGAAAATTGATCTAACCATAACTTCCCTATTGCGACTTGTAACACTGCACTATGCGCCTAGGAGGCGCTGCTTATTTCAAGATATTGAGATAAATCCATATTAATTTAAACGAGTAGCTCAGTATCAGCAAATAGCATTGTTATGACTTCATAAATGTTCATATCAAATATATATGGTAGATATGTCGTTTATAAATTGAACAGATAATTACCAATCCTAATATAGGCTTTCTAGGCTGTAAAGAGCGTTATGGCGACAGTTAAGCAAAGTTGTCAGTAATTGATTGGGATAGGGAAGTTCATTACAAAGAATCGCCAGGATCATGTTTCTTTTTGGTAATAGGCAATACACTTGCATTAGCCCCAAACTTAGTTTTTGGGGCGTATATAGAATTTTCCGACTTCAGTCTTTTCTACTTCAACCAAGGTGCCGGCTGGAATAGGCGTTTTGCTGCATAATATCCAGTTAATACCAGAATAGCGGTAATTGACTTGGCTATCAGGCCCAACTTCTTGTTCAAGTGTAAAGCTATGGCCAACGAGATCGTTCTTAGCGGGCTTTCTACTGACTTTTTCCTGAAAGCGCCTAAGCGGTTTATACCCGTAAATTGCTAACACCAAGGTGAGTACGCTTATGCTAATTAACGCGCTAAACCAATCACTGGATAAAACCCCTGTAGATATCAGAACAGAAGTAATCACCATTGCGATGCCAACAAAGCTTAAGAAAAAGGTCGCAAAACCTAAAATCAATACTTCGATGGCAAGAATTACTAGCCCTAAAATCAATAGGCTAGTAGCAAAGTGTTCGGCAAGCCACTGCATTAGTTTTTGCCTTGGTTCATTTTATTGATTATGGCCATGGCTTGGGCTACGATTGCGGCAGCATCGGTTGAGCTATCCGGTAACAGCACCACAGAAGAATCTTTGGCAATGGCTTTACGCGCTTCAATCGCTTTGGTCGCGAGATCCAATTGAATGGCTTTTTGACCAGCTTCTGTATCTGCAGCGTCACCAACCTCTTTCAATGCTTTTGCTTGAGCTTCAGCAACAGCAAGGATTGCCGCTGCTTCACCTTCTGCTCGTAAAGTTTGTTCTTGCTTTTCCGCTTCTGCTGCTAATACAACCGATTGTTTTTCGCCTTCCGCGCGGTTAATGGCAGCTTGACGATCCCCTTCAGACTCTAGAATTTGAGCCCGTTTCACACGCTCAGCTTTCATCTGTGCTTCCATGGCTTCCATAACAGAATGAGGAGGCACTATGTCTTTGATTTCGTAACGCAGTACTTGAATGCCCCAAGGGCCGCTGGCATCGTTGATGGAGCTTACGATATTGGTATTAAGCATATCTCGTTCTTCAAAGGTTTTGTCGAGCTCCATTTTGCCTAGTTCCGAACGCATTGTGGTCTGGGCTAACTGAGTAACAGCAAATACATAGTCATCAACACCATAGGTTGCCTTGTAAGGATCAAGAACACGAAAATACAAAACGCCGTCTACATGCAAGGATATGTTGTCTTTGGTAATTGCACTTTGCTCTGGAACATCTACGGCCTGTTCTTTTAATGAACGATCAGCGGCAACGCGGTCGACGAATGGTACGATAAAGTTTAATCCAGCTTCTTTAGTCGACTGATATTTGCCAAAGCGCTCTATTACATAGGCTCGATTCTGTGGCACAAATTTAATAGAGGTTTTGAGTAGAATAAGAACAAAAATCAGTATGAATATTTCTGGGGCTAAAATGTAATCTAGTAAAACTTCCATATACTTCTCCTTTTGAAGGTAATCCTAGTTGAGACTTATACATTTAAATTAGGGACAAGCCAACTTATCTTGAATATGTTTCTCTTAACCAAACTACCGCAATACTTCTCCCATCGATATACTATAGCAAGTCTTGAACAAAGGTCGCAAAGATATAAATGTAAGTAAACGTAAATAAAGCAAGACGAATGAAATGGTTAGTATTCAGGTCATATTATGAAGTATGGCTGACGTGTGAAAGTTTCAGCCTAGGTTGTTCAAATAAAACAGCAAATTATTTGTTATGCTAATCTAATGTTAGCTAAGCAAACACTTTATTGAAAAGGAAGAGCATGAAATATTCAACACTGGGCAGTTCTGGATTTGACGTCTCTAGAATTTGTCTAGGCAGCATGACTTGGGGGATTCAAAATACCCAAAAAGAAGCCGATGAACAAATTGATTTCGCATTATCCCAGGGCGTTAACTTTATTGATACTGCAGAGATGTATCCTATTCCACCTAACGAACCTACCTATGGCGATACTGAACGTGTAATAGGCAATTGGATTGCAAAACACCCCGAAAAAAGACAAGTCATTTATATTGCGACTAAAATTGCCGGTGCTGGACTAGGGTATATACGTAACGCAAGCATGATATCTCAACACAGCATTCCCTTAGCAATTGATGACTCATTAGCCCGATTAAACACAGATTATATCGATGTGTATCAATTACACTGGCCAAACCGCACATCACCGCATTTTGGTAAACATTGGCCGAATACAGTAAAAGCGACTGAAACCGATGTAAAGGATGAAGTTGAGAGAAAACGCGGTATTTTAATCGCTCTAAAAGATGCGATAGATAGCGGCAAAATCAGACACTGGGGATTATCTGATGATACACCTTGGGGCATTCATACATATTTACGATTGTGTGAAGAGATGGGCGTGCCTAAACCTGTATCGATTCAAAATGAATTCAGTTTGGTGCATCTAAAAGATTGGCCTTATTTAATTGAAAGCTGTGTTTTCGAAAATATAGCCTATCTGCCTTGGTCACCTTTGGGCGGTGGTATGTTGTCAGGTAAATATTTGAATAACGCAAGACCAGAAGGTAGTCGCTGGACTATGGTACAACGACAAGGCTTGTTTCGGGATTCTGAGCAATCAAACCAAGCAATTAGCTCTTATTGTGAAATTGCGAAAGCCCATGGTATTACCCCAAGTCAATTAGCATTAGCTTGGTGTAATCAAGTGGACGGTGTTTGTTCAACGATTATTGGTGCTACCACTATGGCACAGCTTCAAGAAAACGTAGCAGCTTTTGATATCACTTTATCTCAAGAGTGTTTAGCGCAAATTGATAAGGTTCTGCGACAATACCCAATGGCATTTTAAACACAAACTTGCTTTTCAACTTCTAGCGTATTCTCAGGAATACGCTAATTTTCTGTTTGAATATCTCTCCAACAAATAGAAATGTGTTCAAAATTTGAAGCTAGAGGGCGTTTTCGTTTAGACTGCGACTAAGGTGTTATGAGTATGTTAGCCAACGGATTCATTTGTGTTAACAGGAATCGTAAACCTCGAAATATGGCGTTAATACCAAAGTCTCATTTTTAAAAATAGGAAGATGACTATTGTAATCCTGTACTAACAAGCTTTAACGGAGGCAAAACTGTGAGTGCCAAAACTTATCCAGTGCCAGAAGCACTAACACAAGGAACTCATTTTAGCGACGCTGACTATCAAAAGATGTATCAAGAGTCAGTTACAGATCCTGAGGGATTCTGGTCGAAGCAAGTCGACTTGTTGGATTGGTATACAAAACCGACCAAAATAAAAAATACAAGTTTCAGCCAAGACAATTGCAGTATTAAATGGTTTGAAGATGGTGAATTGAACGCCAGCTATAACTGTATTGATCGTCATTTAGAAAAGAATGCCAAGAAAGTGGCATTGTTGTGGGAAGGTGATAGCCCAGAAGACGAAGAAAAAGTAACTTATCAACAATTGCACTACGAAGTATGTAAATTAGCCAATGGTTTGAAAAAGCTTGGCGTAGGAAAAGGTGATAGAGTCGCTATTTACATGCCTATGGTGCCACACGCAGCTTATGCAATGCTAGCGTGCGCTCGCATCGGTGCTGTGCATTCAGTTATTTTCGGTGGCTTCTCACCAAATGCCATCGCCGATCGTATAAACGACAGTGATGCGAAAGTTATTATCACATGTGACGAAGGCCGTCGTGCTGGTCGCAGTGTACCTTTGAAAGCTAACGTCGATGAAGCCGTGGCCAATGGCGCTTGTCCAAGTATCTCTGCAGTTCTTGTGCACAAACTTACTGGTGGTGATGTGCAGTGGAATTCTGATGTTGATGTCTGGTGGCATGAACTAGTAGAAGAATGTGCTGCGCAATGTGAACCTGAAGTGATGAACGCTGAAGATCCGCTATTCATTCTGTATACGTCGGGTTCTACAGGTCAACCAAAAGGGGTTGTACATTCTACCGGTGGATACTTGCTCTACACTGCACTTACTTTCCAATACGCATTTGATTACAAAGAAGACGATATCTATTGGTGTACAGCGGATGTGGGTTGGATCACTGGTCACAGTTATATGACCTATGGTCCTCTAGCGACAGGTGCAACCCAAGTATTCTTTGAAGGTGTTCCAACTTATCCTGATGTGCGCCGTATTGCTCAAGTTGTAGAGAAATACAAAGTGAATCAACTTTATACTGCGCCGACTGCTATTCGAGCGCTAATGGCTCATGGCGAAAAACCGGTTGAAGGTTGCGATGTTTCTTCATTGCGAATTCTAGGTTCAGTGGGTGAGCCCATTAACCCAGAAGCTTGGGAATGGTATTACAAAGTGTTTGGTCAATCAAAATGCCCAATCATAGACACTTGGTGGCAAACAGAAACCGGTGGCATGATGATCACCCCTCTACCAGCATCTACCGCTCTTAAACCGGGTTCAGCCACGCGTCCAATGTTTGGTGTACAACCTGCATTGTTTGATGCTGAAGGTAAAGAGCTAGAAGGTGCCACTGAGGGTAACTTGGTCATAAAAGATAGCTGGCCAAGTCAGGCTCGAACGGTTTATAACAACCATCAGAGATTCATAGAAACCTATTTCAGTGCTTATCCAGACGTATACTTCACCGGCGACGGTGCACGTCGTGACGAAGATGGGTATTACTGGATCACTGGACGAGTGGATGATGTACTTAACGTCTCCGGCCACCGATTAGGTACTGCCGAAATTGAATCCGCACTGGTAGCTCATAAGTTAATTGCTGAAGCCGCTGTGGTTGGTTATCCACATGACATTAAAGGCCAAGGCATATACGTCTATGTGACCCCAAATGAAGGTGTGGAAGCGAACGATGAGTTAACTAAGGAAATTCGTGCTTGGGTGCGTAAAGAACTGAGCCCAATCGCTACTCCTGATTTAATTCAATGGACCTCAGGTTTGCCTAAAACTCGCTCTGGTAAAATTATGCGCCGAATTCTGCGTAAAATTGCCGCCAATGAATACGAGCAACTAGGTGACACCTCAACTTTGGCAGATCCTTCAGTAGTCGATAAGCTGATTGATAACCGCCTAAATAAATAATAATCAGGCGAGCTTAGCTCGCCTTTTTTATTTTCATCAGAGCAATCGTGAGAAAGAGTTGCAAGGCTTTAACAAATTGTTAAACTTGAGGTCTTACGTAGCATACAAGGAACTTGGTATGATTACTCTGTTAATCGCCGATGATCACCCCCTCTATAGAGATGCGCTTAAAGGTGCGCTCAATATGAACTTTTCAGAATTAAAAATTCTGGAATCTGAAGATTTAAATGGCACTGTTAATCAACTGATGAAAAGCGAAGTTGATTTACTTCTTCTCGATTTACATATGCCAGGCAGTAGTGATCTGTTTGGTTTTTTGCATATTCAAAAGCAATTTCCTGATTTACCTATAGCAGTTGTGTCTGGTACAGAAGACACGGCGTTGATTTCAAAAATTGTAGGTTTAGGCGCGTCCGGCTTTATTCCGAAAACCGCCAGTGCACGTGAAATTACCGATGCAATCAATGCAATTTTAGAAGGTGATGTTTGGGTACCAGAGAAGCTCAGACAGCAAATTGAGTTGCTCGATGACGAATTTACCACCTTAGCTGAAAACGTGGCCAGCCTTACGCCTTCACAATACAAAGTGCTTTGTTACATGCGAGATGGATTACTCAATAAGCAAATAGGTTACAATTTGGATATTGCTGAAGCGACAGTAAAAGCTCACGTAACTGCGATTTTCAGAAAATTAGGCATCAATAATCGCACGCAAGCGGTTTTGATAGCTTCACAGCTTCAATTAGAACCTCCTACAGGGGAAGAGGTCTAGCTGGCCTTTTCATTTTCTTCTACACCTGCGTGTCGAATGAATTTACTCATGGTTTGCAATAGCGATCTTAATTTTGCCGGTTTTAGGGGTTTGGCTAAGTAGTTAACCCCTTGTTCATTACACAGCTTCAACAAATCATCTCCGCGTTTCGCCGTGACTAAACATGCCGGTAGAATTATATTTTGCTGCTGGCGTATTAAATCGATAATTTCGAGGCCATCTGGGCCTTTACCTAATTGATAATCGACCAATAGTATATGAGGATCGAACTCTTTGGCCTTTTCTAGTCCAATCTCATAGTTTCTAGCGACTTCGACAGTGCAACCCCATTTGTTTAATAGCGTTCTCATTGCATCGAGGTTTTCTTGCTGATCATCTATGCAGAGAATTTTCAGTTTACTAAACACCATTTGCAGCGGTGATTTGACTACTTTCGCTATTTCTGGCGCGTCCACTTTTCTAAATTGAACGGTAAAACAAGAGCCATGATTTTCTTGTGAAATAACTTTTATCTGGCAATCAAGTTGTTGGCTTAGACGCTTTACTACCCCTAATCCTAGACCTATACCTTTTTCATCGGAATTTTTAACTCGATAAAAATCGGAAAATATAGCCGCTTGTTGTAACTCTGGGATTCCTATCCCTGTATCGCGCACTTCAATTTTTACCTGATCACCAATGACTCGAACGGTAACTAATACTTTGCCTTTTTTGGTATATTTCACCGCGTTTGATACTAGGTTTTGTACAATGCGATATAAATAGGTTTTATCCGCCGATACCCAGCAATCTTGCACTCGCGCTCGAAAATCTAGTCCTTTCTCTTTAGCGCGCATTGATAATTCATTCATAACGGGTGTAATTACTTCTTTAACATTGACTGTTTCGATAAAAGGATTGAGTTCACCTTGATCTAAGCGAGAGATATCCAAGATAGTGCTAATCAAGTTCTCACTTGAAACCACCGAATCGGTCAGTTTACTAACGACTGTTTTTATATCAGTATCTAAATTTGCTTCTTCTAGTACGGTTAAATACAGCTTAGCTGCATTTAATGGTTGTAATACATCATGACTGGCAAGGGCCAAGAATCGGGTTTTACTTTCGTTAGCATCTTCCGCTTCTTTTCGCGCTCTGATGAGGGATTTTTCTAGCTTGTTCCGGCGTTCAATTTCTAATCGTAGTTCAGCATTAATGGAGTGCACCTCTTCAGTACGTTTAGCAACCCTAGCTTCCAAATCGATATTCGATTCTTTTAGTGCTTGTTGAATTTCAACGTGGCCTGTAATGTCATGGAAACTAGTAACAAAACCACCCCCGGGTAAGGGGTTTCCAACCATTTCTATTACGCGGCCATCGTCTCTTTGACGCACGAATTTGTGCGGCGTGCCGTTGCGCATATGTTCTAGGCGTTTTGCTACCTCGGAATCTACTTCACCTGGACCACATGAACCTCGCAACACGTTGTGGCGAATTAAGCGCTCAATAGGTAATCCCACTTTTACTAAACCATCTGGATAGTTAAATAAATCCAAATATCGTTTATTCCAAGCCACCAAATTCAAATTCTTGTCTACAACGCTAATACCTTGAGAGATGTTTTCTAAGGATGTTAGCAAGGCCGTCATGTTGAATTGCATTGCCTGAGTGGTGTCATCAAAAAAGCTTACGACTTCAGTGATGTCTAGCTTTTTACCTTTAACCAAACTATCAATTAGCGCTTTAGCACTACTAGCTCCCACAACACCGCCTAGAACTCTCTCGCAATAAGAGAGTAATCGCTCACTTATTCTATCAGTGTCGCTTAGGGTTAACTGATTCTGTTTTTCATAATCTTCAAACACCTGTTGTGAGCGTTGTGGGCCGGTAAAACGATTAATTAAGGTTTTTAAATCGTGTACCGTTACTTCAAATATAGAATTGGACGGTGGCGCTTCTAAAGCCGTTGGTCGAACAAATATTTTAGCTTGGATACGATCGATAAATCTTGGTTTGGCAAACATCGAAAATCCGATGTATGCAGCAGTGTTTACTATTAGGCTGATTATCGCCCCTTTGCTCAGTACCTCGGTCTGGTAGCCATTTGTATTGGGTTCGAGCAATGGCATTAGCAGATACATGACCCAGACAGTAAAACCGGCTGTTAATCCCGCAAAGACGCCATGAGCATGACCTTTTTCCCAGTAGAGACCACCAACAATGGCCGGCAATAATTGAATTACTAAAGAAAAAGCAAGCAAACCTATAGAGGCAAGGGGTGC
Source organism: Glaciecola sp. 1036 (assembly GCF_050306235.1). Lineage (NCBI taxonomy): Bacteria > Pseudomonadati > Pseudomonadota > Gammaproteobacteria > Alteromonadales > Alteromonadaceae > Glaciecola > Glaciecola sp. 1036. The sequence goes on along the minus strand of NZ_JBLWFH010000003.1, from coordinate 300,411 downwards.
TTGATGGGTCAATTGCTGTTGATATAAAAAGGCCAGTAGTAAAATAACAAAAATGACGCCACGGCGAATACGTTTAATGCGTTTTACTTTATTGGTAAATTGACCAGCTTCCTTGTCCATTAATTTTGGCAGAATAACATCGTTTGTAATCATGGTACTTAATGTCAAGGTAGCAACAATGATCATAGCAGTTGCTGCGGACAAGCCTCCCATAAAAACTATGGCTTCAAGTAACAATGAGTCTGCTAACAAGGCAATGTTAATCACATAACTATCACCTTCAATACCTTGACCTGCAAATAGAGAATTCCCTGCAGAAGCGATAACAGGAATAGTAATAGCAATGGCTAAAAGGTACAAAGGAAATGCAAAGCGCGCGATTTTAATGTGACTAAGATGCAAGTTATCAATCACGGTAATGTGAAATTGTCGGGGTAAACAAATCACTGCGGCTCCCGCCATTAGGGTTTGTGCCCAAAACGTAAAGGAACTTAAATTGACCAAACTATTTTCGGAGAAGTAGTGGGCGAGAATTGAGCCATCATTATTGGATTTCCAATAGCTATAACCAATAGTTGCGACCAATATTAACGCCATTAACTTAATAATAGATTCAAATGAAATGGCTAGCATTAAACCTCGGCGATATTGGGTTACATCCGTATTACGTGTGCCAAAGTACATGGCGAAACCGGCCATGAACAAACTGGCAAGTACCACAATAAGTTGGTTATCGTCTTGATTAGTTACTGCGCCAAAAGTACTGCCGATAGCTTTGAGCTGTAGCGCTATATAAGGAATGGTTGCCATCAAAGCAATCATGGTCACCAGTAAGGACACAATTTGGCGTTTACCGTATCTGGAGCCAATAAAATCGGAAATAGTAATAATATGTTGTTTTTTACTTACGTGGGTTAGCTTATAAATAAAGCTGTTAAAAATCACATAAACAATGATGGGCCCAAGAAAAATGGGCATAAACATCCAAGGTTGTTGACTGGATTGTCCAACTGCGCCAAAGAAAGTCCAAGCAGTACAATATATTCCTAATGCTAGACAGTAGACTAAAGGATGAGAGGTTATCCATCTGGCTGTAGGCGTGTTTTTGTCACCCCATTTTGCCACCCAAAATAAAACAAATAAATAAGCTAGAGCCAGTACCAGCCAACCGATCGACATGTAAATTCCTATACAAGGTTTTAACAATTTCTAGAGTAACACAATCAACACTAATACTATCATAGTAAGACTATTGTCGCATTTTGAAATTTCTCATACCTCTCTAGAGTAGCAATATCCCTTAAATCTTTTGGGTTCTGCACGTAACTTATTTTTTTGGGTTGCATTTGATTGAAGGATTTTTAGACAATTTCTTGTGGTTACAAGAATGTTAAAAAAATAACAGCTCGTTAATTTGGTGAGGACAAACAATGGCTTTTAAAAACGAAAACGATCAAAAGGCATATTGGAAGGAGAATCTCTCCCTTCTTTTTATCCTATTGGCAGTCTGGTTCGTCGTTTCATTCGGCGCCGGCATTCTATTTGTTGAACAGCTCAACGCAATAAGATTCTTTGGCTTTAAGCTTGGATTCTGGTTTGCGCAACAGGGTTCAATTTATGTATTTGTTGCTTTGATATTTATCTACATGAAGAAAATGAATGCGTTAGATAAAAAATACGGCGTAGAAGAGGACTAAAAGATGGATGTACAAACGCTTACGTTTATAATTGTAGGGGCGAGTTTTCTTCTCTACATCGGAATAGCAATTTGGGCCCGTGCTGGTTCAACAAATGAATTCTATGTTGCTGGTGGTGGTGTTCCTCCAGTGATGAATGGTATGGCAACAGCCGCTGACTGGATGTCTGCTGCTTCATTCATCTCAATGGCTGGTCTTATTTCTTTCATGGGGTACGACGGTGCAGTGTATTTGATGGGTTGGACAGGGGGTTATGTACTATTAGCACTTTGTTTAGCACCTTACTTACGTAAATTTGGTAAGTTCACTGTTCCTGACTTCATCGGTGACCGTTATTACTCGCAAACTGCTCGTACAGTAGCAGTAATTTGCGCCATCTTTGTCTGCTTTACTTACGTAGCTGGACAAATGCGTGGTGTAGGTGTGGTATTCAGCCGTTTCTTAGAAGTTGATATCGTAGCCGGTGTTGTTATCGGTATGGCGATTGTATTCTTCTATACTGTATTAGGTGGAATGAAAGGCATTACCTATACTCAGGTTGCTCAATATTGCGTATTAATTTTCGCTTATTTAGTACCTGCGGTATTTATCTCAATCTTGGTGACAGGTCACGTATTACCACAAACTGGTTTTGGTGCAACCTTAGCTGATGGATCAGGTGTTTATCTACTTGATAAATTAGATGGGCTATCCACCGAACTCGGGTTTAATCAGTACACCGACGGTAGTAAATCCATGATCGATGTGTTCTGTATTACCTTAGCACTTATGGTAGGTACTGCTGGTCTTCCACACGTAATCGTTCGCTTCTTCACTGTACCTAAAGTATCTGATGCACGTAAGTCAGCTGGTTGGGCATTGCTATTCATTGCAATTCTTTACACTACAGCGCCTTCATTAGCTGCTTTTGCTCGCGTTAACATGATCGAAACGATTAACGGTCCAGACGCTCAAGGTACAGAGTATGCGAATGCGCCTACTTGGATTGTTAACTGGGAGAAGACAGGTCTTATTACGCATACTGATAAGAACAACGATGGTAAAATGTTCTATTCAGGTGATGACCGTAATGAGATGAAGATTGACCGCGACATCATGGTATTGGCAAACCCAGAGATTGCTGATTTACCTGCATGGGTCATCGCATTGGTAGCTGCCGGTGGGGTAGCAGCAGCATTGTCAACATCTGCTGGTCTCCTATTGGTAATATCAACTTCGGTTTCACACGATTTAATGAAGAAAACGCTCATGCCGGATATCTCTGATAAAGGGGAATTGCTCAGTGCTCGTATAGCAGCGGCAGTGGCAATCTTAATTGCAGGGTACTTTGGTGTGAATCCTCCAGGATTCGTGGGACAAGTGGTGGCCTTCGCCTTCGGCTTAGCGGCATCGAGCTTCTTCCCAGCAATCATCATGGGTATCTTCAGCAAGCGTATGAATGACAAGGGTGCGATAGCAGGTATGGTTTCTGGTATATTATTTACTACGGCCTATATCGTATACTTCAAGTTCATCAACCCATCGTTAAATACACCAGACAATTGGTTCCTAGGTATTTCACCAGAAGGTATTGGTTCAATTGGTATGGTTGTGAATTTCGTAGTTGCTTTCATTGTGTTCAAAATGACAGATGAAGCACCACAAGAAATTCAAGAATTGGTTGAGAGTATTCGTTTCCCTAAAGGAGCAGGTGAAGCCTCAGCTCACTAATCTGGGTAAGCTCAACTAGCAATACTCGTGCAAGGCCCAGCAAATGCTGGGCCTTTTTCCGATCAAAACCCATAGTGTTAATTTGAAAATCAGGGATCGCAACATGTCAGAAACTGCACAGCAAATACTGGACTTTCTAGAGCAACAAGGGCCATTCGATGAATTGCCTACCGAACGTCTAAAAGAGATTGCGCAAAATAGTCAGCTTATTTATTTAGCGGATGAAAATAAGCAAGAAATGATAGAGCAATATGGTCGCGAACTCTTTATTATTCAAAGTGGACAGTTTGCAGTAAAAGATTGCGATGGACCTATTAAGCATTTAAGTGATGGTGATTACTTTAATTTTCCAAGTTTGCTAGACGATGTTAGCTACAAACTTTCTATCGTCGTTGATAGTCCTGGACTCATCTTAATCGTTAATCACACATATTTTACCTCGGCTATGGATGATCCCAAGTTCTCAAGGTTCTTTAGAGCGTCCCACAATGATGAATTACAAAATCAAGCCGTAACTGACGCTAATTCCATGTGGCTATACAAACCTTTATCAGAGGTGGTGAGTAAAGCTCCTGTGACCATTGCACCTACCGCCAGCATACAGTCCTGTGCGCAAAAGATGAAAAAACACAAGGTTTCTTCAGTATTGGTCATGGAAGAACAAAAGTTAATTGGCATTATTACGGACAGAGACTTGCGCAATAGAGTGGTTGCTGAAGGCCTAAATATTCAATTCCCCGTAAAGCAGGTGATGACAGAGAATCCAGCCTTTTTAACCAACCATAAAACCATATTTGATGCAGTCGGAAAACTCAATGAGTTTGGCATCAATCACCTACCTGTTTTAGATGCTGTAACAGGTGAAGCCGTGGGCATGATTACCAATACGGATATCTCAAAACAGCAACGCAGTAATGTACTTTTTATTATCAGTGATCTTTCAAAGTCAGAAAATTTATCTGAGCTGGTCGACCGTTCATGGCAAATTCCGCACTTCTTATCTTCATCAGCCAAACGCGCTGGTGACTTTGACATTGCCGGTAAAGTACTTTCTCAAGCCACGGACATCATGACCCGGAAATTGATTACCTTTTTTCAACAAAAGCATGGGCAAGCCCCCATGCGATATTGTTGGCTGGTATATGGATCACAAGCAAGAGAAGATCAGGTTATGGGGTCGGATCAAGATAATGCTTTGTTATTAGAGCGAGATCCAAACGAACAAGAAGCGACCTACTTTGAAGAAATGGCTGGTTACGTTTGTATGGGCTTGGCCAAATGTGGCATCAAACTATGCCCTGGCAATATTATGGCGTCAAATCCAGAGTTACGAAACTCGGTAGACGAAGCCATCAAAGAATCAGAGCGATGGGTGCGTAGTCCAACGCCAAAAGCCATGTTGCATTTTAATATCTTTTTAGATGCTAGGGCGGCCGCTGGCGATACCTCGCTGTTTGCAAAGCTCCAAGAAGCTAGAGTGCCTTTATTTAAAAAGAGCATGTTTTTAGCTGCGCTGGCAAGACAAGTCAATGAAGAAAGTGTGCCTTTATCGATGTTTCAGAAATTTGTTTATGTCAAAAATGCTGAACACAAAGACAGCATAGATATTAAATGTTCAGCGGTGGCTATTATCAATAGTCTGGTGCGTCTTTATGCCTTGTCTGAAGGGTTAAAAATGCCTGCAACAGTGGCGCGTTTAAAGAATATTTCTACCGCATCTGGATTGTCAGACAAAGACCGTAATAATTTGCGCGATATTTGGTTGTTTTTAAATCGATTGCGTTGGCGCCATCAATTGACCAATAAGGTGCAAGATAATTTAATTAGAGTGAGCGACCTTTCATCTATTGAAAAGCACCAGTTAAAAGCTGCTTTTCAAGCAATACACCGCGCGCAACAAGGCGCTGTACTTAAATTTTCTGGTGGTATTGGTTAATGTTAGATTTTATCAAAAAGGTAGTGCTTGGGCGTCATCCCATTCCTGATAAATTTAAGCATTCGAGATATTCAGAGTTGCCATTTTTAGCTATCGATTTGGAGTTTACTGACTTAGATACTGACAAGGCTAAAGTAACATCTATAGGTTGGATTAAGGGGCAAAATTTTTCCATCAATTTAAATACCGCCCATTATCAGGTTGTTAGAGCAAAAGGGGACTTAAAACAAAGTCCGGTCATACATGGTTTAACAGCCAAAGAAATTGCCAAAGGCTCACACATAAAGGAACATATTCTTCAATTGGAATCCATGGTAGATAGCCATGTTTGGATTTTTCATAATGCAAACCTAGATATTAAGATGATAAGTAAATTATGGAAGTTATTGGCATTACCACCCAAGACAGTTACCACAATTGATACTATGCTATTACAAATATATGTATTGGAAAAAAGCCAAGGTTTTATTCCCAAAGGTGGGGTTCAACTCTCTAGTTGCAGAAAATATTTTAGTTTGCCGCCTGCTCCAGAGCACAATGCACTGGACGATGCGTTGGCAACCTTAAGTCTGTTATACGCTCAATTGTATAGTTTGAATAAGAATGGGCATATGAATTTAATTGAACTTTCTCATACTAGGGCGATTCAAACATTTACATTAGGCGGTTAAAACGCTGTCGTGAGGGATAAACAAACAGTGTTATCGGCCTTGAATGGGGGGATATATGTTTGTAAAACTATTAACTTTCACGCTATCAATTTTGCTGATGAGCGGTTGCACTTCATTCTCGAAGCAAGTCGAGATGCCGGTTTTAAATACCTATGCTTTCGATGACTATCAGGGGCATTCGGTAGAATCACCAGAAGATATTTTTTACCTTACCGATGAAGCAAAATCTTTCGTAGATAAACACGCGGCGGGTCAAGTTACTCACGATGGTAAAGTAACAGAATTACTTAGAGCTATTTTTAGTCGAACGGAATTAAACCTAGACTACTCTTCAAACGCCAATACTACCGCCAGTGAAACCTTTGAAGCCGCAGAAGCGAATTGCTTATCTTTAACTATAATGACCTATGCTATGTTGCAGCATCTGGGCATAAAAGCAGATTTCCAAGAAGTTGAAATACCAGAGTTTTGGACGAGAAGAAACGGTTATACCCTTTTAAATGATCATGTGAACTTGCGCATTAAAGCAAAGGTGATAAAGGGGTCTCATCCACTTTTTCTTCGCGACATGATAGTAGATTTTGATCCACAACCCGGTATTTCTAAATTCCCTGAAAAAGAGCTAACCAAACAACAAATTGTGGCGAATTTCTATAACAATAAAGGCGCCGAACATCTATTAATGAATTCACCGTCAAAAGCCTTTGCTTATTTTGTAAAAGCGCTAGAAGCTTACCCGAAAAATGAAGGCACTTGGTTGAATTTAGGTGCCTTGTATCGCCAACATGGTTTGCCAGAGGATGCGGAAAAAGCCTATCAATATGCCCTTTACTTAGATCCTGAATTTAATACCGCCTATGAAAATTTGGCAGTACTTTATCGCTTAACAGATCGCGAAGAACAAGCGCAAACAATGCAAAGTACCTTGCATAAAAAACGGTCTAAAAACCCCTATTATCATATGATGCTAGGGGAAACTTCGCTTCAAGCGAATAATCCTCAGCAAGCAATAAAGCATTTTAATCGGGCTATCCAAATTAACCATAAGCCTCATCAGTTCTATTTTGGTCTTGCCAGAGCTTTATATCGAATCGGTGAGTTAGATGCATCTAAGAAAGCGTTGGAGAAAGCTCACGACAAAGCGGGGGATACTCGCATAGCTGATCACTATGCGAATAAGATATCTTTGTTAGCAAGTGCTACCTAATGAATTTTAGGCAACACCTAGTTCAGCAAGTCTCTCTTTAAGGTAAGAGTCTGCGGTGTAACGATCAGATAAGACTACATCTGGTCTAGGATGCAAAAACAGAGGCAATGAGATACGTGCCTTAGTTACATCCGTACCTTCGGGGTTTATAACCCTATGTGTTGTAGAAGGGAAATAATGGCCTGATGCTTCTTGTAACATATCGCCAATGTTGACGATTAGATTACCAAAATCAGATGGCACATCTAACCAACTACCGTCTTTAGCTTTTACTTGTAAACCTGGTTCATTGGCAGCAGGTAAAATGGTGATTAAGTTTATATCTTCGTGAGCCGCAGCACGAATCGCATCAGGCTCTTCAGTACCTTCTAAAGGTGGATAATGCAAAATTCGCAACAATGTTTGACCGCTGTCTTTTATCATATTAGAAAGGGGTTCACGGTATTTGTCGCTGACGTCATTGGGAGAATATTCTTCTATCCAATTTAATAACTGGGTAGCTAATGAAAGGGTACTTTCATAATACTCGTGAATTTCTTGCTTTAAATGCGCAGGGCACTGGCCCCAAGGATAATAATGATAATATTCTTTAATATCTTTTTTCTTAAAGCCTTTGGCTACCTCTGATACTGATTTGGGAAAAAAACCATCCTGAGTATCTTTTTTGTAGGTGAATGCCTGTTTTTCATCTGAATTAAAAAAAGCCGCCCAATGCTGATAAATATCACTGACCTTTTGTTGTGATATAGGGTGGTTTTTAAGCACACCAAAACCCGTTTGGCGTAAAGATTCCACAAAGTCTTTTGCTGCGGTTGGCGATTGATAATCAACTGCTTCTAATTTCATTTAAATCTCTTTTCTGTCGTTGCGTTATCGTATTGGCTGCAATTATAGTGAATCCTTGGCGCTTAAGCCAAGGAAATGAATATACCTGCAAGCGCTGCACTCATTAAATTGGCAAGTGTTGCTGCCAGTACAGCCTTTAAGCCTAACCGAGCGATGTCAGGACGTCGATTTGGGGCCATAGCGCCTATACCACCTAATAAAATCGCAATTGAAGATAAATTAGCGAAACCACACAATGCAAAGGTGATAATTGCTTGTGATGTAACTGACAACTCAGGCATATAGCCGACGAAATCCGAATAAGCTATAAATTCGTTAATAACAATTTTTTGCCCAATGAAACTGCCTGCTAACTGTGCTTCACTCCAAGGTACGCCAATCAACCAAGCTACAGGTTGGAAAACGTATCCAAGCAATGATTGAATGGTGAGGGTATCATAACCGAATAGTCCGCCAACATAGCCCAGAACTCCGTTTAACATGGCTATTAATGCGATGAAAGCAAGTAACATAGCACCCACATTTACTGCTAAACGCATACCAGATGCAGCTCCACTTGCCGCTGCGTCTAATACATTAGCAAATTCCTCTGCGTTTGATTTGACATCTGTCAAAGTTTGGTTAGGTTTGCCAGTTTCTGGCTCTAAAATTTTAGCGAACATTAGACCCGCCGGTGCAGCCATAAAACTGGCGGCTAATAAATATTTTAATTCCACGCCTATACTGGAATATCCCGCCATAATTGAACCCGCAACGGAAGCTAAACCACCTACCATAACCGCGAATAACTCTGAACGGGTCATGCTGCTAATAAAGGGTTTTACTATCAAAGGTGCTTCAGTTTGTCCTACAAAAATATTGGCAGCAGCAGACATGGATTCAGGTTTACTGGTTTGGAGTAGTTTATTTAATCCACCACCGATAATTTTTATTACGAATTCCATGATTTTTAGGTGGTATAAAACAGATATTAGGGAAGAGAAGAAGATAATTACGGGGAGAACATTAAAGGCGAAAATGAATCCAAGGGATCGTTCACTGCCTGGGTTACCTAGTGGCCCAAAGACAAATTCAATGCCCACAGTGCCGTAGTTAATAATGTTTTGAACAAATAAAGTAATGCTATTTAGTATGTCTACGCCGACCGAAGTATAAAGCACGAAGCAGGCTAGAATCGCTTGAATGGCAAAGGCTCCGCCAACTGTTCGCCAATTAATTGAGGAACGTTTTGACGAGAGGGCAATAGCGACGCCAAAGAGAAATAAAATACCTAAAAAACTGATCATTGAAATTGTCCATTATTATTATTGTTTACTAAATAAGCACTGACTACGTCGATAGCCAAGTGATTTTCACCGCCATGTGGAATGATAAGATCGGCAAAATTTTTACTGGGTTCGATAAACTTGTGATACATGGGTTTTACCGTTTCTTCATATTGCTTAGCAACAGACTCTATGGTTCGCCCTCTTTCATTAGTATCGCGCAGCATCCGGCGCATTAAACAAACATCGAGTGCAGTATCAACAAAGACTTTGATATCGAAATATTTAAACAGTTGTATTTGCGTTAGCAGCATAATGCCTTCAATAATAATAATGGGCGCTGCTTTAATGGTTTGGGTTTCTTTCAGTCGAGTATGCGTTTTATAGCAATACTCGGGATAATCTATGCTATTGCCCATCAAAATTTGTTGAAGGTGCTGTCCTAACAGATCATGTTCAAAAGCATCTGGATGGTCATAATTTGTATCTGCTCTTTTTTCTAATGGGATATGATCTTGAGACTTGTAATAATGATCTTCTTGAAGTACCAGAATTTTAGTTGAACTCTTGGCTAACTTCAGAGTTAAATTTTGCGTGAATAAAGATTTACCAGAGCCTGATGCTCCTGCAATCGCAATAATGATTGGTTTTTGCATATACGTTAGATTTGTCGCTGTTTCTATCACTTTACCTGTTGCTGCAAATTGTATCAATTTAAACTAGCAGATTTTCAGCAAACTCAGATAAATTGGCGACAAATTCGACGATTAATTTACACAAAGTTGAATCTAGTGATTAGTATTTAAGCAGTGGAAAAAGGTTAGAGCATGTTAATAAAAATAAAAAAGCTGGATGTATTAAGATTTCAAGTCTCATACATCCAGCGGGTTTTTATTGATTACATTGAGTAGCTAACACCAAGGAATAAACTACGTCCTCTAGGTCCTACTGGCCATGCGGTTTGAGTTGAATAAGGTTCTTCATCAGAGATATTGTTGATACCACCGTAAACAGTGAATGAATCATCAATTTCGTAACTTGCTCCTAAATCGAAGATGTAAACATCATCAAAGAATCCAGCATCGCCGTAAAGAGGGTTGTTACCATTTAAACCTCTAACAAGCTCTATTTCATCAACAGATTGCTTGCTCATATAAGTAGTCTGAAGCGCAATATACATTGGTCCTCTTGCCCAGCTTAGCTCAATATTTCCAGAAGTTTTTGGTAATTGAACCTGTTCAATTTCTGGATCTACGTCAGTTAAATCCAGTGGATTGAAGAAGTTATTAAGAGTTTTTTGATGTGAAGCAACTAAGCTCACACCAAATTGATTTTCTTCTATTGTAAACTCATAACTTGCAGACACGTCATAACCTTCAGCTTCTTGGCGTGCGAAGTTAATTTGACCTGTTGTTAAATCGTTCAAACCACCGTCTGCGCGGCGAGTAAATTGCTCACAGAATCCTAAAGCTGGATAGCTTGCAGAATCAAAACAGCCATTTAATATGTCGCCAGATCCAACCGCTAAGATCGCATCATCAATTTGCAAATCCCAGTAATCGACCGTTAGGGTGAAACCTTCAAGGAACGTTGGACGGAAAACGAATCCAACCGTTAGGGTTTCAGCTGTTTCAACGTCTAGTTCAGGGTTACCACCTGATGTACCTGAGAAACGACCGGTGAGAGGGTTTACCCAAATGTAGTTACCATCAGAGTCTAAAATATCGCTAGCAGCTACACCTGCAGCTTGCAAAGAAGATACACAGTTTGCTTGTCTAACCGAGGTGCCAGTATCTACGTTACCAGGATCACAAGGGTCAGCTGTGGCTGAAATGGTAATTGGTAATCTAGGGTCAAATAATTCAGAAATATTAGGCGCTCTAACTGCTTCTGAATATGTGGCTCGGAAGTTGATATCTTGTACTGGGCTATATGAAATACCTGCTTTCCAAGTGGTTGCATTCCCAAGTGTTGAGTAATCAGCTACTCGAACCGCACCATCAATGGTAAGTTCATAGGCATATTCGCGATCATAAAAAATAGGTAGACGTACTTCTAAAAATGCGTCAACTACATCGTATTCACCAGACGTATTAAATTCTCGGTCGTTATCAATGCTAGTAAAACTATTTAGCCAAGGATCTATGTCACCAACAAAGGCGCCAGGTGTTAGTGACGAACCTTCAGGCAAAATACCAAGTGTTAATGAATCTTGTCTATTGTCACTTGATTCTTCTCGATATTCGATACCAGAAGCATAACCAATAGCACCGTCTAAGAAAGATTCACCGATATCGAATTCCCCACTAGCGATCAACGACACTACCGTTTGCTCTATTTCAAGCACATCTGTTAAATGAGAAGTTACAAAGTCTTGTGCAGCTTTACTCGCTGAATAAGTACCAAAAGGATTCAACGGCGCACATTGACCGTCTCCAGGCGTGAAAGAATAATATCTATCACTAAAGAAGTTACCATCTGCATACCCGTTACCGGCTGTAAAATAATCAATTTCATAAGCGGCGTTAGGATCAATATCAGAACGACATACAATATTACCATCATCATCTGTAGTTGCATCAATGGCAGCGAAAATTCTGTCTAAATATAGACCAGTGGTTTCTGACGTATTTTTGAATTTGCCGTGATTGATCGAAAATTCAACTCTATGAGCATCGGCAATAAACCACTCTAATCCAGCTACAAACCGTTGAGTTTCGCGGGTATAAGTAGAAGGGTTGTCATCACTAAAATCAAGTGGATCCTGAGTTAGTAAAAGACCACCAGTCACATCTACTACTGGTAGTAGTTGCTCAGGAATAAAAGGGTTATCAGGTAGAATGAAAAGCGTATCGTAGAAAGTGTCTTGTTCTGCAAACGTAGTAGATTCCGCTTTCACATATTTGGCTTCAAAGAAACCAGACAAATCATCAGTAAAATCATATTTACCGTTCAAGTTTAGAACGAATTTATCTGTGGCAGGGAAAAGCGTATCACGATTGAAACTAATAGCTCCACCGTCACCGCCAATACCCCAAAGACCGTTCAATACGGTACCATCTTGGTTGACGCTAACTGAACCATCTGGGTTGGTAATCCAGCAACCAGCTAAGAATCCAGTACGGCCAGCTTCTGATTCTTGACAGTCTGGGATACCATTACCATTGATGTCTACATAAGTAACATCTCGTCCACCAAAGGTTGGTGCTATGGATCCTTGTTGTGATGTTAACCAAAATCTTGGATCATGGATGACGGCTCTAGGTGGACCGTTTGGATCAGGGTTTGCTCTTGGTTCCACTGATGCAATGCCGTTATCTTTCGACCAGTCTCTTTCGCCATAAGTAAGATCATTTTCTCTTTCAATAGTGGCAGCAAAAACGATATTACCCTTGCTGTTATCAAAGTTTTGTCCGTAAAGCACATCAAACCCGAAGCTTTCACCACCTCCTTCTAAAGGTGCGACACCTACGGCATCAAATTCAAAGCCTTCAAAGTCGTCTTTTAGAATAAAGTTAACAACACCTGTCACAGCATCTGCACCATAAACTGCAGATGCACCACCGGTAGTTACTTCAACACTTTTTACTAACGCTCTTGGGATAGTACCTATGTCAACTGCAGAGGTCCCTCTAAAACCTGCCACATGGCGACGACCATTCACTAAGGTTAAGGTTCTTTCTTCACCTAGACCTCTTAAGTTAAGGGCGTTTGCACCTGTTGTAGAGTTTTCAGCAGTTAAAGACGAAACAAGTGCAGGAATATCATTCACTATATCCGCCAAGTTTAACTCACCTGATAATTTGATGTCAGATTCGTCTATAGATTGTAATGGAACTGAAGAGGTAACATTGGGGTCTGTAGGAATACGAGAACCTGTGATATTAATAACCTCTACATTTTCTTCATCTTCCTGCGCAACTGCAAATCCAGATACAGACATGCCTAATGCTGTTGCTATACATAGAGAAACCGTAGATCGCTTTATGTTTAGTCGTGGTGTGTTGTTTGACTTCATTATAGTTTTACCCTGTGCTTCTATTAAATATATTATTCAAAAGCGTTTCTGTCTTTTAAAAAAGTGACAAAAGCATACTTTGTGCCAGACGTTTTATCTCAAGCAAACAGCGTTCTACAGCTTATTTTGAATATGCTAAAGATAATTGAGCGCCCTTATGGTGCAACTATGGCACTAATACGGTGCGTAAAGATAAGAGTAATAAGTGAAATTTCAAATATCAAGCAAATTAAAGATAGGTTGAGAACCTTTGCAAGGTTTTCTTGTCCAACGCGGCCTTTAATTGTTGTAATTCTTGCGCAAACGGGTTCCAACTACCTATTCCCTTGTTATTAATAGGCTGCCTGACTTGTTCGCTACTCGCCGTATGCACTTTTCGCTTAGAAGCATAAAAATTAAGGCATTGCTGTTGGTACTCAAGTCCAATACCCTTTAACAATTTACGCACTTGTGTTTCTGGATTTTGGATTAATTCTTCGTACTGCACCGAGATAATGTTGGTTGGAATTAGTGTTTCCCAATGCGTCATTAAATCTACGTAGGCGTTATAAAAGTGCGCTATATGTTGCAGGTTAAAACTAAAAGCAACACCCGATGGGAAGTACTGTTTATACAAGCTAAACCCACAATCTAAGGGATTTCGACGCACGTCGATAATCAGTGCTTGTGGTAAGATTTTATGAATCAACCCTATATGCCTAAAGTTAAAAGGCTGTTTGTCAGTGAAGAAAGGTCTATTGGTTTGCCTAAATAGCGCCCCTTTTTTGATATAGTCCTGCCCAAGACGGTGCAATTGCTCGGGTGTTAAATTTTCGATGGCGGAAAAAAATCCAGTTTTGTGTTGAGATAAGCAGAGGTTATGGGCATTTCTCTCGATACAAGCCATCGTCGGTTGCTCAAAGGTTCCTTCAATTTGACTATGACTGGCAAGTATTTGCTCCACAAGGGTAGAACCAGAGCGGGGTAAACCTAAAATAAAAATCGGCCTTGGTTCGTTTGCATCTAAAGGTGCTTGAGTATCTAACACTGTTTTTGAAAAGGTTTGTTTGCGCAATTCAAATTCTTTATCGACGTTTTCTGGTTGGTATCTGTCTAGGTTGTAAAGCTGGTTAGCCTTATTGTATAGGGCCATAGTGGTCGCATTATCTTTGTCACTTTCGGACGCTTTAGCCAAACTAAAAGTAGCAAGACATTTACTGATTTGTGGCACATCGGGTCGCATCAACAACTCGGTCAGAGCTTGTTTGTCTTGGTCAGTGAATTGATAATTTTTCATATCAGCTAATGCCCACCAAGCGTCAGCGTTTTGCGGATTCAACCTTAGGCTTTGTTTTAGGGCTTTAATACTGTCATCGCGTTTACCCAAAATTCGCAGACATTGCCCTCGGGCAAGTTGTAGTTGACTGCCTTGTTGTTGGTTTAATTGCGATAAGGACTCAGCCTCAGCACAAGCATCCAACGAAGCTTCATGTTGCCCCAGCTTTAGTCGCAAATTTATTTGTCGCCATAAATTGGCAAAGTTTTTTTGCAATGAGACCAGCGTGTCTAGGTTGTCTAACGCTTGTTGAAAGTCTCCTGAAGATTCCAACCCATTAATATACATTTGCCTAAGCACAAGATTGGCTGGAGAATGCGCTAGCCCATGAGCTAAGTAGGTATTACTTGTTTGTAAATCTTGCTTTTGCTGAGATAGATGGGCGAGAGTAAAAATAGCTCTGGGGTGGCCGGGTTGTTCATTCAACATTTTTTCAGCCAGTGTTTCAGCTTGGGCGAATTTTTGCGATTGGATTAATTGCTGTATGTCAGAAAAAGATTGTTGTAAGGGGTCAAATTTCTCAGCGTTTTGTCCTACTAAGACTGCTTCATTATAAAAGCCTGTGTTGTACAAACATTGACTCAATAAAAGCCATGCTTGATAGTCTTGAGGGAATTGAGTAACGCGTTTTTTTAGGGCGCTGATTGCTTGGGTAAATTCTTGGTTATCAATGTGCTGTTGAATGGCCTGTAATGCATCGGCTGAGTTGCCCATATGTGATAACCTAATTGTTTTTAAGTTTTATTATTCTATTGGCTTGAGGCTAACAATTATTTCAATAGCTCGCAACTTCAGAGGAGAATTTACGAGCAGCTATTGACGTGACTAAGATAGACGATGTTTAAAATCTTCATAACTAAATTCACGAACAAGATCGAATTCGCCGGATTTTCTTAAAATGCCAATGGCAGGATGTTGTACCCCATTAAAAAACGTGGTTTTTACCATGGTGTAGTGCATCATATCTTCGAACACGATGCGATCGCCTGGATTCAAGGGCTTATCAAAGCTATATTCTTCAATCGCATCTCCAGCAAGACAAGAATTTCCTCCAAACTTATAAGTATGCGCTTTTTCCCCGGGCTTGCCTGCACCAAGAATACTTGGTCGGTAAGGCATTTCTAACACGTCCGGCATATGAGCGGTGGCAGATATATCCAAAATGGCGATGTCCCTTTCGTTATGCACAATATCGACCACCTCACAAATTAAAGGGCCTGTCTGCCATGCAACAGCGGAGCCTGGTTCTAAAATGATTTGCAAATTCGGATACTTGGCTTTAAATCTGGTCAGCACTGAGATCATATGCTCAATGTCGTACCCTTTACGGGTCATTAAATGACCACCTCCCAAATTTAGCCATTTAAGATGAGGCAAATACTCCCCAAATTTTTCATCAATTGCGTTTAGGGTGCGTTCGGCAGCATATGAATCACACTCACAAAGATTGTGGCAATGAAATCCTTCTATTCCCGATAGGTCTTGGCCATGAATGTCTTTTGCTAAAATTCCCAGACGAGAGCCCGGGGCACAAGGATCGTAAAGAGGTGTTTCCGCTTCTTGGTTTTCAGGATTAATGCGTAAACCTGCGGATACCCCATTGGTTAATACTTGATGCTTAAACTTAAACCACTGAGCAAGGCTATTAAATGAAATATGGTTCACCAAACCGACTAAGGTATCCATATCAGAATCTTTGTAAGCGGGTGAAAATACATGCACATCGCCGCCGATTTCTTCTCGGGCTAATTTCGCTTCCCACACGCCACTTGAAGTAGCCCCTTTTAAGTACTGCTTGACCATAGGAAAGCACGACCACATGGAAAATCCTTTAAGAGCAAGAATAATATCCACACCAGTTGCTTGTTGAACCCGTTGCAATAACTGTAAGTTAGCTTCTAATTTGGCTTCTTCTAACACATAACAAGGTGAGGGAATTGCTTCTGACAAGAAGATATTATTCATTGCGTAAATTTACCTGTGTATCTAAGAGGATAAAATAAAGGTGAGCTCCTTGCAGGTACTCACCTTAACTGCGTTTATTGTTATTTGCTGAACGGACTCTTGTCACATTCAATCACATGCCAAGGTAACCCGTGGATGTTCAACATTTCCATAAAGGGATCTGGGTCAAATTGTTCCATATTCCAAACGCCAGGCTTGTGCCAAGTTTTATTCAACATTAGCGCTGAACCTATCATTGCAGGCACGCCAGTGGTATAAGAAACCGCTTGAGCGCCTACTTCTTCAAAACACTTGGCGTGATCACAGTTATTATAAATAAATATGGTTTTTTCTTTACCGTCTTTTATACCCGTAATGTAAGTACCTATACAGGTCATTCCCGTATATCCGTCAGCAAGAGAACCTGGATTTGGTAACACAGCTTTTAGGAATTCAAGGGGGACGATTTGTTGACCTTGGAATTCTATGGGTTCAATACTTGTCATGCCAATGCCTTCTAGCACGCGCAAATGCGTTAGATAAGCATCACCAAAGGTCATCCAAAATCTAGCGCGTTTCAGTGTTGGGAAGTGCTTAACAATGGATTCTAATTCTTCATGGAACATCAAATATGACGCTCGTACACCAATATTCTGGTAGTCCAAATCTTCGCGAACACTTAGTGGGTCAGTTTCTCTCCATTCACCGTCTTCAAAATAACGACCGCGTTGAGTAATTTCCCGGATATTAATTTCAGGGTTAAAGTTAGTTGCAAATGCCTGACCGTGATCACCGCCGTTACAATCAACAATGTCTAAATAGTGAATTTCATCAAAATAATGTTTAGCTGCGTAAGCTGTATAAACGTTTGTTACACCTGGATCAAAACCACTGCCAAGCAATGCCATAATACCTGCTTGCTGGAATTTTTCCTGATATGCCCATTGCCACGAATATTCAAACTTAGCTTCATCTTTGGGTTCATAATTAGCTGTATCAAGATAGTCAGTACCTGTGGCCAAACATGCATCCATGATGGGAAGATCTTGGTAAGGTAATGCTAAGTTAATCACTAAATCCGGTTGTACTTTGTTTATTAGCGCTTCTACAGCCTTGGCATCGTCTGCATCAACTGCAAACACACCTTTCACTCGGTCTTCGCCCACTTCTTTTTGTAATGATTCACATTTTGAAACGGTACGACTTGCCAAATAAATTTCATCAAAATGTTCTGGCAAACGTGCGCATTTCTTAATAGTAACTGAAGCAACACCGCCTGCACCAATAATCAAAACTTTAGACATTATACTCTCCAAGAAAAATTGTTTTGCCTGTTAGGGGGCTAAATAAGCTTATACTGAAAAATAAAAAATGAGGTCATTTTCAGCATTCTTATGTTTTATTGTATATTTTTGCGCATGATAACACAGGCTGTGATTACCACTAGAATTTTAGAGGAGAATGGGGAAATTTACACCAAGCTAATAAAGATAAACAGGCTCTAACTAGTTTGAAAAATCGCAGGTATAGGGTAGTCCCAGTTCGATTTTTCGACCTATGTGCATGTAAGGGTAAACGGTGATGGTATTACAACCCGCACTGTCTGTAATATTCAGTACCAGGGCATCATCTTCTAAACCATCGGGCTGAGAAATGGTGGCGGCGTAAACTAGAATTCCCACGGCATCTTCTGCCATTAGTCGTTGTGCATTCAATTGATCTTCAAGTGCTTCAATTAAATCTTGCGGTGTTTCCTGACCATCGTGCTCTGAAAATACACATTGCACATCTTTATCAATGGATATAACGGCGAAGGGATACAATATTGGAGAATGCGCTAACATAATATCGCAAAGTGATAATGCAGAGTTTATCAAGTTCGCATAAGGAATATTTTGTTTTAAAATGACATTAGGTTTCATCTTAACACCTGTCTTTTTATACGCAGTATCCTCCTTAACGGCAGCAAGATATAAAAAGTTCAGCACTTTTTTACTTTAATTTGACCGAACCCCTTGTATTCCGCCTGTATGAAGCAAGCAAACGGTTTTATTTTTCAATTCTGGTTGTGAGTTAACTAACTGATTATAGGCAAAAAAACTCTTGTTATTATAAACAGAATCTAGCGGGATTTTGGTCTGTTGAAAAAATTGCTCACTGAACGCATCTAGCACCTTGTTTCGTTTTGCATAACCTCCTTGATGAAAGTTATCTTCAATTCGCCATTGGGTATTTTGAATAGGAAGAGCGGTCAATTCTGGTATTAATTGGGTGTGATATCCCGGCGCTTTTAACACACTGATACCGATTAATTCGATTGCTAAACTGTGTTGTTCAATGTGGGACAACAAGCCTGCAAAAGTACCACCGCTGCCGACAGGAAGAATTATTACTTCTGGCAAGTGTTGGGAGGATAACTCTTCTACGATGCTACCCACATAAACTAACGTATCTTTGTCAGTGCCACCTTCCGGTACACATATTTGCGCATTGTGCCGTAGCTTTAATGCCTCAATGTAATCGGCATCATTGCGTTTTAAATATTCTTTTTTATTCACAAACACCAGCTTAGCTCCCCAGTTTTTCGCATCTAGCAAAGTAGGCGTTAACTGATGGCTATAATCCCCTCGAATGATCAATGTACAAGCAACATTTAGACGATTACACACATAAGCCAAAGCATGAATATGATTAGAAAAGCCACCGCCAAAACTTATAAGATGTTGAATATCTTGTTGCTGGATTTTCTGCGTTAAAGGTTTGAGTTTTCGCCATTTGTTTCCCGAAATAACAGGGTGCAATAAATCGTCTCTTTTGATCCAAACATTATGCTGCATGTGTGGCCACGTAATCTGCTCTAAAGGCGAGGGAGAGGTAATTTGTAGCAATCTTTCTATTGGCATTTTAGGGGGAAATGACACGCAAATATGAAAATTACGTAAAGTTAATGATCTTAGAAGTATATATCGCACGTTTATAAGCTCAAGCACAAAAGAGGTAATAATGTATGAAATGGTTTATCACATTACTTTTATTTTGGTCGCTTACGGTTTTAGCTGAACCACCGAAGCTTGAGTTCGTTAAAGATCCTAAAACTGTAGGAAAAACCCGGCTGGAAGTATTGTTTTGGGATATTTATGAGGCAGAACTCATTGCGCCTGAAGGTAAATGGGATAAGGATAAACCTTTCGCACTGAGATTAACCTATCTGAGAGACTTTGAAGGCAAAGAAATTGCCAGCCGCTCGGTGGATGAAATGCGTGATCTAGGCTTTGATGATGAGCTCAAGTTAGCAAAATGGTTTCAGAAAATGCATCGTATCTTTCCCGACGTTAAGGAAGGCGAATGCATCATGGGAATTGTTGACGAAGACAAGGTAAGCCATTTTTATTTCAATGACGAAAAAATTGGTAAAGTAACTGATGCAGAATTTACCGAATGGTTCTTTGCTATTTGGTTATCAGAAGATACCTCAGAACCTAAAATGCGTGAACAACTGTTAGGAATGAATTAAATGAGAAAGCAGCTCAAAACAATTGCATTGGCAGGTTTTAGTCTACTTTTCATTAATGCTTGCTCTGTTTCGATTAGCGGACAAAACTACGAAACTATTACGCCTGAGTTTTCATTAGAGGCATTTTTTGATGGCAAAATTAAAGCTTGGGGCATAGTGCAAGGCCGAGATGGAGAAATTTTACAACGCTTTATTGTCGACATAGATGCTTACAAGGAAAATGACACCTTGATATTGGACGAAGCTTTTACTTACGGCTACGGAGAAGGTCCCACCAAGCGCACTTGGAAAATAAGTAAGAATCCTGATGGAACATACACTGGCAATGCAGGGGATATTGCAGGGCCTGCGCTAGGTAAGTCCCACGGGAATGCATTTAACTTTAGTTATGAAATGGATTTAGACGTAGACGGTAGCGAATATCGCGTTAACTTTGACGACTGGTTTTGGGCATTTGATGACAATACTATGATGAATCGCTCTTACATCAAGAAGTTCGGCATTACCTTTGCGCAAGTGACTATTTTCATGCAGAAACAGTAAGTTTACTCTACCGGAATATCAAAACTACACTTGAGTCCTTTGTCGTTTTCATTTGCCGAGAATGTCAAGTGACCATTGTGCAATTCTACTACAGCCGAAACTAACGATAAGCCAAGACCATTACCTTGAGTCGATCGGCTTTTATCTGCTCGATAAAAACGACGGGTTAGTTTATCAATGTCTTTTGAAGATACGCCAATGCCGGAATCACTTACGCTGTAGTGAATATTTGTGCCTTGCCGTTTTAGGCTGATAGCAATTTCCCCTTGTTCAGGCGTAAACTTCACCGCGTTGTCGATAGTGTTGGCAAAGGCTTGGAATATCAAACTTTTGTCACAGATAGCATGTAAATCATCACTAATTTCGGTGGTTAACCGAATATGCTTATCTTCCATTACAGGTACATAGAGGTCGATAGCATCTTCTAATACCACTGAAAGATTGTTTAATTCAAAATGCGAACGCTGAGCACTGGTTTCAATATAGGTAATTCGAAGCAATGAATTAAAAATTTCCAGAATATTGTCGCACTCTTGCAATAATTGATATTTTTCGTCTTGGTTTGGCAATGCTTCTAAGTGGGTTTTAAGTCTAGTTAATGGGGTTCGTAAGTCATGAGCAATACTGTCTGATACGGATTTTATGCCTTTGACAGAATGCTCTAATTTTTCCAGCATTTGATTAAGCGCTAGAGTTAGCTTACTTAAGTCATCCCATTCACTTTCCACATATAAACGTTCGCTGAGATTACCTGATGAGACAATTTTGTCAGCCGTGTCTGATATTTTATTTATCCGACTTACTACATAGTAAGCCACGGCAATACTTAATATAGAGATGATACTCACTATGATGATCATGACCCAAGAAGAGACTTGGGCCAAGCGAACCGCTAATTCGTAGTTTTGCACACTACGTCCCACCAAGAGTTCGTCTTTGTTGTCTAGTTCTAGGATCATCGCTATGACGGTCTGATATTTGCGATTTTGTGCGGTCTGCGCGTTTCTTGGTTTTGCTTCTATTTCAAGAATACCATTGCGTACAATTTTTACGTTTTTGGTTGGCCATTTATCTAAATTACCGGCTAAGAAATTGTCATTTTTGTCTTTAAGATAATAAAAGAAGTCGTTGTTAAGGTTATTCACTCGGCTTTCAATGGATTTAATAACAGCCGATCTTCCTGCATTATCAAACAAACTTTTGAACCCGCCAATATCAGAAAGAATGGCCGCTTCAGTTTCTCGAATTAATAAGTCATCGTTGGTAACTGAAAGCACATAATTGTTAAATGCAACGCCAATAAACAAAAGACTCATGAAGATAAAACTAACAATAAAGCTAGAGCTTTTGGAATAGGCTTTTATCGCGCGCATTTAATCTGTGTTCGCTTGTGACTCTGGCGTTAAGCTATAACCCGCTCCGCGGATAGTGGAAATCATATTATGCTCGAATCCTTTGTCTATTTTATTGCGCAATCTGCTGATATGTACGTCTATTACATTGGTTTGGGGATCGAAATTATATTCCCAGACTTTTTCCAATAGCATAGCACGTGTAATAACTTTTCCTTGATTAAGCATCAAATACTCAAGCAACTTAAATTCTTTGGATTGCAATTCAATCTCAATATCGCCGCGTTTTGCTGTGCGCTCAATTAAGTCTAAGGTAAGGTCGCCCACCACAATTTCTGTATTGGTTGGATTGTTCTCGCTTATGGAACGGCTGGCGAGAATCTCAATGCGAGCGAGCAATTCTTCGAAGGCAAAGGGCTTACTTAAATAGTCATCGGCACCCGCTCTAAGCCCAGTGACTCTATCTTCCACCTTGTTTTTAGCGCTTAAGAATAATACAGGTGTGGTGATTTGTTGTTGCTTGATGTTTTCCAACACCTCCATACCATCCATTTCTGGCAGCATGCGGTCAAGAATAATCACGTCAAAGCCACCACTTAACGCCGAGGTTAAGCCACTGCGGCCGTCACTTTCACAGGAACAAGAATGCCCAGCTTCGGTTAAGCCATTTAGGATAAATTGAGCAACTGTTGGCTCATCTTCTATTAATAAAATCTTCATCACGATAAGATAGCGAATCCTGAGAGTAATGTCAGATTAAATTACTGTAATTCTTTTTAGAAAGGAACCTTTATGTTTGTTATCATCATTTGTATGGCCTTGGTGGTGTTTATGCCACTTGTCGCAAAAGCGCCGTTAGCTTGGCAAATGCATAAGTCTAATGGTTATGACAATCGAAATCCCAGACAACAGCAGGCTGGTTTGCAGGGTCTTGGAGCTAGGGCTTTAGCTGCCCACCAAAATTGTTACGAAGCTATTGCCTATTTCGCGCCAACAGTTTTACTGGTCATCGCAATGGATGCCCATACTGTTTTTACCGCACAATTGTGTATAGCCTTCGTACTACTTCGTTTGGCTTATTTAATTTGTTATTGGGCCAATTGGCATATCATCCGTAGTATTTTGTGGGTTTTGGGCATGCTCACAATTGGGATCCACTATTACCTTTTATTGCGTTAATGCTTAAAGCGAATCTCTTCAGGATATGGGGTGAAATTCTGTATTAACCCTTTGGCGGCTTCTTTTTGCAGAGACCGCCAATATTCTGGTAGCAACAAATCCCCATGCAGTTCTTTCAAGATATCCTTAAGATGTTTTTTGCCTACAATAAAGTGCTCAAATTGTTCCGGAAAAACATCATCTGGCGCTACTGATAAGGTATCGAGCGCGTAAGGGTCATCGCTTTTTGGGAGCTCTCTAAAATTACGCTCGTTCATGTAGCAAATTTCATCGTAATCGTAAAAAATGACACGACCAGTGCGATTGATACCAAAGTTTTTATGCAGCATATCGCCTGGGAAGATATTTGAATATGCAATTTGCTTAATGCATTGCCCCAGTTCATTAATCGCACTTCTTATTTTTTCTTCGTCAGTTTCTTCATTTAAATAAATATTGAGCGGGGTCATTTTGCGTTCAATGTATAAATGAGTGATGATCAACTCGTCTTCTGTAAACTCTAGAGAGCTTGCACAAGTATCTTTGAGATATTTAAGTAATTCTTCATCAATACGCTCCAAGGGGAACCTAAAGTTTACATACTCGTGGGTGTCAGCCATACGACCAACCCGATCTCCCATTTTGACAAGCCTATATCTATCTTTAACATGTTCTCGGGTAATCTTTTTACTTTCTGCAAATTCGTCTTTTATGACTTTAAAAACAACGCCGTAAGAGGGGAGGTGGAAAACCGCCATCACTAAGCCTTTTATACCCGGCGCTAAGCAGAAATTATCGTCACTATCCTGTAGATGTTGTAAAAAATTTCGGTAGAACACAGTTTTTCCATGTTTATAAAAACCTATGCCCATGTAGAGTTCAAAGTTCTTTTTGTGGGGAAGCAGCTCTTTTAAAAAGGCCACTAGCTCGGCCGGATACTGAGTATCTGCCATAAAGTAGGAGCGAGCAAAACTAAATACAAAACTTAAATGAGCCCGCTCAGCAACTAAGGCATCGACCATAATTTTTTGTTCATCTGTCATATGTAAAGCAATAACAAATGGCAAGGTTTCTTCGGGCATACACATTCGACCAATCATATAAGCAGCCTTACCTCGATAAAACACAGGTTTTAGCATTTCTATGGTATGCACACTGGCTAATTGAGCTTTGTTGAGACGCTTTCTTAATGCGGTGTCCAGATTTTGAATATCTCGTTCAAAATCTTCAAAAGGCGTATTAAAACGATAGGTGTTGAACACTTCATAATACATCTGGCGTACGCTGCCAGTGGTATCAAAGGTATTGATAATTTTATCTCTGTCACGTCCCGGTAAAAAGCATCGGCTTGGTAACACAAACATAATGCTATCGTCGATTTTAGTATGTTTAAAGATGCGTCCTATAACAGAATTATAGAAGGTTTCGGCAAGTTCAAATTGGGGATGATCTTCCAATAATTTAGAAAAGTAATTTTTAGTCTCTAACCAAAACTCCTGAGATTGCTGTCTTGGATAAACTTGGTGGTAAATCTCTGCCACAGCTTCGGACAAGCTTTTCTCATAAATGGTGATGCGCTCGGTAACCGCCGACTGAGATTCGGCCCATTGACAATTTTCAAAGCGTTCTTGTGCGCCTGAGGTAATGCGACGAAACCATCTAAATGACTTATCAAACTCATTTAAAATCTGGTAGGCCAGTTTTTTTGCGATTTTCTTTTCATCTGCCAACATACAATAAAGCTCTAAAAATGACGAAATAACCCTGTTTGCAACTCACCATAACCAAAACAAAACTAGAAACCTAGTGTACTTTAGTCTTCTATGATGAATGAGACATGCATTGATTTTAGATAAAAAAATGGCGCTAGTAGATAGCGCCAATGTTTTCGAGTTGGTTAGATTAACCAAAAATTCTTCTGCGCTTGCCTTCTTTACGGCGACGTCTAAATCCACTTCGAATTTCTTTACGAGTAGCATCGATCCAAACTTCGCGATTAACATTCGCTTGATCACCTCTACGGTTTTCTTCAATACGTCTAAATTCGCAGAATCTGTTATAGGCATCAAGATCTTGAGATAAATCTTGAATAACCAATTCAATCATTATGGCATCGTCTACATAACCAAGGCCTGGGATATGATCTGGTACTAAATCATGCGGCTCAGTGAAGTAGGCTAGGGAAGTCAACACTTCTGTTTTTTCATCTTCAGGCATTTGCCATTCAGGATCTTCAAGGGCGGCGATTAAGGTCTTTAAACAATCTAAACGCTCAGCAACAAAATCTGGAAGTGTTGCTTGAGACATTTCATCACAGACTTCTTTTGCTTTGGTAATGATTTCTTCGCTTGAATATTGGGTGGCTTTTGCAAGCGCATCCTTCATCAATGCACGAAAATGTTCCAAGTCGTTGTCAGATAATTCAAAGTTAATTTGTACTGGCATTAGCTGTCCTTAAAATTTTTTTAACTACATTAAAGGCATCTGGCTGAATAATCAATAATATTTGCGTGAAAAACCAGTCGGAGTTTTGATAAAAGGAGATTTAAAATCTGTTAATTTTTGAATTGGTGTCTCATAAAAAAAGATAAATAAAAATTAATAGCTAGGTTAATCACGGGTTTGCTTACTTTGACGCATTATATAACTGGTGGACTTTGCATTTACTACTATACTTTTTCTACTAGCAACAAAAGGAGATGATGCTTATGTATCTGCACAAACAAAATGCCTACACCAAGTTAATTCAAACACCTTTATTTTTAATTACCACTATGCTCTTTATGATGGCTAGCCAAACTGCTAACGCGGCCTTGCTTTCATGGGATAATGCTACTTTGTTAAAGGGCAATAGCCTAGATGATATCAACCCATTAGTCTTGTTTGGTTTTAATCCACAGCCAGAACCGCCGGCGTTGCCTAGTACGAAACCTACATTTGTGGTTGAAGATGTGGAAAATCCACAAGTCTTTGATTTGGGTTTTGCAATCGCTAGTGAGGGCAATGTTGCCCCTTTAATGATAGAACTGCTAGATACTCCCATCGATGACTTTTCTAGCCTAACGTTGATGGTTAAAAATCAGAGAAGCTTAGAAGATATTTTCCAGGTTAACTTTGAATTTTCCACAAGTTCAGGCGGTGTAATAGATCTTGATAGTCTATCTTTTAACCCTCAGCCTGAACCGCCCGCAGAATTTAGAGACGGTGGCGTTTTCGGTATGAATTTTTCGTTCACTTCACTATCCGATGTGTGGGTATCCTTTGAAGTACTCAATATCAATAACCAAGCCATTAGTTTCTCTAGAGTCTCAGCGCCTAGTACTGTCTTGTTACTATCATTTGCAGTTTTTGGGCTTTTAAGGCGTAGAGGGAACAGAGCATAAAATTGAGACATTTTAGAGAGGAGACTGGGGCTCACTATAGGTTCGGGCCCTGGCTATACTTGTCCCATGATAAATATGCTTTCACGAAAGACATAAAAAAAGCCGACGAATCGGCTTTTAAGAAAACGTCACTATGTCAGTATATCACGCTGTTTTGCGTCTAAACGCAAGACCTGCGATACCCATTACAAACAAGCCAAGTGCGGCAGGGGTAGAAACTGTAGGAACAACCTGCTGTTCTGTTAGGCCAGCATATAATACGTTCTGTTGAGAGTAGTTGTAAAAACCTACCGAACCATCACCAAATGAAGCAAGTCCAGCATCGGCAGCAGTAAAGTTCAACTCAAGTACGTTATCAACGTATACTTGTATCAAATTTGAAGTAAAAACTATGTCAAACAAATACTCGGTACCGGTGACCCAGCCAGTTGAACCTAGAGTAGTTGCTCTGGTAACTTCGCTAACAGCACCTGTATGTGTCCAAAATTCCGAATCAGCTGCAGCACCTGTTACAACAGAAGCTGCCAAGCCGTCGAACGCTTGACCTAGACCAGGAAAGGATTGATCTCCCTGCTTCCAATCTATCAAAATATACTCTGCACTAGCAGAAGTAAGCTCGTTGTCTTGATATCCCAAAACAAAACCAATAAAGTCGTCGTCTCCGCCGTAATTACTGGAAATGCGACCAGATATTTGAGTGCCCTGAGCATTCTCACCGTCTTTAAAAAAGATAGTGGGATCTGTGTTTTGGGTTTGTCTTACAGTATCGTTCCCAGGTTGGAGCTGCCAAGTTGTAGTGCCATCTGATTGCCATGTTGATAAGTCGATGGGAATAGGCGCAGCTTGAGTTGTAAAGGCAGAAAATAAAAGCGCCGCAGCACCATATTTTAAAAGATTTAGTTTAGATGTTTTTGTGAACATTCGATTCCTTTCTGTTATGTGATATTAAAAGCAAAAGTGATTAAAAAATTGCCGTATAGATTCTAAGGCAATAATTACGCCAAAAAATAAAGCTAATTTTTTCAATCATTTATTGATTTATTTGACGTGGTTTGTAAAAAAGTCTGACAATGATTAAATCTATCAAATTGTTCAGCCGTAAAATGAGTGGGGAACTTTTTTTGCCAAATTAATTTGGATTGCGAAGCGCTTATTTACAATAAATATGAAGATCAGAATCCCCAATTAAAATATAAAAATTCCCACCCAAAATGAAAATTTTGATCAGAAAAAATCTGTCATTTTTCCTAACTTATTGAAAACATTGAATTCCAAAACATTGAAAACTTCCCAAGTTAAATTGATATGATCATATTTATCTGATTTTATCGAGGTTCGGTATTGACATTTAGACGTCTATACGGCAAATTGGCGCCATGAAAACAATTCTAATGACTAACGACATGATTATTATTACCACCTCTATTGAGGGCGGTCGTTAGCCAGTGCCAGATTCCTGATAACGAAAGCCCGCAAATATAGCGGGCTTTTTTGTATCAAAGGCATTGAATTGAGCAAATTAAAATTTAAGAGAGCGAGGAGTCTCGAATGAAAGTGTTGAAGTTTGGTGGTTCGTCTTTGGCCGATGCTCAACGGTACTTGCGAGTATTTGATATCAGCCAACAAACGCATCAGGCAGAAGGGGCTGCGGTAGTTTTATCTGCGCCCAAAGGGGTCACTAATGCGCTGTCTTTACTATGTGAACAAGCGCATAAGAATCAAGATTATGGTGAACTTTTTGCTAAATTGACTATGACCTTAAAAGGTATTGCAAAAGAACTCAATGACACTCTCGATAACTTTAATTACCCTCCTTTAGCAGAATATATACAAAATAAACTTGATAATTTAGAGCAACAACTACAGGGCATTAGTCTACTAAAAAGCTGCCCAGATCAAGTTACTGCTGGCATTTTAAGCATGGGCGAATACGTCAGTGTCAATATTTTTAGCGCCATCTTATCCGCCAAGGGCATAAGCAATAAAATAATCGATCCAGTAGATTACATTATCGCAGAAGGGGACTATTTAGATAGTTTAGCCTTGTTATCAGAAAGCCGCGCTCGTTGCAGCGAAATAAACACAGACGGTAGCGAGTTTTTGGTAATGCCAGGCTTTGTCGCTGTGAATGAGCTAGGCGAAAAGGTGACGTTGGGCCGCAACGGTTCTGATTATTCAGCGGCAATTTTAGCTGCTTGTATTAATGCGAACTGCTGTGAAATCTGGACTGATGTTGACGGTGTTTACAATGCTGATCCCAATCAAGTAGAAGGTGCGGTATTACTGGATAAACTTACCTATCAAGAAGCCATGGAGTTATCTTATTTTGGGGCTAAGGTGTTACATCCAAAAACTATTGGTCCTATCGCGCAATTTGGAATTCCTTGTTTAATTCGTAATACCTTGAATCCCGCAGCACCCGGTACGCTAATATCTAACGAACCCAGTGAAAAATGGACCAGTGTTAAGGGTATTTCGCACCTTGAAGATATTGTGATGTTTAATGTA
Source organism: Glaciecola sp. 1036 (assembly GCF_050306235.1). NCBI lineage: Bacteria > Pseudomonadati > Pseudomonadota > Gammaproteobacteria > Alteromonadales > Alteromonadaceae > Glaciecola > Glaciecola sp. 1036. The sequence goes on along the minus strand of NZ_JBLWFH010000003.1, from coordinate 271,344 downwards.
TCCGGTCCTGGCATGAAGGGCATGGTAGGCATGGCGAGCCGCATTTTTGATGTGATTTCAAAAGGCAATATTTCTATATCCCTGATTACTCAAAGTTCGTCGGAATATAGCATTAGTTTCTGTATTCAAAACAAAGATGCAGAGAAAGCACAAGAATTATTAGAAGAAAGTTTTGCCCTTGAATTGAGCAACCACTTATTAGAGCCAATTGAAGTACGCAAGCATTTAGCCATAGTCACCTTAGTGGGCGATGGTATGCGAGAATCTAAAGGTATGGCAGCGAAGTTTTTTAATGCCTTGGCCCAAGCAAGAGTCAATAATGTAGCGATCGCGCAAGGGTCATCAGAGCGTTCTATTTCAACTGTGATTGAAAACAGTAAAGCGCGCAAAGCAGTGAAAGTTATACATCAAAACTTTTTCTCCTCCAATCAACCATTGGATGTGTTTTTTGTGGGCTGTGGCACTGTAGGCGAAGAACTACTTAGACAAATGCATGTGCAACAAAAACTACTTGCAACTAAGGATATAAAACTCACTGTTTATGGTATCGCCAACAGCAAGGCTAATTTACTTAAGGCCGGTGGTATTGCCATTGACCAAGATTGGAAAGCAGACTTAGCGGCCAGCAAAGAGGCGTTTTCAGTAGACGCAGTAGCTGAATTTGTGCGCACCAACAGCCTAACTAATCCAGTGATTATTGATTGTACCAGCAGTCAAGAGGTGGCTGATCAATACATCAATATGTTAGAAGCTGGCTTCCACGTTGTTACGCCGAATAAAAAAGCCAATACGGCCAGTTATAAATATTATCAACAGCTACATAAAGCTGCCCAAAACGTGAAGCGTTGCTACTTGTATGAAACTACGGTTGGCGCAGGTCTGCCTGTCATTGATAACTTACAAAAGCTTGTGCTAGCAGGTGACAAACTTGAAACCTTCGAAGGGATCTTGTCTGGCTCGCTATCTTTTGTATTTGGTAAGCTTGATGAAGGATTAACCTTGTCTGAGGCAACCAAAGTCGCTAAAGAAAAAGGCTTTACCGAGCCTGATCCTCGTGATGATTTAAGTGGCATGGATGTAGCGCGAAAGTTGCTAATCATGGCGCGTGAATCAGGTATGCGCCTTGAACTAGATGATATTAAAATTGAATCGGTTTTGCCTGATGATTTTGATGCTAGCGGCGACGTCGCACAATTTATGGCTAACCTACCGGCGTTAGATCAAAAAGTTTCTGACATGGTGAGCAAAGCTCAGGCTGAAAATAAAGTCCTTAGATATGTTGGCTCGATCAAAGACGGTCAATGTAAAGTGAGTATTCAAGCTGTCGAGCAGACGCATCCATTGGCGGCGGTAAAAGACGGTGAAAATGCGCTGGCAATACATTCTACTTATTATTCACCGATTCCATTTGTTATTCGTGGTTACGGAGCGGGCGCTACTGTGACCGCTGCGGGCGTGTTTGCTGATTTATTGCGTACCATCCCAAATGAATTGGAGTATCAATAAATGGCAACAAGAGCATTTGCACCTGCTTCTATAGGTAATGTAAGCCTTGGTTTTGATATTTTAGGTGCAGCGTTAGCGCCAATAGATGGAACTCAACTTGGGGATTGGGTTGAAGTTACGGACGCAGATACATTTGCCCTAACCGTGGATGGGCGATTTAGCGATCGCCTTCCCAGTGGTACCCAAAACAATATAGTCACCCAGTGTTTTGAATACTTTCAAAATGCACTAGTGAAGCATGGACATGCGCCTTTAAAAGTCGCTATGCATTTGCATAAAGCCCTGCCAATTGGCAGTGGACTTGGCTCTAGTGCTAGTTCGATTGTGGCTGCTTTTTATGCGTTAAATGCTCATGCAAATAAGCCCTTCGATGAAAATACGCTATTATTAATGATGGGTGAATTAGAAGGGCAAATTAGCGGCAGTATTCATTACGACAACGTAGCACCAAGTTATATTGGCGGTATGACATTAATGTCAGGTCTTGAGGATGCGGTGGCATTATCTTTGCCTGTATTCGATGATTGGTATTGGATCGCCAGTTATTCAGGTTTGTCGGTATCTACTGCTGCTGCTAGAAAAATTTTGCCAAAACAATATGATATGTCTACATGCTTAACGTTTGGAAGACAAATGGCGGTGTTCGTTGATGCCTTATATCGTGGTGATCGCCAAATTGCTGCCAAGGTTATGACAGATGTGATTGCCGAAAAATACCGTAAATCGTTATTGCCCATGTTTGATAAAGCCCGTGATTATGTTGCAAGTCAACAAGGCTTGGCCTTTGGTATTTCAGGCTCTGGACCAACAGTTTTTGCGGTGACTGACAACCTAGACGCAGCAAAGAATATTGAAAATTGGTTAAACCAGCATTACGTACAAAATGCTGATGGCTTCAGCCATATATGTAACATTGATACTGCTGGTACTCGTGTTATTTCTGAATAATACGATGCCATGTAATAGGAAATAGAAGTGAAATTAGTAAATCTAAAAGATGCAAGCGACACAGTCAGTTTTGCAGAAGCAGTAAGAAAAGGCTTAGGAAAACAACAAGGACTGTATTTCCCCGATAAAATAACCCCTATGCAAGATATTGCAGGGTTATTGGCTTTACCTTTGGTTGAGCGTAGTGTAAAAATTATTTCTCATTTAATTGGCGATGAAATTCCCGTTACTGAACTGGAACCTCTGATTAAAGCCGCCTTCACATTCCCTGCGCCGTTAAATAAAGTAAACGAGAATACTTATTGTCTTGAGCTATTTCATGGTCCTACCTTAGCGTTCAAAGATTTCGGTGGGCGTTTCATGGCGCAGGTACTGGCGCATATTAGTAAAGGACAGCCAATCACCATCTTAACCGCAACATCTGGTGATACTGGTGCAGCTGTAGCTCATGCTTTTCACGGCATAGACAACATCAATGTGGTGATTTTATTTCCTAAAGGCAAAATTAGCCCATTGCAAGAAAAGTTATTTACAACATTAGGGGATAACATCCACACGGTTGCGATAGAGTCGGATTTTGATGCTTGTCAGCAACTCGTGAAAACAGCATTTGATGATCCCGACGTACGTGAAGGTCTACATCTTAATTCGGCAAACTCAATCAATATAAGCCGATTGATCGCCCAGGTATGCTACTACTTTGAAGCTGTAGCCCAATTACCTGAAGATGAAAGAGAAAAAGCTGTTTTTGCCGTTCCTAGTGGTAACTTTGGTAATTTAACCGCTGGGATCATTGCAAAAACGTTGGGTCTCCCCATTAAGCGCTTCATTGCTGGCACTAACAGCAATGATACAGTACCTCGTTATTTAGCTAGCGGCGAGTGGGCACCGAAAAAGACCATTCCGACTATGTCGAATGCAATGGATGTGGCGCAACCGAATAATTGGCCACGTATTGAAGCGCTTATTGAGCAAGGCTATTTTGACAAAGGTTTGTTAACGGGTGAAGCTGTAGACGAAGAATATACTCAGGTCGCTATGCGTCAGTTACAACAGCAAGGGTATTTGTCAGAGCCTCATGCCGCTATTAGCTACCGAACATTGACCAAACAACTGCAAGATGATGAAGTAGGTGTATTTCTTGGTACCGCACACCCTGCAAAATTCAAAGAAACAGTAGAAAATGTACTAGGTCAGCCAATCACTGTGCCTAAAGTATTGGCTGAATTTTCCGCCAAAAAATCATTGGCGGTAGAAATGGTAAATGATTACCAAGCACTAAAAGCGCATATGTTTGCTACTTTAAAGAACTAGTTTGACTAGCGAGCAATGAGAGGGCGATTTTTATCGCCCTTTGTTTTATATAAAAGTAAAAGTTGACCTAAGACAGAGCGCAAAATATGGACTGGCAATCACTGATTGGTGAGCAGAAACAACAAGACTACTTTCAGGATCTGATGGAAAGTGTACAGCAGGAAAGGGATCAGGGGATTCTTGTATATCCACCAAAAGAAGATGTGTTTAACGCGTTTAAATATACAACGCCAGACAATCTAAAAGTGGTGATTATTGGGCAAGACCCATATCACGGACCAAATCAAGCTCACGGTCTATGCTTCTCAGTCAAAAAAGGTAATAAAATACCCCCTTCTTTGCGCAACATATTTAAAGAATTGGAAAATGATATAACTGATTTTAGTACACCCAGTCATGGCGATTTAACCGCTTGGGCAAAACAAGGGGTCTTGTTGCTGAATACAGTTTTGACCGTGAGAAACGGTGAGGCCAATTCACACAAGGGTAGAGGCTGGGAGAAATTCACAGATGCAGTGATTTCAGCCATTAGTGAGCATTTATCTGGCGTCGTGTTTTTGCTCTGGGGAAGTCCAGCACAAAAAAAATCGCAGCTAATAGATGCTAGTAAACACGCCATTTTAAAAGCCGTCCATCCATCGCCGTTATCGGCACACAGAGGCTTTCTTGGCTGTAAACATTTTAGCCAGGCAAATCAAATATTGACTCAAACAAATCGCCAACCTATAGACTGGCGATTGTTTGAGGATAAATGACTATCGAGTTAGTTGCTCTAGCTCAAGTTCTAACGAAAGATCCATGTCAGAAAGTTCGCGCTGTAACTTGTATCTGTCTTGAATAGCTTCGATTTCGCGCCACTTGCGCTTCTTGCTATTAGTTTTAGCAGGACGAGTTTCATTGTCTATCATAGAGAGAATTTCGACTGATTCCATGAGGATGCTCCTATCAGTTACTACACGTGGATGTTATTGTTATTGCCACTGCTTACTTTTTAACACAACAAGCTTAAAAATAAAATAATTAAGTTAAAATTATGTTAAAAGTAAACGAAATTTTTATGAAGCTTTTCTGACAGAGGTACTGCGGGGGAAGAGTTATGCGGGCATTGCCCGCAACTAACTATTTGTTAACAAATCGGTTAATCAATTGCTGGGTGGAGCTATCTGCGCTAGTGAGATCTGTTTTTCCATCAATCATATCTAACACTTGATTTCCTAGCACTTTGCCGAGTTCAACACCCCATTGATCAAACGAGTTGATACCCCAAATACATCCTTGCACAAAAACCTTATGCTCGTACAAAGCAATTAGTGCGCCAAGTGTCTTAGGATCCAGTTGTTCAAACACCAATGTGTTGCTAGGGTTATTGCCAGGCATGGTTTTGTGGTGTGCCAGCACATTTTTTTCCGCTTCAGATAAAGAAGAATTTTGCAAATCTGCGAGGCATTCATCAAAGGTTTTGCCCTGCATTAGTGCTTGTGCCTGTCCAAAACAGTTCGATGCAAGCATATTATGGTGCGTTTGATTTTGATTAGGCACCTTAATAGGAAACATGAAGTCCACCGGAATAGGTAAATTAGACTGGTGAATCAATTGATAAAAGGAGTGTTGACCATTGGTTCCTTCACTTCCCCAAATAATAGGTCCTGCTCCGTAATCAACAATCTTGCCGTCAATTGTTACCGATTTACCATTACTTTCCATGTCTAATTGCTGAACATAAGCAGGGAAACCGCGTAAATAATGATAATAGGGCAAAAGCGCATGGCTTTGGCAACCTAGAAAGTTTCGATACCACACGCCTAGCATGGCTAATATGACCGGCATATTTTGTTCAAACGGTGCTGTTTGGAAATGCTCATCCATCTCGAAGGCGCCTTTTAAGAGGCTTTCAAAATGTTCAAATCCAAGCGCCAAACAAATAGGTAAACCTATAGCTGACCATAAAGAATATCTGCCGCCTACCCAATCAGCCATAGGGAACACATTTTCTTTTGACATGCCGAACTCCACTGCCGCCGGCACGTTAGAGCTTACCGCAACAAAATGTTTTGCAATGTCTTCTTGGCTTGGGCCTTGTTCCAAGAACCAAGCTTTTGCAGTTAGGGTATTTTGTAAGGTTTCCTGAGTACCGAATGACTTAGAAGACATGACAAATAATGTTGTTTCTACATCAATGCTAGCGAGCACATCATGAATATGGCATCCATCAACATTGGCCACAAAATGTACCTTTATGCCCTCTTTGGAATAGGGCTTTAAGGATTCGGTTACAATTTTAGGCCCTAAAAATGAACCTCCAATGCCGATACTTACAACAGTATCAATAGCTTTGCCCGTATAACCCTTGTGTTCGCCACTATGCACACTTTCGGTGAAAGTCTTCATTTTAGCTAAGGTATTTTTCACATCTGGCATGACGTTTTCGCCAGCCACATAAACGGGGTTATCAGAAAAATTACGCAATGCAGTATGCAACACTGATCTATCTTCAGTGGTATTTATCGGTTGCCCACTGAACATGTCTTGTATTTTCTGCTGTACTTTTCGTTCTTTTGCTAACGCGAAAAGAGCATCAAGTACATTTTGATCAACGCGATTTTTTGAATAATCCAAAAATATGCCCGACGTTTCTAAGCTGTATCTGCTAGATCGTTCTGGGTCTAGTTCAAACATTTGTCGCATATGCTTACGCTTAACTAAAGGAGCAAGCGTTTCTAGTTTAGTCCATGCGGGTGCGCTGCGTAACTTTTCCATAATGATTCCCTAGATTAAGACTAAAATAAATCGCTTAGTAAGGTTTCAAGTTTGCCTTGGTCTTTAGCGAAGTTACGAATACCTTCGGCTAGCTTTTCGGTTGCCATAGCATCTTGATTCATATCCCATCTAAACTCAGCTTCGGTGAGTTTCTCACTGGCAGTTTTTACCTTGCCATTGTCAACCAAAACGGCTTCTAACTCGCCTGAAGTATCTTCTAGCTCTTGTAATAACTGAGGACTGATAGTTAAGCGATCACATCCAGCCAATGCGATGATTTCCCCTGTATTTCTGAAACTGGCGCCCATAACAATAGTATCGTAGCCATGATCTTTGTAATACTGATAAATTTGGGTAACTGATTGAACGCCTGGGTCATTTTTGCCTTCGAAATCTTCGTCTTCGGTATTGGCTTTGTACCAATCAAGGATTCGACCGACAAAAGGAGAAATTAAGAAAGCGCCTGCTTCAGCACATGCGCGCGCTTGTGCAAAGCTGAAAAGTAAGGTTAGGTTACAGTTGATGCCTTCTTTTTCGAGAATTTCGGCTGCTTTAATGCCTTCCCAAGTAGAAGCAATCTTAATGAGTATGCGGTCTTTACTTACGCCAATTTGCGAATACATATCGATCAGTTTTTTCGCTTTAGCAACTGTGGCTTCGGTGTCAAAAGACAATCTAGCATCCACTTCTGTAGAAACTTTACCCGGCACAACTTCAACGATTTCTTTACCAATTAATACCGCAAGTTTGTCACTTGCTTCTATGATTTGCTCATCAACATCGCTGGTTTGTGACTTAGCGTAATTCACCGCTTCGGTTAACAGTGATTTATACTGGGGCAAGCTCGCCGCCTTTAACAATAAAGAAGGATTTGTTGTAGCATCAACGGGTTGGTATTTTTTAATCGCATCAATATCACCAGTGTCAGCGACAACAGTAGTAATTTTGCGTAAAGAAGCTAATTGATTTGACATGATATTCCTGTAAATTAGTGAAAAATTTAGCGCTAAGCTTATAGAACTTATTCGCCAATACTAGAGTAAAATTTTTTACTGTGTTTGCTTTTTCTAACAAATTTGCATCATTAATAATAATTTTATAATTAAATAATACAAATAAGAGGGATTCTACACCAATTATGCTATTAGTTGTATCACCCGCAAAAAATTTAAATTACACAACAGCTGTTCCTGACGTTTCTGCTACTTTACCAAGGCTGCTACAAGATACCAAGGTGCTGGTAGACAAATGTCGCACATTATCACCTGCCAATTTGGCATCTCTAATGAAAATTAGTGATAAGCTAGCGATTCTAAATGCAGAGCGCTTCAATAGTTTCGAAACTACTTTTACCGAAAATAACTCACGACCTGCGATTTTTGCGTTTAATGGCGATGTATACACTGGACTAGATGCTAATAGTCTTACATCAGAAGATTTAATTTTTGCCCAGCAACATTTACGCATATTATCTGGTCTATATGGTGTATTACGCCCGTTTGATTTAATGCAAGCTTATCGCCTTGAAATGGGGACTAAATTGAAAGTGGCAAGAAAAGGCTCGTTATACGATTTTTGGGGAAGCAAAATTACTGATTTGGTCAATCAAGATATAGCAGAAAGTCAATCAGAAGTACTGATTAATCTAGCATCTAACGAATACTTTAAAGCCGTTAAGCCAAAACAATTAAAAGCGAAAATAATCACCCCGCATTTTAAAGATCAAAAGAATGGGCAATATAAAATTATTAGTTTCTTTGCCAAAAAAGCCCGGGGACTAATGGCGAGGTACATCATACAAAACAAGTTAACAACAACAGAGCAGTTGAAAGGATTTGATTTAGACGGATACGAATTTGATGCTAATGAAAGTACTGAAACAGACTTGGTATTCAAACGTCCAGAAAGTCATCGTTGATGCTGATTGGAGACAAAGTACATGCTAACGATCTATAGCCATCCTGGTTCTCGAGGCTTTCGCTGTGTTTGGGCAGCTGAAGAGCTTGAGCTGCCTTATGAATTTAAACTGGTAAACTTATACAAAGGCGAGCATAAGGCGCCAGAATATAAAGCAATTACACCTACAGGCAAGGTGCCTTGTATTAGTGTAGACGGTGTTACTATTGCGGAATCTGGCGCTATTCTGTCTTTTTTAGGAGACAAGTCTGGTAAGTTGATTCCAGTCGCTGGCAGCGCCTTAAGAGCCAAATTTGAAGAGATGATGTACTTTGTCATGACGGAACTTGAACAACCGCTTTGGTTGATTGGTAAACATAGCTTTGCATTACCAGAAGATAAGCGTATAGAACAAAACAAAGCCTTAGGCGCTTGGGAGTTTCAACGTGCGTTAAAAGTGTTTAGCAAAATGTTGGGCGAAAATGACTATGCAATATCAGATGTATTTTCGCTGGCAGACGTGGCTGCAGGCCATACGCTAGCTTGGGCCAAAGCATTTGAACTAGAAATTGCACCCGATAACGTAAAGGCTTATTTAGAACGCGTGACCTCAAGAGAGGCGTATAAAAAAGCACGCCAAGTAGAAAAAGATGTGAAAATAGCAGCCGGACTTTAGGCTGCTGTTATTTTATTCTTCATACATTAGCTGTTGAAACTTTAACTGCTGCGATTGCTTTCCTTGCTCAAGATCTATTGTGAATCTGAGAGTTTCTTTATCATCAATGCCAACTGTTGCTAGATAATAAATGGCGTCGCCTTCAGCTACCTTTTTAAATGTCAGTGGCGTGGTGGTCCCCAAAAGATTGCGCGCTATGCCTGTTACTTCAACATCTTGTGCTGCTTGAGTCACTTTATCAAGCACTGAAATATTTACCAGAGCAGTCACCTTGCTGCGGCGAATATCATAAGCACGAGCCACTTCTGGGGTCAGAAAAGTTGTAGGTATTACGATGTAATGCACATCCCAACTCCCCAAGGTCTTTTTCTGCTCAGCCTGCGCTGGCATTAGAATACTGAGTAAAGTCAGTATTGAAACAACAACAACGCGGTTAATCATCTGTTTTGGAAACCTAATCATTTGTAGCCTCTCGCCCAAACTATGCAACCTTAATTACTTTTGAATTAAATGATAGGACCAATTAAATCTGTAATTAAGATTTTCACAAACTGAAGCCCGATGATTAACACCAACATTGACAGATCCAAGCCTCCCATGGGCGGGATCACTTTGCGAATAGGACGTAGCATAGGTTCAGTCAGTTGATACAACAAGAGTTCGATAGGATTTCGGCCCTGGCTTACCCAACTTAAAATGGCTCTTACAATTAACACAATGAAAATTAACCAATAGATTTTATTGATCAGTTGTAATCCTGCCGCTATTAATACATCAGCAACCGGAATGACGTTATAAACAAGAAATACTTTTATCGTCACAATAAGGCAAGAGACGATATAAGCGAATAACAAGGTAGCTGTATCTAATGGACCAATAGAGGGAATTATTCTACGTAAAGGCCCCACCACGGGTTGAGTGGCTTTTACAACTGCCTGACTCATGGGGTTGTAAAAATCTGCTCTGGCCATTTGTAACCAAAGCCGCAACAGAATAATGCTTAAATAGAGACCGCCTACAACATCTATTAGAAAAACAATTGCGTTCATATTTATTTTGCTTCCTTAAAACTCCGCGGCCATTTCCCGCGCGCGTTTGACAGCGGCCTGCATGGCTTCTGCCAATATTCTATCAAGTTTATTGTTTTGCAAACTGACCACTGCTTCGTGGGTAGTTCCGCCTTTTGAGGTTACATTTGCTCTTAATTGAGCGGGTGAAACCTCAGAATTTTGCTTGAGCATCATAGCACTTCCTAGCATCGCTTGTTGCACTAATTGACGTGCTTGCTCGGTCGAGAGACCCATGTCAACTGCCGCTGACTGCATAGCTTCAGCAATTAAGAAGAAGTAAGCAGGGCTACTACCAGCTGCGGCGATCACAGTATCAATATCGTCTTCATTGGCTACAACTATAGCATCGCCTACTTTTTTCATCATATCGGCGACAAATTGCACTTGTTCTTGATGCACTTGCTCGGTGGCATATACCCCTGACATACCCTGGCCTATAGCAGAAGGTGTATTTGGCATAACTCGCACTATTTTCGAGTGACCATTGAGCATTTCAGACAAGCGCTTGCAAGGGATTCCTGCGGCAATGGAGACAAAGCATTTATCATCTATATTTGATTCTTTTACTAACGAACTACAAACATCTGCCATCAACTGAGGCTTAACTGCCAGCACAACGATGTCACCAAACTCTACTGCTTGGGTATTTGTTTGAGTGGTTTGAATCCCACAGTCTGATGCTAAAACATCTAATTTCCCGCGACTGGGGTTACTTGCCATTATCATATCCTTAGGATAGCCACTGGCTACCAGACCTCGAATGATGGCGGATGTCATATTTCCTGCACCAATGAAACTGACTTTTTTGTATTGCATGTAATTCCTTTAGTGTTGAGCTTTGTTTCTAACGCCGAAAATGGCAGTACCTACTCTTACCATGGTGCTTCCTTGGGAAATTGCAAGGGCTAAATCTTGAGTCATGCCCATGGACAAGGTATCGATAGTGGAACAATTTTGCTGACATTGAATAAACAAATCCTGCATGTGAGAAAAACTGTCCTTGAGTTCAGTATCAGATTGTTCTGCTTTGGGTATAGTCATTAAACCGCGTATTTTTAAATTGGGTAATTTTTCTATTTGCCGAATCAGTTCGGAGACTTCCTTTGGGGGCACGCCTGACTTATTAGGATCATTGTCAATATTTACCTGAATACAGATTTGTAAAGGTGAAGAGGCTTCCGGCCGTTGATCATTCAAACGTTTCGCTATCTTAAATCTGTCGACGGAATGTACCCAATCAAAATTTTCTGCCACTAATTTACTTTTGTTTGATTGTATGGGGCCGATAAAGTGCCAAAGGATGTCCGAATATTGTTTCAGCTGTTGAATTTTATCGACGCCTTCTTGAACGTAATTTTCACCAAAGTTCCGGTGTCCAGCATCATACGCAAGCATGATATCAGATACGGGTTTGGTTTTACTTACGGCAAGTAACTGAATATCGTTTGGACTGCGAGAACAGGCAATGGCTGCTGCCTCAATTTGCCCATGAACCTTTTTAAGGTTTTCAGCAATGGGATTGTTGTCTGTCATGTTAATTTTTACAACCTTACATACCTGTTGGAGATACGGCTTTGGATATTAACGAATTATTGGCATTTAGCGTTCAAAATAAAGCCTCAGATTTACATTTAACCGCTGGCCTTCCACCTATCATTCGTGTCGATGGCGACATGCGACGATTGAATGTAGATCCATTATCCCATAAAGAAGTGCATGGGTTAATTTACGATATTATGAACGATAAGCAGCGCAAAGAATACGAAGAAAATCTTGAAGTGGATTTTTCATTTGAGGTCAAAGATCTCTCTCGTTTCAGGGTTAATGCGTTTATGCAAAACCGCGGTGCAGCAGCTGTGTTGCGGACCATACCAAGTGAAATTCTAACCTTAGATCAACTTGGTGCACCTAGCATATTTAAGAAAATTATAGACCAGCCAACAGGTATAGTTTTAGTTACAGGAGCAACAGGTTCAGGTAAAAGTACTACTCTGGCCGCTATGATCGATCATATAAATACACTTAAGCGTGAGCACATACTTACTATTGAAGATCCTATTGAATTTGTGCATGACAACAAACTCAGCGTGATAAACCAACGGGAAGTGCATCGAGACACTCATAGCTTTAATAATGCCCTTAGAAGTGCATTGCGTGAAGACCCAGATGTTATTCTAGTGGGTGAACTACGTGACTTAGAAACCATACGTTTGGCAATTTCGGCGGCAGAAACAGGTCACTTGGTCTTTGGTACTCTACATACTAACTCAGCACCTAAAACTATCGACCGTATTATTGATGTGTTTCCAGCAGAAGAAAAATCTATGGTCAGGTCCATGTTATCCGAATCACTGCGAGCGGTAATCTCTCAGACCTTATTGAAAAAAATTGGCGGTGGGCGAGTCGCTGCCCATGAAATTATGCTAGGTATTCCAGCCATTCGTAATTTGATTCGTGAAGACAAAGTGCCGCAAATGTATTCGGTTATTCAAACAGGGCAAGCCCATGGTATGCAGACCATGGATCAGTGTTTACAACGACTGGTTGCACAAGGACTCATTTCATCTCAAGACGCAGCGGCTAAATCTATTGATAAACCGCAAAACACTGGATTTTAGGAGAGCAGCATATGATGACACTGGACCAATGCTTAGCTGATATGGTAGCACATCAGGCTTCTGACCTCTTTATTACCGTAGGCATGCCAGTCAGTGCGAAAATCAATGGTAAGTTAGAACCCCTTACCAGTATGAAGCTATCAGAATATGAAGCACTGGATTTAGTGCATCAAGCCATGTCTGAGGAACAAAAAGAGGTTTTTGCCAAAAGTAAAGAATGTAACTTTGCTGTGGTAAGAGATCATATTGGTCGTTTTCGTTGCAGCGCGTTTTGGCAACGTGAAAAAGCAGGGATGGTTATACGTCGAATTGTTACTGATATTCCAAGAGCTCAAGATTTGGGGCTGCCGCCGGTATTAAACGACATTATTATGGCTAAAAAGGGCTTGGTATTGTTTGTGGGTGGAACAGGCACTGGTAAATCAACGTCATTAGCTGCGCTTATAGGGCATCGCAATCAAAATTCCTTTGGGCATATTCTTACGATCGAAGATCCTATTGAATATGTGCACGAACATCAAAATTGTGTCGTAACGCAACGAGAAGTCGGATTAGACACTTTGAGTTTCGATGATGCGTTGAAAAGCTCATTGCGACAAGCGCCGGACGTTATTCTTATTGGTGAAATCAGATCCATGGAAACCATGGAATATGCTATGTCCTTTGCCGATACTGGACACCTGTGTGTGGCCACATTGCACGCCAACAACGCGAATCAGGCCATTGAGCGTATTATGCACTTAGCGCCTAAAGACTTGCATGCCAAGCTACGCTTCGATTTAAGCATGAACATTCGCGCCATTGTAGCGCAACAATTAGTGCCAACCATTGATGGCAAGGGCAGAGTCGCGGCCATTGAAATATTATTGAACTCGCCGTTGGTGGCTGATCTTATTCGCCGAAATGAAATCGGTGGACTAAAAGAAGCCATGACCAAAGGTAAAGAAATGGGTATGCAAACCTTTGATATGGCGTTGATGGAGCTTTATACCCTAGGTAAAATCAGCAAAGACCAAGCGCTACATCATGCTGACTCGCCAAATGATCTTCGCCTAATGATGAAACTTGGGGCAGAAAACACTGGACCTTCATTAGGATCTTTGTCCAACGTTTCAATCGACTTAGATTAAGCTAGTGCAATCTCTACTTCAATGTTGTTTCTAGTGGCATTGGAGTAGGGACAAACCTGATGCGCTTTATCTACCAATGCTTGTGCGGTATCTCGATCGACGTCACCTAAATCTACCGTGAGTTTAACCGCTATGCCAAATCCCGGTTCAATTGGACCAATAGCGACTTCGCCAGTGACGTTAATATCATCACCTAACTTTACTTTAGCGCCTGCCGCGACATTTTTTAACGCACCAATAAAGCAGGCTGCATAACCAGCTGCAAACATCTGTTCTGGGTTAGTGCCTTCTCCGCCAGCACCACCAAGGGTTTTAGGTGTTGATAACTTGACCGAAAGGTTTCCATCATCAGATTTAGCGGTACCTTCGCGGCCACCAGTGGAAGTAGCCACACCCGTGTAAAGCACTTGTTTTAACTTGTACATTTAGTTCTCCGTTGTTAGTTTATTTTGTATGCAAAGTAAATTAGCAAAAATAGCGTTTGCTCGTCAAGTGTTTTGCATGCAAAATATATTTTTCTATTGGGGAGATTGGAATGACAGATGTACTAAAGCTAGAAAACCAACTTTGTCACCGTTTTTATATTTTGTCTAATGCCTTTACTCGGGCATATCGACCATTGTTAAAAGCCTTAGATATTACCTATCCTCAGTATGTGATTATGATGGCGTTATGGGAACATGATGATATTACGATTGCGCAATTGTTGAATAAAACCATGATCGATGGTGGTGCCATGTCGCTAATTTTAAAAAAACTAGAGATCAAAGGATTTATTCATATTAGAGGGGATCATAAAGACAAGCGTGTTAAGCGAGTGTTACTAACAAAACAGGGTAAGGAAGCAAAACAAGAAGCCAGATTTGTGCCTGAACAAATGCTTTGTAAGTTAAAAGGCATGACGGTGGAAGAGGGGAAACAGTTAATTAGTTTAATCGACAAACTACAAAATTGTTTTGAAAATAATTAGAACCCCATCTGTATGATGGAGCTCTAAAATTCGGTCTTATCTATCTGGCAGCAGATTTGTTTTTGTCAGATGTATTCGTTTGTACGAGGTAACATTGCTGATCACCGTAATAATTATCAGCGAAATTACATAATTGGGTTTGACCTGCAGTGTTAACTAACACCCAGTTTTGATTAATTTTAACAACTTTTGTAGGCATATGAGTCTCCTTGGCATACTCTCTAATCTCGAAAGTAATAATATGCTGAGAACTATATAGTTTAAAACGATTAAAATAGATTAACCTAATCTGTAATTTAGATTTAGATATTCAAACCCTTTGCATAGGAAATTTATGAAGCGCTTCTATCAAGATTATAACCGTTTTCGTGTGTATCAAGTGAAACAGATATTAGAAGATGCAGGCATTCCTTGTATTCTTAAAAATGAATTTATACAGGGCGCGGCGGGAGAGTTACCACTAAATGAAGCTTTACCAGAAGTATGGTTAGTAGATAATGAATGGGAAAATAAAGCCAATCAATTACTAGCGGAATTTGAGCAAGATTTGGATGAGGTAAGTTCCGCAGGTGATTGGATTTGTGGAAAATGCCAATCAGAAAATGAAGCTGAGTTTGGCATTTGTTGGCAATGCTCGTTACCTAAAAAAGAAGTGGACTGGAATTAAATTGGATTATTTTCACACCAGCTTTCGAAAATCAAACAAGCAGATACGCTGTCAACTTTGTCTTTAGACAGTTTCTTATAACCACCGAGCTCGAACAGACGAGCTTTAGCATCTACTGTGGATAATCTTTCATCTTGATGATGTACTTGTAAGCGAGTTTGATTGGCTAGTCGATTAGCAAACTTTCTCGCGCGACGAGTGAGTTCCTGTTCAGTGCCATCCATATTTAAGGGTAGACCGACAACCAAGCTGTCCGGTTGCCATTGTTCAACTAACTTAATAATGTCTTGCCAATCAGGAATACCTTCATTTGCACGAATGGCTGCTAAGGGAGAAGCTGTGGCTGTAATCGTTTGACCGACAGCTACGCCAATACTTTTTGTACCAAAATCAAATGCGAGGACAGTTTTCATCAAATTATCAAGCATGCCCAGATTGTTGGGTAAGTTGCCAAATATCGACGCCTAACTTGTTTACAGCTGCCTGCCATTTTTGGTGTACCGGTACATCAAATAAGATTTCGTTATCCAATGGCAGGGTTAACCAAGCATTGTCTTGTAGTTCCTGCTCTAATTGACCGGCACTCCAACCTGCATAACCTAATGCAACAATGGCTTTATCTGGTCCTTTATCATTACCTAAGACTGATAATATATCTTTAGATGTGGTAATCATTATGTCCGAAGTGAGTTCGACACTTGACGACCATCCGACCTGTTTTGAATGTAAAACAAAACCTCGATCTTGGTGCACAGGTCCGCCACAGATAACTATTTGTTCACTTTTTTCGTCATTAACTATAGCGTCTTCATCGGTTTGATTGATCAATTCCCTAAACGTCATATTTGACGGTTGATTGATTACTAATCCCATCGCACCTTCATCATTGTGTTCAATGACATAGGTGACTGAGCGAGAAAAATATCGGTCAGTCAAGGCTGGCATCGCCACTAAAAAGTGGTTTTGTAAGCTGCTTATTGACGGGATCTTAGCCATTGTAATCTTTCCTGTTTAATTCACTCTTTGCTCTATCGCATCAAAGAGTTTTGCACATATATTAATAGGATATGCGGCTTCAATTTCTCTTACACAAGTAGGGGAGGTAATGTTTATTTCAGTAATTCTATCACCAATCATATCTAATCCAACGAACAGAATGCCCTTTTCGACCATATCTTTGGCGACTTCTTGGGCAACTGCCAGTTCAGATTCGGTGACTTCCTGCGCTCTACCGGTACCGCCTGCAGCAAGATTTCCTCGAGTTTCATTTTTCGCCGGCAATCGAGCAAGGCAATATGGCATCACCTCTCCGTTAACGATAAGTACACGTTTGTCGCCATCAGTAATTTCGGGTACAAAGCGCTGAAACATAGCGTGACGTTGACCCTTGTTGGTGAGTATTTCGATTACAACTCCTAAGTTTAAGCCATCTGTTTTCACGCGAAATATTGACGTCCCGCCCATGCCGTCTAAAGGCTTACAAATTATGTCGCCATGCATTGAATGAAAGGCTCGAATCTGCGTAGCATCTGCAGTGACCAAGGTATCTGGAATTAACTCAGGATACAATGAGGTAAATAATTTTTCGTTAAAATCTCTTAGTGCTTGGGGTTTATTAACGATTAAAGAACCTCTGTTTTCAGCTAATTCTAAAATCTGAGTCGCATACAAAAACTGGCTGTCAAAGGGGGGATCTTTGCGCATCAAAATTGCGTGCATTTGTTCCATGGGAATAGTTTTTGTTTCTACTATTTTATAATAATCTGTTGGCTGATCTTGAAGACTTACTTGGCAAACTTTAGCGAAAGGCACCCCATTATTGATTGTGAGATCTTCAATTTGCATGTAATACACATTATGCCCTCTTGATTGGGCTTCTAACATCATTGCAAAGCTTGTGTCTTTCTTGGTGTTGATGGCGTTGATGTCGTCCATAACGAAACCAATATTAAGTGACATGAAAATTTCCTTTAACAATTATTCTTTGAATATAGTGGTATTAGATATACGTTTTACAAGGACATTCTGATCCTAAATTATATATCACCGTGCAAACTTTGCAGAATGCTCATTGCAACAACAGTCGCTGTCTCAGTGCGAAGTATTCTCGGACCTAGGTTGACACACATAAAGCCTCGTTGCTGAGCATTGTAGACTTCTTGATCAGTAAATCCGCCTTCGGGCCCAATGGTCAACAAAAATCCCTTTGAATTTTTCTTTACACCGCTTAAATAATGGGTTGCGCCAGGGGCCAAAATAATTTTTTCCATGCCAGTTTGAGTCGCGAGAAGTTGGTTGAAGCTAATCGGCATATTGACATGTGGTACAAAATTTCGTCCGCTTTGCTCACAGGCTGAAATAACAATTTTTTGCCATTGTTCTACTTTCTTTTCCCACCTTGCATCATTTAATTTTACGTTACAGTTTTCCGACAGTATTGGGCTAATCTGACTAACTCCCAATTCAACAGCTTTTTGTAGTGCATAGTCCATACGATCCCCCTTTGAAATACATTGGGCAAGGTGAATCTCGGCAGGGCTTTCCACTTGTAAACTGATTTGGGAATTGACTAAGACCGTTATTTTGCGTTTTTGTGCTTCAATTATTTCGCAAGGATAATCGCATCCGTTTCCATTGAATAACACAATAGGCTGACCAACTTTAGCGCGCAATACGTTGCTAATGTAGTGAGTGAGATCATCTGGGAGGGTTATTTCAGCGTCTACAGTAATGACATCGCTGTAATAGAATCTTGATATTCGCATGTAATGTAAAAGGGCTTACTAAGTTTGAATATCGCATAAATACCAAACTCAGTAAGCCCTGTCGAGATTACTATGCCACTTCTTTGACATTTTTATCTATTTCTAAGTCGTTAGATAATTTTTCAGATTTTTCAGATTTTTCAATTGTCGCGACGTTTGAATGCCGACGAGCATATCTCGTGTTTTTACCTTTTGGTTCCGTGAGACAAAACACCAAAAGCCCTGTTGTTAACACAAATAACAGGGTCACTATAATGACAACAGCTTCCATACTTACACCTCTCTCTCAAGTGTCAATTTTTTATACACCTTTACAGTGCAAATTTCAAGTGCAAAAAAAGTTGTAATGTATATAATTTTCTACGACCATAAGTAGGCATTACCTACGGATGTGCAAACAACAAGCAATTGGGATTTAACAGTCATTTTCTATTCTTCATAATGACTGACACACTACATAAAAAGGATAATACTGCCATGTTTAATTTCAAACTTCAGGATTCAGCCGGTGCTGAAGAAGCTGCAGAAGAATCATCTGCATCAGTTATTGATACAGTCACTAATATGAATTCTTCAGATATTGAAATGTATTTTAACGATTACATTGTGCCATTTGCGCTCAATGTTATTTTAGCCATCGTTATTTATATTGTGGGTAAAATTGTTGTTAAAGTATTAGTGAGTGTTCTAGGAAAGGTCCTTTCCAAATCTAAGTACGACGACATGCTAGTCGCGTTTTTAATGGCAATTGCTAATGCGCTATTAATGCTGTTTGTCATTATTGCAGCATTAGGCCAACTAGGTGTTGATACGACTTCTTTAGTCGCAATTTTAGGTGCTGCTGGTTTAGCCATTGGTCTATCTCTTCAAGGCTCTCTTTCTAACTTTGCTGCTGGCGTTATGTTACTTGTGTTTAAACCGTTTAAGTCGGGTGATTTTATAGATGCAGGTGGTGCTACGGGTGTAGTAGATAATATCAGCATATTCACCACCACTATGCACACAGTTGATAATAAAAAGGTGATTGTACCTAATGGAGCAATTTACGGTGGTAACATTACAAACTTCTCTGCTATGGATACTCGCCGCGTCGATATGACCTTCGGTGTTAGTTATGACGACGATATTAAGAAAGTGAAAGAACTTTTAATTGAAATGATCAACGCAGATGAAAGAGTATTGCAAGATCCTAAGCCAGTGGTTGCACTGCACTCACTAGGCGACAGCAGCGTTAACTTCATCGTAAGACCTTGGGTAAAAGCAAGCGATTACTGGGGTGTGTTATTTGATTTTAATGAATCAGTTAAATTACGCTTTGATAAAGAAGGTATTTCAATCCCTTATCCACAAATGGATGTGCATGTGCACAAGCAAAAAGGGGAATAAGCCTCAAATTAAAAAAGCAGTTCGTTTGAACTGCTTTTTTTTGTGCTTGTAATTTATTTTACCGACATTTTGGCCTGTCGCTGGTTTTGTTGTAAATAGCCAGAGCCGCATCCATGTTTTGCTGAAGGTTCTGAATTCTTGTAGAAGGTGCAGGATGAGTTGATAACAACTCAGGTTGTCTGGCGCCACCAAGTGACGACATTTTTTGCCAAAGAGAAACTGATGCCTTAGGATCAAAGCCTGCTGATGCCATCAAATCAAGACCAATAAGATCCGCTTCACTTTCATGAGTCCTACTAAAAGGTAATGATATTCCCACTTGAGTCGCCAAACCTAGAGCGCCCATTATTGTGGCAGAGTTGGCGACTTCGTTTGCTTCTAATACTTGGGCAGCAACTTGTTGTCCCATTCCAATGAGGGAACTCTGACTCATCCGCTCGTTACCATGTTGTGCAATAACATGACCGACCTCGTGTCCAATTACTGCGGCTATTTCAGCTTGAGTAGTCGCGATTTCTAACAGACCTGTGTACACGCCAATTTTGCCACCTGGCAAAGCAAAAGCGTTTGCGTCTTGCTCATCGAAGACCACAACTTCCCATTCTCCGGCGAACACAGAATCTGGGAGTTGAGCCGTTATTGCATCCGCTATACACTCGATGTATCGGTTGGTAGAAGGCGTTGTACTCACTTTTTGTTGGCTTTTCATGGCATCAAACGCTTGTTGACCAGAATTGGCAAGCTGGTCACTAGAAAATAATAACAATTGATTTCTGCCGGTGGGCGAGGTCGCACATGCAAAAAGTGACGCTGCAAGGCTAATACTTACAGCGATTTTAGTCATCCTGTTCAACATAGGTATCCTTGTAAACCTAAATCAATAATTACGATCTACGATTATATCCCAGCATCGGATTTTAATATTGACGCTTTGTCGGTTTTTTCCCAAGGGAACTCTTCTCTTCCAAAATGTCCGTAAGCGGCAGTTGGTTGATAGATTGGTCGTTCAAGATCGAGCATTTTTATCAATCCATAGGGACGAAGATCAAAATGTTGCTTCACTAACTCAGTCAGTAATTCTTCGCTGACTTTGGCGGTGCCAAAAGTCTCAACACTGATTGATGTTGGTTCAGCCACACCTATGGCGTAGGACACTTGAATTTCACACTTATCTGCTAGTCCCGCAGCGACAATATTCTTAGCAACATAGCGACCTGCGTAAGCGGCTGATCTATCTACTTTTGATGGATCTTTACCAGAAAACGCACCGCCACCGTGACGGGCCATACCACCGTAAGTATCCACAATGATTTTACGGCCAGTTAAACCGCAGTCGCCCATAGGACCGCCAATTACAAAACGGCCGGTGGGGTTTATGTGATACTTGGTATTTTTAGTTAACCACTCAGCGGGTAAAACAGGCTTGATAATTTCTTCCATTACAGCCTGTTGGATAGTGTCGTTATCTACGCTGTCACAATGTTGGGTAGATAAAACTACCGCATCAATACCCACAGGTTTACCATCTTCATACACAAAGGTGACTTGGCTCTTGGCGTCAGGTCTAAGCCAACTTAAAGTTCCATTACGGCGCATTTCGGCTTGTCTTTGTACCAATCTATGAGCATAAGTAATAGGTGCAGGCATTAATACATCAGTTTCGTTACTCGCGTAACCGAACATTAGGCCTTGATCGCCAGCGCCTTGTTCTTCAGGCGCTGATCTGTCGACACCTTGATTAATATCGGCGGACTGTTTTCCTATGGCGTTTAAAACCGCACAGGACTCTCCGTCAAATCCCATATCTGAATGCACATATCCAATGTCCAATACTGTTTTCCGAGTGAGTTCTTCAATGTCTACCCACGCAGATGTATTGATTTCACCACCTACTAAAACCATTCCTGTTTTGACAAAGGTTTCGCAAGCCACTCTGGCTTTAGGGTCTACTTTTAAAATAGCGTCTAATACGGCATCAGATATTTGATCCGCTATTTTATCCGGATGCCCCTCAGATACAGATTCAGATGTAAATAAACGAGTCGTCATAAAATTTCCCTGCAAGTTTTAGCTTTAGCATTCACACGATTAAGTCGTCTATTGTAGGGGGGAAAATAAAATTTTACCAGTATTTACTTCTAGACGTCTAAAAGTCTATTTAAAAAAGCTCTAATAAGACCTATTTCGAATTTTTAGTTTGTTTCGGTGATTAATTTTTCCCTTACTTTCAAGCGATATTCATTCTGCGAATAGGGACTACAAGAATAAATAATTGAAGATAGAATTCGCTTAGTACACAATATCGGTCTCTTAATCTTGGGTTAGCCAAGATCTTAGTTTTGGATGTTGTTGAATGCTTAAAATCGGAATCAATGGTTTTGGTCGTATAGGGAGAAATGTACTCCGCGCTTTATATGAGCAAGACTATAGAGAGCATGTCAAAGTAGTCGCAATCAATGAAATTGCGCGTCCTGAAGCCATTGCCCACTTGTTACAATATGACACTGCCCACGGCCGATTTTCTGCCAAGGTAAAAAGTGAGCATCAATGTCTTATTGTTAATCAAGACAAAATCAACTTATTGCATCAAAAAGATATTCGTCAAATCAATTGGGGCGCTTATGATGTGGATATTGTTTTGGAATGTACTGGCGTATATTCATCCAGAGAAAATGCTCTGATGCACATTGCCAATGGCGCAAAAAAAGTGCTTTTTTCGCAACCCTGCTCGGATGATATGGATGCAACTATTGTTTTTGGTGTCAATCATAATGAATTAAGTGCTCAAGATAGAGTGGTGTCCAATGGTTCATGCACCACCAACTGTATTGTGCCAATCATACAGATTTTGGATGATGCTTTTGGGATTGAAAGTGGCACTATTACCACCATACATGCTTCAATGCATGATCAGCAGGTCATAGATGCCTATCATGATGATTTACGTAGGACCCGAGCTGCTAGCCAATCTATCATTCCTGTAGATACTCGTTTAGCCAGAGGAATTGAGCGTATCTTACCTAAGTTTGCCAACAAATTTGAAGCTATCGCGGTGAGGGTACCGACCATTAACGTTACGGCGATGGACTTAAGTGTTAGCTTGTTATCTGACGTTAATGTGCAGCAAGTTAATGCAGCAGTGCAAGCCGCTCAATGTCATTTCCCTGATAACATTGTGGATTACACTGAGTTGCCCTTGGTGTCAGTGGATTTTAATCATGATCCACATTCATGTATTGTTGATGGCACACAGACCAGAGTGAGTCATAAACGTTTAGTAAAAACATTAGTGTGGTGCGATAATGAATGGGGTTTCGCAAACCGGATGCTAGACACCGCACTACACATGCATAGATTAAATTATACAGATTAAAAGGAGATAAAAATGCCGATTACCTCAATGAGCGATAAAGACCTTAAAAATAAACGAGTGCTCATTCGACAAGACCTGAACGTTCCTATCAAAGATGGAAAAATCGGCTCCGATGCACGCCTTAGAGCATCTCTCCCGACGATTAAGTTAGCACTGGAAAAAGGTGCAGCCGTGTTAATAATGTCTCACCTAGGTCGACCTACAGAAGGTGAATACGATGCAAGTTTTAGCTTATCACCTATCGCGGATTATTTGTCTGAACACCTTAATGTAAAGGTCAACTTTGTTAAAGATTACCTTGATGGTGCAAACGTTGATTCAGCGCCAGGGCAAGTCACTCTATTAGAGAACGTGCGTTTTAATCCAGGTGAAAAAAAGGACGATGAAGCATTAGCTAAACAATACGCTGCTTTATGCGATATCTTCGTGATGGATGCCTTTGGTACCGCACATAGAGCGCAAGCCAGTACCCATGGCGTCGCAAAGTTTGCACCAGATGCTTGTGCTGGCCCTTTACTTGCCGCCGAATTAGATGCATTAGGTAAAGCGCTTGATAACCCAGCTCGCCCCATGGTTGCTATCGTCGGTGGCTCAAAAGTCAGCACCAAACTGACGGTATTAGAAAGTTTGGCTAACAAGGTAGATCAATTGATCGTAGGCGGCGGAATTGCCAACACTTTTATTGCAGCTCAAGGTCACAATGTAGGTAAATCTTTGTTTGAACAAGATTTAGTGGATGAAGCGAAAAAGCTCACGGCTCAAGCTCAAGCTAAAGGTGGCGATATTCCTGTACCAACAGATGTTGTCGTGGGCAAAGAGTTTTCCGAAACCACAGTTGCAACCACCAAAGCGGTTGACCAAGTAGCAGATGATGAAATGATTTTTGATATAGGTCCAGAATCTGCTGAATATTTAGCGAACATTTTAAAAACTGCAGGTACTATAGTATGGAACGGACCTGTAGGCGTATTCGAATTCGATCAATTTGCAAAAGGTACTGAAATTATTGCTAGAGCAATTGCTGAAAGTGATGCTTTTTCAATTGCCGGTGGAGGTGATACTTTAGCCGCAGTTGATAAATTTAATATTGCAGATAAGGTATCTTACATATCAACAGGTGGTGGTGCTTTCTTAGAATTTTTAGAAGGTAAAACCCTGCCCGCTGTAGCGATCCTAGATCGCGATTAAACAACAACGCTGTACTTAAATGTACGTTATTTGTACCGACAGAAAAAATGGAGCCCTTGCTAATGTCAAATGAAAACCCCGTTTTAAAGGAGATGCTGGAAAAAGTTACTTCACAAACTGGATTTATTGCTGCTTTGGATCAAAGCGGTGGTAGCACGCCAAAAGCCCTTAAGCTATACGGTGTGAGTGAAAGTGAATATTCTGGCGATGAGGAAATGTTTGATCAGGTACATGCGATGCGTACACGCATTGTTACCAGCCCAGCATTTGATGGTAAGCGAGTACTTGGTGCTATTCTATTTGAAAACACTTTGGATCGTGATATCGAAGGCAAAAACAGTGCGGTTTATTTGTGGGAAGAGAAAAACGTTGTACCTTTCTTAAAAGTCGATAAAGGCTTAGCTGAAGAAAGCGACGGTGTTCAAATCATGAAACCTATTCCTGATTTGGATGACCTTCTAGCAAAAGCCAGCAAACAGAATGTTTTTGGTACCAAAATGCGTTCGGTAATCAAAACGGATAACGCAGACGGGATAAAAGCAGTTGTCGAACAACAGTTTGAAATCGGTAAACAGATTATTGCCGCCGGTATGGTGCCTATTATTGAGCCTGAAGTAGACATTAACAGCCCGCAAAAAGCGGCTGCTGAAGCTTTGTTACGCGATGAAATCATGGCACAACTTGCAAAGCTTGAAAGTGATCAATTAGTAATGCTTAAACTTACGCTACCAGAACAAGCTGATTTCTATGTGCCCTGCATAGAACATCCTAATGTAGTTAAAGTTGTGGCGCTATCCGGTGGTTATAGCCGTGATGTAGCCAATCAACGATTATCTGAAAACCATGGCATGATAGCGTCATTCTCTCGGGCATTGACTGAAGGATTAAGCGCGCAACAATCTGATGATGAGTTTAATGCCGCCATTGATGCTGCAATTCAAGCTATTTATGATGCGTCAGCGACTTAATTAGCTGTTATGAAATAAACCCTGATGAATATCAGGGTTTCCCCCTGTGTCATCCGGTTGAAAACTAGGATCTTCTTAAATTTTAGAGCTCATCATCAAAAAAACAGCTACCTAAATTTACCCATTGAAGATAAGGATAATCAATTGAAGCAAGAGCTGTTAACCCATATTTTAGAAATGTAAAGTTGTGTAAACAAGCTGTATTGATAACAGAAACTCCAGCAGAATATTGAGTAATATAGAATTTTAGTTTAGGAAAGATACAAAATGGCATCGCCAAAGTTTCACAATTCAATAAGAAAGTACCACCGTTGGATAGGCTTTTTTCTAGCAGGAATAATGAGCGTTTATGCCATTAGCGGCACCTTGCTGATCTTTAGAACAACTGATTTTCTCAAGTTTGAACAAACCTCTGTTAGGCAAATAGAGACAAACCTAAATGCAAATAGTTTAGGTGAACAGTTACGCATCCGTGGATTTAGAGTAATAGAGGAAGACGACCAGACGATTCGTTTTGCAAATGGTGAATACAACAAGCAAACCGGAGAAGCAAGGGTTACTAGCAAAGAATACCCGATAGTGCTTGATAAACTAGTCAAATTACACAAAGCCACTACCAATAGCCCTATTTACTATGTAAATATAGCTTTCGGTGCATGTTTGCTGTTTTTTTCTATCTCTGCTTTTTTAATGTTTTTGCCAAGAGCTGCCCCCTATAAAAACGGATTAAAGATTGCCGGTGCAGGTATTGTCTTTATGCTTTGCGTGGTATTTTTTGCCAGTTAACGAAATTCTAGATACTAGAAACGCTTCGTATATTATTACAAAGTTATTGCACTGTAATATCTAAATCTATATTGATGTCCACCAAATATGATTGTTCTTTTTCCAAATCTACCATCAACAGTGGATGTTGTTCTAACAAGGAATTTTCAATAATTAACTCGATATTTTGATCGTCACGGGCCAAAATATTGCCCGTTACTATAGATTCAGTACGATTAATATTAAATACAAGTGCAATCCTTAAAATTGCCAATAGCTTGTACAACCGTAGTCGGTCATAGTTAACAAACTCCGGAAACTCTTTCAACTTGATACGCTTGCGATGGAACTTTACAAGGGTTGCAATTACTTGTTGCTGTTCTTGGTGAAAGCCTGGCATGTCAGAATTAGCTAAAATATAAGAAGAGTGCTTGTGGATTCCCTTAGAGTTGATATGCAAACCGACTTCATGTAGCAGGCTAGCCCAGCCAAGGATGAATCTGTTATTTGCACTATCGATTTCCCACACGTCTTTAACCTTGTTGTACAACGCCATGCAAGTTTGTAGCACATTATGCGCGTACTGAGGATCAACATGGTAGCGCTTAGCCATACTTTGCGCTGTACTCAGGCAGATATTCTGTGTCGTTTGTTTGGGTTGTAGTTCGTATAACACACCTTCTCTAAGCGCATTGGCTGCATACTTGTATTCGCCAATTCTCAAGGATTGGAAAATCGCCAACATTATGCATAAACCCGAAGCAAATACAGGTTTTCTCTCTTCTGATAATCCCTCAAAATCTAAGGCCTCTGCGTGGCCCTTTTCGATACAACGAGCTAAAAGTAGTTGTAAATCATGTTGATTTACCGCTTCTTCGGGTTCGCCAGTATCGGATGGATGAATGACCTGCGCTATAGCTTTTGCAGTACCTGAACTAGCAAAAATAACCTCCCAGCTATGTTTATTTAAACTGCGAACGGCTAATTCAAGATCCTGCCTAGCCATAGTGATCGCCTGTTCACAGGCTTTTTGGGTAATAATGCCGGATTTAAAGAAGCGTTTTTGATAGGTAACACAGCCCATGGAAATACTCTTGCATATGTCCGGAGTAAAACTTGTACCTATAGCAAATTCGGTTGAACCACCGCCAATATCAAATATCAAACGCGGTTGAAGCACTTGTAGTCCCGACGAAATACCTACGTAAATAAGTCGAGCTTCTTCTGCCCCCGCAATAATATCAATGGGGTAGGGGAAGACTTTCTTGGCAGCTCGTTGAAAAGCTTTCGCATTTTGAGCTCTTCGAAGCGTATGGGTAGCAACGACCCTAACTTTAGTATGATGCAAACCGCTTAATGTTGGTGTCATTGAAGCCAAAGTTTGCACGCCTCTATCAATATACTCTGGCGATAAGTATTGATTGTTGTCTAAGCCTTCAGCTAGTCGTACCTTGTGCTTGATTTTATTCACAACTTGCAATGCACCCTGGACAACTCGAGCAACCACGAGATGAAAACTGTTGGAACCTATATCAAGGGCAGCGTAATGTTCATACTCTTCGGTATCTTCAGATTCAAATACTTGATATAGGTTATTGTCCGTCATGTTTTATTCGCTTTCGAGTTTGGTCAGGTATTGGTGAATTTGAATCTGTGAGCGCAGTTTCTTTCTATTGCCTCTTTTGACATATTCGTTGGTCTGATGCTCATCAATGACCCTGGCCTTAAGAGTATCTCTAAATTGTAGGTCTAATAGTGTATCAATCATGGCTCTGGCATCAGGATCTTTGACCGGACATCCTACCTCGATTCGATAATCCATATTACGGGTCATCCAGTCGGCAGAAGATATGTAGTAGCGAGGGTCGCCGCCATTTTCGAATACCATAATTCTCGGATGTTCTAGATATCTGTCCACTATACTGATGACTTCTATATTCTCACTCATGCCAGGAATCCCAGGTATCAGGCTGCACATGCCGCGAACAATGGCGCGTACTTTTACCCCAGATTGGCCAGCACGGTATAAATCATCGATCAATTCGTTATCCACAAGATTGTTCACTTTAAGAGTGATTTGCGCAAAGTGACCTTCGGTACAGCGCTGAATCTCTTGACGAATCAGGGATTGTATTTTGCTTCTGGCGTTAACCGGAGATACCTGCAATTGGTTAAACCTGACTTTTTTGTACGGGTTTTGAATAATGTCAAATACCTGAATCGCTTCTTGAGTAAGTTCTTCGTCGCAAGTAAACAATGATAAATCTGTATAAATTTTTGCGGTTTTTTCGTTAAAGTTACCAGTACCAAAGTGAGCATAGTGTTTTAGCTGGCCTTTTTCTTCACGGGTCACAATACAAAGTTTACTGTGAATTTTAACATTCGGGTTACCTAGAACAACTTTTACGCCAGCATCCGTCATGCGTTTTGACCAGGCAATGTTATTTTCTTCATCAAATCGCGCGCGCAATTCCACTACCACAGTCACTTTTTTACCATTGTCTACCGCATCCACCAGAGAGCTAATGATGCGCGAATGAGAAGCCACGCGATAAATATTCAAGCGTATATGTCTTACTTGAGGGTCAAACGCAGCCTGACGAACAAATTCGGTAAAATGGGTAAAGTCGTGATAAGGGTAATACAGTAAGATGTCTTTTTGTGAAATAGCATCAAACACAGTGTCATGTTGAGTAAAGGTTTTATTTCGAATCACTGGCAATTTTGTGTGTTCCAAATAATGCCGACCAGGATTAGGGAAACCAATAAAGTCTTTAAAGTTGCGATAGTGTCCGGCTGACTGAATGGTATCTATGGACGAAATCTTCAATCGCTTTCGCAGATCATTGACCATTTCAACCGGCATTCCCTCATCATGAATAATTCGCACCGGCTCAGCGATTAACCGCTGTTTCATGCTCTCAGACATTTTTTCAACGTAACTTTCATCAATTTCATCGTTGATGGAATATTCGGCATCACGGGTAATTTTGAAGGAATAAGCTTCGGTAGATTCAAATTTAACGAAGCCTTTAAAAATATCACCCACACAGAGTTTTATTACATCATCAATCAGTAAAATTTGCTTTTTCTTTTTGGATTCATCTGACGGTAAAACAACAAAACGCGACATAGATGACGTTGGGATTTCTACCACAGCGTATTTCGGCGATTTTCCCGGTCTATTTAGCGCAACGTCTAAATATACCGAGCTATCATTAAGACGTTGCAGCAACTGCACTTTGTTGTCCAATAAAATCGGAGCGACATGCATCAGCACATTTTGTTGAAAATAATTTTTTACCCATACTTTTTGTGGGTCTGACAATTGGGTGTGAGTCAGAATATGGATATTATATTTTTTCAGTTCTTTAGTGACTTGTTTGTGCAACTGATCAAAACGGGCAGACAGTTTTTTTACTTTACGTTGAATTTCGTAAAGTAATTCAGAAAATTGTTCAGCTTGAAATAAATCCCCTTCGTTTTGAAATATAGTGATCTGACGTTTTACGTCGGCCACTCGTACTCGATAAAATTCATCTAAATTGTTGCTGTAAATACCTAGAAAGCGGATCCGCTCAATTGCAGGGGTGTTTTCATCAGCCGCTTCTTGTAATACGCGTTCATTAAACGCTAACCAACTTAACTCTTTGGGATAGTAAAGCTGTCTCATTTTTTCCTCAAATTATTCAAATTCAACAATTAGATCATCAGCCAAGGCTTCTATCGCTGATTTTAATTCACTTGCTTCAACTTCATCTGCGCAAAGCAGGTTCAATTTGGCACTAAATAAAGGACTTCCCCAGTTTGCGGCACTTTCACAACGGGTTTCCATTTCTCGGATATTGACCGAAAACGTTTTTAATGTGGTAGTTATGTCGTTGACTATGCCTTGCCTATCATTACCTGTGACAGTCATTCTGATGCGTTTTGAGCGAGTGTCCACATGTTCAGAGGCTGGCGTTAGTGTGATTTGAAGATTGGCAATGGCGTGACATTTACGAATCAATTCATTGTGCATGTCTTGTTCTAACAAAACTTCAACAAAACCTGCAAACTGACCAGCAAGATGGCAGAAACTACTCCTGAGCCAATTTCCCTTGCATTCAGAGACTGCGGTTGCTATTTCATTAATTAAGCCTGCTTTGTCACGACCAATAACGGTAAGTACCATTGCTTGCATTTTTTGACCTTTTTAATAGTTTTGTCATCAAGTTGTTGTGTTATTATCGCAGAAAGATTGCATCTTTATGAAATTATTTAAAATTCTTCCATGCAAAGCAAGCTTAAAACACACAACGCCAAGGTGCGATTCCGTAACAATGCCATAGCCGCTCGTGTTTTCACGGGATTTGGTTGGTTAGTGCTTGCTACATTTTTAGTGCTAATCTTACATATCTTGTCAAACGCTGTCCCCTTATTATATACGCCAAAATTGAGCTTTCAGTCCAGTGTTTCTATTTCCGAATTGACAGATGTGATAGGGGTAAGAGAAAGTGCCGAACGCACTATTATTTACAGTCAAGAAAATTGCGCCCTAGTGGTGTCCTCGGTAATACAAGACAAGGTTGAAAAATTGTCACATCACAGAGTCACCTGTGATAGCGAATTGGTGATGCTAGATGCGAGTAGCGAGATTAATCATGGGTATGTGGTTATTTCACCCAATGGCTTAGTGGAGCTTTACCGTTTAAACATAACCGGGACTCGGGTTGAGTCTACTCGTTTTACTTCTTTCGATTTATCCTCTTTGATCTTGGGTGTCATAAAATCAGACCACAATCAACAATGGCAAGCAAACCTAACTCAAGGGCGCGTGCACCTTTGGACCAAAGGGCAGAATAAAGGGATAAGAGTTTACCAATTTGATATAAATCAGTTAGAAGAGGCGGAAGTTTTTGATTACCCTGACGCTCAATTTTATCTCCCGCTTGCCAAATATCACCAGCATTTGATCAAAACAGGTGAGCAAGTGCTTATTTATGATGATGCCCAGGTCCTACTACAGAATGTTGAGCTTGGCGCGAATCAAGCGCTTATTCCGATGACGAATCAAAGAGGCTTTTTCTTATTCGAACAGCATAGCTATTCTGTTTGGGGCATAGTGAATCACCAAGGAAACTTCATTTTTAAACAACTTAACCGATTTGAAAATGCAGAGGTTGGTAATGTGCTTCATATGGATTTTGATCCACATACAGGCGCCCTCTATTTCATCAGTGATACGAATGAATTATTACTGCTTAACCCAAATACGTTTGAATTGGTAAGTAAACAAAGTTTGCGTACAAAAGTAACAGGTATTTTTGCCTCCACTAGCAGGGTGATTTTAGTGGGGGAGAATAAAATCATGTTTTATTTGCCCGAAAATCTGCAAGGCGTAGTGACTTGGAAAAGCCTATTCTCTGAGGTGCAATACATTGGATACGAAACACCGGGATTTATTTGGCAAACCAGTGTTGTGGATGGTAATGATCAGGCTAAATTCAGCTTAGTGCCACTTATTATTGGTAGCATAAAAGCGTCTGTACTTTCCTTATTTGTCGCTGTGCCTTTAGGCTTAGGTGCTGCTGTATTTACGGCGTTTTTTGCCAGTAATGAAACCCGTGCGATTCTCAAACCCTCAATCGAAATGATAGAAGCCATTCCGGCCGTCATTATTGGTTTTATCGCTGCGGTATGGTTAGCGCCATTTGCTGAGAAATCGTTGCTAGCGCTACTAATGATGCTGTTGTGCATGCCCATGGTGTTTTTGGCAATGATCTTCATACATTCATCAATAAAAACTCGTCATGAAGACTTCACTCAATCTATCTTTTATATCTGTCTAATGACAGGCTTTTTTGCTTTGGCACTTTTTGCTCTTTTTAGCCTAGCCCAAGGTTTACAGGCGTTGTTGCTGACTCAACCTGAAAGCCTTTTCACCCAAATTATGACCAGTGTCACCTTGACCAAAAGCTCAATAGTAGTCGCCTTGGCCTTAGGAATTGCCATCACACCTACCATTTATACACTAGTCGACGATGCCATTCATGATGTTCCAGATGGCGCCAAACATGCGGCTTTTGCACTAGGTGCAACAGAAGTTCAAACCTTGTTTAGAGTGGTTTTGGTTGTAGCTCAGCCAAGTATAATTTCTGCAATTATGTTAGGTTTTGGGCGGGCTTTCGGCGAAACTATGATAGTCTTGATGGTCACTGGAAATACCCCAGTAGCAGATTGGGATTTATTATCTGGCCTACGTTCGCTCACATCAAACTTAACTATAGAACTGCAAGAATCAAGTCAAGGAAGCACCCATTTCCATATTTTATTTTTAACTGCTGCTATCTTATTTGCATTTACTTTTGTGATTAATACCTTGGCCTCCATGTTCAAAAATCGGCTTAGTTGGAAAAACAACAATGGTTAATCAAGACTATTTTAAATTTAAACAGTCAATGGTTGAGGCCATCAGTATTTTATGCATGGCAATATTGTTTATTTTTTTATTTGCAATGGTGGTGTTTATAGGCTTGCAAGGCGCTAGATATTTTCTACCTTCAGCAGTACATTCTGTCACCTTGTCTTATCCTCAGTCCTTACAAGAAGAGTATTACGAAATTAGTTATTTGTCAGCAGAAGAGCTAGCTCAGGAATATCAAACAAGATTTCAAAAGCAATTTAGATTTGAAAATGCAAACATTCCTCAGGTCAGTGTCAGGACTGAAGCAGATGTGGTTCATCTTAAAACTCATTTGGGTGAAAGCATATTGGGGAAAGTCCGAACTTTAACCTCACCAGAATCCAATACCTTAAACTTAGAAAATTTAGATGATCTACTCGCCACCACCGAATTATTGAAATCAGAGCTGGGGGAAGTACAAAGTACAATTTTACAGCCCTTGCATCAAGATATCGCCACCTTGTTGCAACAGGATGTAGCCAAAGATAGTCCTGCATTACAAGAGAAATATCAACAATTTAGTCGCTGGCAAACCTATTCAAATAGTATTGATCAACAATTAGCTGCCTATACCATTGAACTAGTAGATAGCCATGGGAATTTGAGACAAGTACCCTTGGCAAGCATGGAATCTATTATTTTTCCTAATGATCTTGGATTTTTCGATGGCATCTACATCACATTCAGTAAAATGATGGCCTTTTTGGCGCAAACGCCTAAGCAAGGTGCCACCTCTGGCGGCGTTTTTCCTGCCATTTTCGGAACTGTGCTTATGGTATTGTTGATGACTTTGGTGGTCGCGCCATTCGGTATTATTGCTGCCATCTATTTGCACGAATACGCACCTGATAATAAAACTACAGCGCTAATTCGCATCGGCATAAGCAATATGGCGGCAGTTCCTTCAGTGGTGTACGGCGTTTTCGGACTTGGCTTCTTCGTTTACACCCTTGGCGGTAGTCTTGATACTTTGTTGTTCGATGATAATTTACCTTCCCCGACCTTTGGCACACCAGGCTTACTTTGGGCCTCTTTAACCATGGGCTTGTTAACTTTACCCGTAGTAATAGTCTCAGCTGAAGAAGGCTTGCGGCGAATACCCCAGGGGCTACGAGAGGGCAGTTATGCCTTAGGGGCAACTAAATTAGAAACCATTCAAAAAGTAGTCTTACCCATGGCAAGCCCAGGGTTGTTGACCGGAATTATTCTGGCTATTGCTAGGGCCGCTGGTGAAGTAGCGCCACTTATTTTGGTGGGAGCGGTAAAATTTGCGCCGAATTTGCCAGTGGATGGCGAGTTTCCCTTTTTACATTTAGAACGTCAATTTATGCACTTAGGTGTGTTTATTTATGACGGGGCATTCCATAATCAGTTAGATAGCCAAACATCATCGATGATGTTTGCATCTTGTATGTTATTGTTGGTGATTGTATTTCTATTGAATATTACAGCGGTAATTGTGCGTAAGCGTTTACGTGATAAATATGAAAGGAACCAGAAATAGATGTTTAAGTTGTTTGAACGAAAAATTCTTTCTGTTGATGAAATTTCACGTGCCCAAGCTGGCATTGATGTGAGGGATTTAAACGTTTGGTTAAGTAATAAAAAAGTACTTAACAACATCAGTATCCGCATTCCTAAAAATCGAATTACCGCCCTCATAGGACAGAGTGGTTGTGGCAAAACAACTTTGCTGAACAGCTTTAATCGTATGAATGATCTCAACAAAAAACACCGTTGCCAAGGCGAAGTGTGGATTGGTGATCGTAATGTGTACGATAAGAAAGAACAGACAGCAAATTTACGTACTCAAGTAGGTATGGTGTTTCAAACCCCCAATCCTTTTCCTATGAGTATTTACGAGAATGTGTGTTTTGGTTTGCGTATCCAAGGACAAAAAAGCCGCAGGGTACTCGACGACGCAGTAGAAAATGCGCTCAAACAAGCTGCATTATGGAACGAAGTTAGAGATCGACTATTCGATTCGGCATTACTTCTCTCTGGTGGGCAACAGCAACGTTTAATGATCGCAAGAGCACTGGCGCTCGCGCCAGAAATTTTGTTGCTTGATGAGCCTACATCTGCTCTTGATCCTCTTACCACGCTTTATATTGAAGAGCTGATTAGTGAATTAGCCAAACATTGTACCATTGTAATTGTGACACATAATATGCAACAAGCGGCCAGGGTTTCTGATTATGCTGCTTTTATGCATCAGGGAGAATTAATCGAGTTTTCAGACAGCGATTCATTATTTACCATGCCTGCTAAGCAGCAGACAGAAGATTATATTACCGGCCGATATGGCTAATTGTAGAGTAGATTAAAATGCGCAAGCCATTACAACTAGATACCCATATATCAGCCAAATATAATCAGGAATTAGAAACGCTAAAACATTCCGTGTTGACTATGGGCGGTGTGATTGAGCAACAAATTGTCAATACCTTGGTGTCCATCGAAGAAAAGATTCCAAATTTAGCGGAACGGGTGAGCTTAAATGACACCAAAGTAGACGCCATGGAATTTCAAGTTGAGCAAGAGTGTATGCGCATCATTGCTAAGCGTAACCCAACTGCGGGTGATTTGCGATTGGTCATGACAGTGGCGAAGACCTCTACCGATTTAGAACGTATCGGCGATGAAGTTGCTAGAGTAGCAAGACTGATTTCGTCTGAGCAAATGCCTGAATCAGAAATGGTTAGAGCCGGTATTATTGATATAGGCAATCGCCTAGTGCATATGATGCGTTCGACCCTAGATGCCTTTGCTCGCCAAGATGATAAGGCGGCCATACTTGCCCATCAGCAAGATAATGAAATCGATAAAATGTATAAGAAGTTGTTGGAACAAACGGCGTCTGAAATTCAATCTAATCCTGAAGATATTAACCGCTGGTTGGATGTTTTATGGTCAGTTAGAGCCTTTGAGCGTATTGGTGATCGATGCAAGAATATTTGCGAATACGTCATCTACCTGACGCATGGTAAGAACCTTAAAAATGCGTCTATGAAAAAGACAATTAAGAAATTACTGAAGTAATTTTTCCGACGTTATTACAGTTACATAAAAATTTAATATTTGGTTGTGTTGTCAACTAGAGCGTAAACGTTTATATTGCGCTCACTTTATTTGATAATTCTCGCAAGTCTATAGGCCACGTTTTTAATGGATATTTTATCAAGTTATAGCCTGTTGTTGGTTATGCTAGCGGCTATTTTTGGGTTAATAATGGCGTGGGGCATAGGCGCAAATGACGTCGCAAACGCTATGGGCACCTCTGTAGGTGCTAAAGCCGTTACGCTAAAACAAGCAATACTCATTGCTATGGTGTTTGAGTTTGCTGGTGCCTATCTCGCTGGTGGAGAAGTGACCTCGACTATCCGCAAAGGTATAGTGGACAGTGGTTACTTTGAAGAGGTTCCGCATTTACTTGTAATAGGGATGATCTCTTCTCTATTAGCTGCCGGTATATGGCTGGTGGTAGCATCCTTTCAAGGATGGCCGGTTTCTACAACACATTCAATCATAGGTGCCATTGTAGGTTTTACCGCCGTAGGGATAAGCGCTAACGCGGTAGAATGGGGCAAAATTTTAGAAATTGTTGGAAGTTGGATCATCACACCTGCAATTTCAGGCATTATTGCCATTTGTATCTTTATCAGTGCGAAAAAGTTAATATTCGATCGTGACCACCCTCTAGCTTATGCAAACCGTTATGTTCCTGTGTACATGGGCTTGGCTGGTTTTATTATGTCGTTGGTTACCATTAAAAAAGGGTTAAAACACGTCGGACTGAATTTACCATCTGATCAAGGCTATATGTTGGCGATTGGTATAGGTGTGCTCGTCGGTATCATTGGTTTTTTCCTCATTCGTAAAGTCAACCAAGGACATCTTCCTTCTGATGACGCTATCGACCATATGACGCCCGAACAGCAAAATGCCCGCATTGAAAAAGTGTTCGCAGTGTTAATGGTACTAACCGCTTGTTGTATGGCTTTTGCTCATGGATCAAATGACGTTGCAAATGCCATTGGGCCATTAGCCGCTGTTGTAAGTGTTGTATCCAATGATGGTGCTATTTTAGATAATTCCCCTCTTGCATGGTGGATCCTACCTTTAGGCGGTATCGGCATAGTGCTTGGTCTTGCGATGTTTGGTCATAGAGTGATGGCCACCATTGGTTCTAAAATTACCCATTTAACGCCATCTAGAGGTTTTGCTGCAGAACTTTCAGCGGCAACTACGGTATTGGTGGCATCTGGCACAGGATTGCCTATTTCGACTACTCAGACGCTAGTGGGTGCGGTACTTGGTGTTGGTATTGCACAAGGTGTTTCGGCGGTAGACGGGAAAGTAATTAGAACCATTATTACTTCATGGGTAATTACCTTACCTGCAGGCGCAGCGTTATCTATTATTATTTTCTACATATTGTCGTTTATATTTGGTGTTTAAGCGTTAATTTGGTATATCTATAATCAGATTAACTAAAGATTAACTTATGCGATTTCCAAATTTAAAGCATTTGTATTACCTCATCGTATTGCATAAAGAGCAGCATTTTTTACGGGCTGCTCAAAAATGTAATGTAAGCCAATCGACCCTAAGCACAGCCATTCAAAATCTCGAAGATACTTTAGGACATCAACTCTTAGAACGGGATCATAAATCTTTTGTGTTTACCGACTTTGGCGAAGCCATGGTTGAAAAATCAAAGCAATTACTCAGTAATGCCCAAGAATGGACAAGCTTTGCTGAATCTGCTGGAGATTGGAAAAGCGGAAGTTTACGATTAGGTGCTATACCCACCATAGCGCCCTTTGTGTTTGAATCCTTAATCCGTCAAATGGCAACGCACTTGCCTAACATTGAACTTCAGCTCAGTGAAGACACCACAGACAACTTGTTGGAACGCTTATCTGATGGTGAATTGGATTTACTTATTCTCGCGCTACCGATGAAAACTCCAGGTTGTAAGCAGTTAGTCGTGGGTACAGATGCTTTTCATCTAGTGACCAATAAAACCGCGGCTGTGGCATTAAAAAA
The DNA here is from genome assembly GCF_050306235.1 of Glaciecola sp. 1036. NCBI lineage: Bacteria > Pseudomonadati > Pseudomonadota > Gammaproteobacteria > Alteromonadales > Alteromonadaceae > Glaciecola > Glaciecola sp. 1036. The sequence goes on along the minus strand of NZ_JBLWFH010000003.1, from coordinate 233,850 downwards.
TCATGTCAGTATTGATGAGTTGCCAAATGAAAGTATTTTCTTATTGCAGAAAGAACATTGCTTAACTGAACATGCAGTATCTGCTTGTGGGCTAGCACATAAATCTCAAGTAAGTAGTTTAAAAGCCAGCAGTCTGCATACCTTGGTTTCCTTAGTAAATAGCGGACTAGGCTACACTTTTATTCCTGCCATGGCCCTCAAAAAAGGTATTTTAACCGGTACAGATGTGATTGCTTTGCCGGCAGAACAGGAAGCTTTCCGAGAAATTGGTTTGGTGTGGCGAAATGGAACCACAAGAGTGCAATTATTTAGGGCAATTGCAAAATTAATTGCGCCCTTGATGCCGGATCCTAAAGAGTTATAACAAATACTTGCTCTTCATCTTGCCCCAAGTTTGGGCATTAAATGCAATAAGGGCTTCATGTTTTATTGAACATTGCATCGTCAGGCACTACTATTGTCACAGTTAAAATAATAGTAAGAGTTTAAAATGACAAAACAAATTGTGCTCAGTGGGTCAGGGCTTTGGACACCAGAGCATAGTATATCAAATCAAGAACTTATCGATTCCTACAACGCCTATGCAGACTGGCATAATCAAAACTATGAAGCAGAAATCGCTAAAGGCGAAATGGAGGCAAAACCGCATTCTTCTGCTGAGTTTGTGGAAAAAGCGTCGGGTATAAAAAGTCGTTATGTTTATTGCAAAGATGGGGTATTAGATATTCATCGAATGCGTCCAGATATAAAGCCGCGTTCAGACGACGAAATTTCACATCAAGCGGAAATTGCCATTAAGGCGGCGAAAGCTGCAATGGCATCGGCAAATAAAACTGCCAACGACATTGATGCCGTCATTGTGTCTTGTGCCTACACACAACGCTCATATCCTGCAATAGCAATAGAAGTTCAGGAAGCCTTAGGTATTGATGGTTTTGGTTTTGACATGTTAGTAGCATGTTCAGCTGCTACCTTTGGTATGCATCGAGCTTACGAAATGGTTGCCGCTGGCACGGCCAAAGCGGTACTAGTCATTAACCCAGAATTAGTATCACCTCAAGTAAATTACAAAGATAGAGATAGTCATTTTATTTTCGGTGATGTGGCCACTGCGACTATCATTGAAGCCCAAGAGACAGTCACTAGTGATCACGCTTTTGATATATTGTCGACCAAAGCAGTGACAAAATTTTCGAATAATATTCGTTCAAATTTTGGCTATATGACCCATGCCACTGATGAAGATCCATATGCAGCCGATAAACTCTTTCATCAAGAAGGAAGAAAAGTTTTCAAAGAAGTCTGTCCAATGGCTGCGCAACACATAGTGGATCATCTACAAGCTCATGAGCTCGGGCCAGAAAACCTCACAAGGTGGTGGTTACATCAGGCGAATATCAATATGAATTTATTGATAAGTAAGCGATTGTTAGGCAGAGATGCATCTCTAGAGGAAGCGCCCATTGTGTTGGACCGGTATGCAAATACAGCGTCTGCAGGTTCTGTTATCGCCTTTATTTTGCATCATCAAGATTTGAAAGCTGGCGACTATGGCATTCTATGCTCTTTTGGCGCTGGTTATTCCATCGGTAGTTTGTTGATTCGAAAGAGGTAACCCCTTTGGTATTTGATTTAGGTTATGGACTGACCGCGTTAGGTTACTTTTTACTTTTCCTTCTGCTATTAACTACGCGCAAATCTGGATTTGCGCGTCATTTGCTTATGTTGTCCACCATTATTATGGTGGCTTGGGCAGTGTTGCACGTTACCTATATTAATAATAACCTCTCCAGAGAATCCATCTTAGTCTATGACAGCATCAGACAAAGTGTTTGGATGCTGTTCATATGCGCCTGTATACAAACCAGTGTAAGCAATCTATTTAGTTTCTTGCGGCAACCAACGACGTTAATTGCCTTGATTTTACCCGTCACTACTATGCTTTCAGCTGGTTTTCAGTTAATGCCGAGTAGTTGGCAATTTAGCTTGCATACATTACTTGCAATCCAAGCCTTAGTAATGACGGAGATCATGTATCGCCAAGCAGGTGAAAATAAATGGGCGTTTAAACCCCTGGTGATATATTTGGCCGCCATCAACTTAATGGATTTCGCAATTTATGCGAATGCACTGATGTTAAATACCCTAAGTTGGGATTTCTTTGCCGCAAGAGGCTACATATTTTTCACCTTAATGCCGTTTTTAGTCATTGCTGTGCGCAGAATTAAACATTGGGGTATAGAAATATTTGTCAGTCGTGATGTGGTATTACACAGTACCTTATTACTCTTGGCTGGCATCTATCTTTTAGTGATGTCACTTTTAGGCTATTTGGTGAAATATTATGGCGGTAGCTGGTCGTTAAGTATTCAATTGGCATTGGTGGTTATTTCCTTGACCTTACTAGCAGCCTTGCTGATGTCTCATCAAATTCGAACCAAGGTAAAAGTGTTTATTACGAAACACTTTTATGCCAATCAATATGATTATCGTGTTGAGTGGGTAAAACTTACCAAAACGCTCACCGAAAGTAAGACCGATAATTTGCCAAGTGTTTATGAAACAGCGTTAAGAGGCTGGATGGAAGGCATAGGTTACGATTCGGGGATTGTGTATAAAAAAAGAAATCTAGACTTTACCCCTGTGAGTCGTTTGCCAGCGCATGCAGAAGATCTTCCTAGGCTTGTAATCCAGTGTATAGCTCGATTTTATGATACAAAGCCTTGGATCATCGATGTGGATGAACTTAAATCTAAACCAGAAAACTATGCCCATCTTGATGAGAAATCAGCCTTTATTCATCACTGTCCGTATCAACTTATTATTCCCATTGTGGTCAATGATGATTTATGGGGATTTGTCTGCTTAGATGCTGAATTGCCAAACCGTAGAGCGCTAAATTGGGAATTGCGAGATTATATCAGTGCATTGTCTGATCAAATTACGTCTTTTATTATCAATGCAGAGAACTCGCTTGCGTTAGCTGAAAACGCGCAGTTTGCAGCCTTTAACCGCATGTCGGCTTTTGTTGTGCATGATTTAAAAAACGTATTGGCCCAAATAAACTTAATTATTTCTAATGCAAAAGAACATAAAGATAATCCAGAGTTTATTGAAGATACTTTTGAAACCCTTGAATACACCAAAGAACGTATGGACAAGATGCTCAAGCAATTGATGCAAAAAAATACCGAGCCAAATAAAGGGAAAAACAATGTTGAGGTCGTGTCATTAATCAATGACCTAATTGCGCAAAAATGTGCTACCTTACTTCCATTACCTAAGGTAGATGCCAACGGCGAAATAAATCTGCAAATAGATGCCGAAAAATTGTCTAATGTTTTATACCATTTAATTCAAAATGCTCAACAAGCAACTCCTGATGATGGTAGTGTTAACCTACAAATATCTCAAACCGATGCTGAAGTTGAGATACAAATTGCCGATAACGGAGAAGGAATGTCTATGGATTTTATAAAACATCGACTTTTTAAACCCTTTGATACCACAAAAGGCAATGCTGGCATGGGAATAGGCGCTTACGATGCGAAAACTTTTATTGAAGAAAGTAAAGGTATTTTGGAAGTGGAAAGCGAAGTAGGTCAAGGGACGACTTTTTTGATTAAATTACCAAAAGGACTATAGACGTTTATGGAAAAGATTCTGGTAGTCGATGACGACTTAGGTATTCAGAAGCAACTGAAATGGGCACTAAAAGACGTAGAAATAGTGTTTGCTGCTGATAGACAGTCGGCAATCACCCAATTACGTCGATTTGAACCAAGCGTAGTTACTTTAGATCTAGGCTTACCACCAGATCCGGCAAACGCATCTGAAGGCTTACAAGCGCTTACCGAAATTCTACAGTTAGCGCCAAGCACTAAAGTAGTGGTTGTTACAGGTAATGATGATAAAGAAAATGCACTTAAAGCAGTTGCTTTAGGCGCGTATGATTATTATCAAAAGCCAATAGACACTGACACTATCAACCTGATTATACAACGAGCATTGAATCTTTCAGCATTAGAAAGAGAAAACAAAGCCTTAGCTAAAACCTCTGCGTCTATGGGGCGTATTATCGGCAACAGTGAAGCTATTTTAGGTGCAGCTCGAAAAGCTGAGAAAATTGCCCAAACTGATATTAGTGCTCTTTTGTTAGGTGAAAGTGGAACCGGTAAAGAAGTCTTTGCGCGTAGTATTCACGAAGCCAGTCATCGTAAAGATAAAAAGTTTGTCGCGATTAACTGTGCCTCTATACCTGAAAACCTGTTGGAATCAGAATTATTCGGTTATGAAAAAGGCGCTTTTACTGGTGCTAATAAAACCACGCTGGGTAAAATTGAGTTAGCCCAAGGCGGTACACTTTTCCTCGATGAAATAGGTGATATGCCTATTGGCTTGCAAGCAAAAATGTTGCGCTTCTTACAAGAGCGCGTCATCGAGCGCGTTGGTGGAAGACAAGAAATCAGTGTCGACGTGCGAGTTGTGTGTGCTACCCACCGTGATTTGCATTCTATGGTCAAAGAAGAGACCTTTAGAGAAGATTTATTTTATCGAGTGGGTGAAATCAGCATTATTATTCCGCCACTTCGAGACCGTGACGATGATGTGATTTTATTGGCCAAAACCTTCTTAAATCAGTACAAAGACGAATATGGTGCCAAAGTTAAAGGTTTCAGCGACGATGCAGTTGCTGCCATGCGAGCTCACTCTTGGAAAGGTAATATTCGTGAGTTGCAAAATAAACTGAAATCAGCGGTAGTTTTAGCTGAGAGCCATTTAATTACGGCTGACGACCTTGGACTCATGGCGGCTGAAGAAGAACACAGCTCACAAGTATTCAATTTAAGAGAAGTCAGAGAAGTGGCTGAGTCAAAAGCAATTCGTCGTGCTTACATGCAAGCCGAGCAGAATATTTCAAAGACTGCCGAGTTATTAGGCGTGACTCGACCGACACTTTATTCATTGATCGATAAATACAGATTGGACGAATTAAAAACTAAAAGTTAAGCTAAACATTCGTATTTATCCAAGGAATATAAAATGTCAGACCTAAATAAACTTGAATCCCGTGAAGGGCAACGTGTTCCTGAAGTATCTTGGCCTTGTAGAGTGGGCGAAAATTGGGAAACTAAAAACAGTAGTGATATTTTTAACGGAAGAAAAGTCATCGTATTTTCGCTTCCTGGCGCCTTCACGCCAACTTGCTCTTCAACGCACTTACCCAGATATAATCAATTGGCTGGCGTATTTAAAAAACTAGGCATAGACGAAATTTGCTGTGTATCGGTTAACGATACTTTTGTAATGAACGCTTGGTTAGCGGATCAAGAATCTGAAAACATCACTATGATACCCGATGGTAACGGCGATTTTACTCGTGGTATGGGAATGTTAGTTGGAAAACAAGATTTAGGTTTTGGTGAAAGAAGTTGGCGCTATTCCATGTTAGTGAATGACGGCGTTGTAGAAAAAATGTTCATAGAACCAAATAAGCCAGGTGACCCATTTGAAGTGTCGGATGCAGACACTATGCTTGCTTATTTAGATCCTAGCGTTAAAGCCCCAGAAGAAGTCGCTTTGTTTACAAAAATAGGCTGCCCGTACTGCAAAAAAGCCAAAGAGTTATTAACTGCAAATGGCTATGAATTCGAAGAAATTCAGCTTGGTAGAGATGCAACTCTAGCGTCCTTAAAAGCTGTGTCAGGTAGAGAAACTGTTCCTCAAGTTTTCATCGGCGGAAAACACATTGGTGGAAGTGACGACCTAGAAGCTTGGTTGTCAGCTTAGTCTCTAATTTTTTTTAAAATATATCGAAGCAAAAGTTGTATCATTTGAACAACTTTTGCTTTTTTATGTCTATTCTTATTGTTGTGTCTGCAAATGGAGCTTTTGTTTGAAATCGGTCTTAATTCTGTTTTTATCCTGTTTGGTCATTCCTTATGCGCAGGCTAATCTTTCATCAAGTCAGTTAGATGAGTTTGCCGCGATTTATCAACAAGAATTGGGGTCAACACGCGTTTGCGAACAGCAACTTTCTTATGAATATAAAGTGTGTTCTGATGTGCTAAAGAGTGAAGGCAATGCCCCTTATGTCTTTCAGTCAGATACATCTAAAGGGGTAGTGGTACTGTTTCACGGTTTAAGTGATTCACCCTTCTTTATGCGTTCTATTGCCGAATATCTTTATCGCGAAGGTTATACTGTGGTTGTACCCTTGACCCCAGGTCATGGCAAGTTAGAAGCAGATGCTGACATGGAAGATAGCCAATTAAAAAGTCGTTGGTATGCACACGTAAATCAGGTTATGGGGATAGTCGAACAGCAGCCGCAACCTGTATTTATTGGCGGCTTTTCAACAGGTGGCGCATTTGCGACCTGGTATAGCTTACATAATCCGGACAAAGTTAAAGGGATTTTATTGTTTTCAGCGGCGTTAGAGCTGACGGGTGGTGCAGAAACTATGAGTAAGATTTGGGGGATTAAATTACTCGCCAAATTACTTGATGGTGACTATGAAACCCAAGGTCCTCATCCATATAAATATCCTAGTGTCGCTAGTTATTCCGGACTAATACTAATGGATGTAATTCGAGACATTCGTGAGTTTTTAAAAGATAAAACTATAGAAAAGCCAATATTTGCTGCCCATTCAATGGCTGATAACGTCACTATGGTCAGCGGTATTGAATCACTGATTGAAAAAGTTGATGGCAATCATACGTTTTTCAAAGTTGATGAAAGCTATGATGTCTGTCATGCGGATGTGGTTATGAATCAGGTGCAGATAGTGCAGTTGCAGTTTAATAAGTCTGAAGTCAATGAAAATGAACGTTGTGCTGTGCCTAAAGCAAACCCGCAACATGACAACATGTTAAAAACCTTGGGTTATTTTATGCAGCAGCATGAACAAGGGTAGGCGAGATAGTTTGATCTTGATGCGCCACTGAGATGTAAAATTAAAATATAAAACAAGCGCGAATAGGAGTCGCCAATGAAAAAAGTTCTTATCATTTTATTAGTAATAATTGCTGTGGTTGCCGGCGGTGTTTGGTATGCCCTGTCTAACGCTGGGGATATTATTAAGACCCAAATCGAGCAACAGGGAAGCAAATTTTTAGGCACCCAAGTCAGTGTATTTAATGTTGATCTAGCCTTGTCTGAGGGGCGTCTAACCATTAACGACATTGACGTAGAAAACCCTCAAGGTTTTTCTGACGAAGATGCCTTTAGTTTAGAAGCGATCACCCTAGATATTGGCAATGTCACCAGTGAACCTTACAGAGTACAATCTCTAACCGTTAACGCTCCCGAGATTTTGTATGAATTGGATGCTGCAGGTAAAGGAAATTTGATTGTGTTGAAAGATAACCTAGCCGCTAACTTAACTGCTTCAGGCGATACGCCACCACCAAGTGAGTCGAAAATTAATCCTTTGGTCATTGTAGAAGAAGTAATTATTAGTAATGCCAAGTTAACGCTTAATTTTGAAGCTGTACCTACGGGTGAATATGAAATTGAGAAAAAGGTTTATGAAGTTACCTTGCCTACCTTTAGTGCTGGCGCAGTTGGCGAACCAAATGGACTACCAGCAGACCAGGTTGGGGCTGCAGTAGCCAAAGCGATGTTAGACAATGCGATTGCAAAAGCAAAGCAAGAAGCCAAAGATCGTTTAAAAAATGCTGCTAAAGATAAAATTCAAGAAAAAGTAGACGAAGAGAAAGAGAAATTATTGGATAAAGCCAAGGATAAATTGTCTGGTTTTTTGAAAGATAAGTCTTAGCATATCTTTGTTAGACTGCGCGGGAATTTAGATCCTGACTTTCGTCAGGATGACAAAAATCTACCGTCATTGCGTGCTCAGCGTAGAATCTGCACCCTGACTTTCGTCAGGGTGTCTAATAATACTAAGACGCCGCAGCAATCTTTTCTACTTCTTTCCAAACCCGCATAAGATTTTCATTTAGGATCAGCTTAATATCATCTTCGCTATAGCCTCTTTCCAGCAAACCTTCGACTAGGTTTGGAAAAGTTGAAACATCTTTTAATCCTTCGGGTAGCGAATCACCAACACCGTCATAGTCTGAACCTATGCCAACATGCTCAATACCTACGAGTTCAACCACATGATCGATATGGTCTAGGACAATGTTTAAATCAGCAAATGGATAAGGATTTTGTGTTTTAAAGTTTTCATCAAAGTCTTTTACTTCTTGGCTATCAGATCCAAAGGTATCAACCAAGGCGGTGCGTTCTTCGGTCATACGATCTCGCCAACTTCTCGCCATAGGACTTACAAAACCTGAACCGAAGTTAATCATGATAACGCCGCCATTTTCAGCCAGTTTCTTGACCATGTCATCGTTCATGTTGCGCTCAAAGCCCGGCGTAAATCGACGTAATGAAGAATGAGAGGCAATAACAGGCGCTTTTGATATCTCGATGGCTTGATAAAAGGCTGCATCTGATACATGAGAAATATCAACCATGATGCCTAATTTGTTCATCTCAGCTACTAGCTCTTTTCCAAAAGGACTTAACCCCTTCCATTGGCGTCTAAGATCATAGCTGGAATCACTAATATGATTACTTTGCGAATGCGCTAGGGTTATATAACGAATGCCTCTGTCATAAAAATGTTTAAGGGTTTCCATGCTGCCTTGCACTGGGGAACCATTTTCCATCCCCATAGGCAATGAAATAAGGCCCTTTTTAAAGTTTCGTTCTACATCTGCAGTGCTATAAGCAAGCGCAAATTTATCAGGCGCTCTTCCTACGATTGCTTCAACAATATCTATCAAATCGTCTGCCAAGTAAGTCGATTGTGCACTATTGTCTAATCGAGCTGGTACGTAAATTGACATGAATGGCGCATCTAAGCCGCCAGCAACTGCTCTTGGATAGTCAAAATCACCGTCTTCTGTTGCTACTGTCACGTCAACCCACTGATTATTCACGCGATAGGGTACATCTATGTGGCCGTCAACAATAATATTTTCATGGGCTATGCGTTGCGCTTTTTCACTCATAGATTCAGAAGAAGTGGAAGTACAGGCAGTGGTTGCAATGCAAGCAAGTGCAAATGGTAAAATTAACTTTTTGTTTGTATTCATGGGGCTCGTTTCGTTAGGTGGTTATTATTTACTGTTATTAAACGCTTATTTATAAATTTTGGTTTCTGAAGAAACTTCTAATAATTTTAAGTAGTTAATTCTACTATACTGCACAGGCTAGAGATTGACTAGTCATAGAGTTATTCTATTGTCGTTCAAAGGGTGACATCAGAGTCACTTTGTACCATAATAGCGAACCCTGTGAAGGACAAGATGCGAACAACAAGGTTGTTCTCGAGGGCGGAAAAATTTATTACGCATAAGTCTCCGTCCAACCATAAAAATATAATCAGAGAAGTAATAATGGCAATTAACTATATTCCGCTTGATAAAGCAAAGCATGGTGCACTAAAAATTATCCCTAAAACGGACTTTTCGTTTGCAAAAGAAACCCATTTAGCGGCTGCGACAATTCGCGAATACGCGCAGTTGTCCAACACTATGCCAATTGTATTAATTCAAGATCCTACGACCAATAACATCCATTCAGTTGCTATGTTAGGGTTAGAACAAGGTAAGAATTTATTTTGGAGTGAAGATCGTTGGCAGGGTGCTAACATCCCTCTTAACATCCAACGATACCCATTCGACATTCGCCCTGACGGTGACAAATTAGGTGTATTTATCGACGAAAGTTCTGAGCTTTTCGGCGATGAAGGTGAGCCTTTATTTACTGAAAGCGGTGAGCCAAGTGAATTATTGAAAAATCGTCAGCAATTTCTTGCTGATCTAGCTAACAGCGAAGTACAAAACCAACGTTTTATAAAGCAGTTGCAAGACAATGATTTGCTTGAAGAACTACAAATCCGCATTCGTTATGTTTCAGGTCAAACTCGTAATGTGACAGGCATCTTGTCTGTAAATGAGAAAAAGCTACTTGAAATGGAAGATGACAAGGTACTAGCGATGCACAAAGCTGGTTTCTTAGGTGCATGTTATTCTCTTATGTTGTCTCTTGGTCAATTGAACCGTTTAGTTGAGTTATCAAACAAAACTGAAAATCCAATTCAAGCGATTCAAGTAGTGACTGCAGCTCAAGCCGCGAGAGAACAAGAATTAGCGCAATCTCAAGCCGCTGCGCCTCAAGCTTAATTGAAGCTTTACAAACGTATAAAGCCACTTTAAGTAAAGTGGCTTTTTTATTATCTACCTTGTATGGCCTCATAAATATTAGCCAGTAATCCTATCCAAAACAAATATACCAGAAACCAATTTTATAAAAACAACCTATCATTATGTGCTAGGCGTTTTTCTACTGGTTTGTTATTGTAAAAGAGCTTAAGAGTTAAACGGCTTGATTTTACCAAGCAAGAATATTTAATCAGGAATAATTTGACTTATCGGCGAGTCGCTCGTGTAAAAGGAAGAACATGAAACTATATATTTTGATTTTAGCAATTGCTTTAGTTGCTTGTTCTTCTACTGAAAATGATTCGAGTTCGCCAGCTCAAGATAACAACGTGTCTCAAAACCTTACTAGTCAAACCCCTGAGAGCGCAGTTGACAATGTTCCAGAGTCTGAAAGAGTATACTTTTTTCAGCATCGAATTTTACCTGAATGGACCTTTACTACTGAGGGACTATTTTTTGAAGACTTGATAAGAGGAGAGTTTAGCAAACTTAAACAAGCTGCAACTGATATTGTGTCTAAAGACTTTGCAGAAAATCTAGATGTATTACAAATTCCAACAAAAGACGCTGTATTAATTACCTTCCCTGAACCGAGGGGGCTAACCAATTGCTTTTTCGTGATAATTCAGAGAACCAACAATAGCTTTAGTTATTACACTTATGAAAAAACCATGAGTTTTGGCGATGATGACCACTTTAAAGGCGTTGTTGGAACTTGGTCAAGCGAAGGTTCCCACGGAAATTTAGGTCCGAGAACCTATACATCTCCAGCAAATTTCATTGAAGACGTGCTAGGAAAGTAAAACTAATAACGTCAGCTATTATATCCTTAAATTAAAATTTTGATAAGCAGGCGAGCCCGTCCCACTGGTTGTACATCGTCAATGCATGATTTCCTTATTTTATTTTTTACTATAGTGAAGCTTTTTAATCACCGTTCAAAAACCCTGTATGAATAAACTAGTTTTTGCAAAGGCTTCCATAGGGCAGCTAAAACGCGAAATAAACACTAGCTTTTACAATAACTTCATCTCAACCGGAGATTCCAGCTTCGAACTGGAAACCACAATAAGAGTGCAAAACTCGAAATAAAACCTTGACAAAAGTAGGTTTTAGGTCAAAAATTGCAAAAAAGTGGGTAATAGTGGCATAAAAGGGTTTTTGCAAAGGGGAAAACCAGTTTAGAAAAAAATAACAACAAGCTACTAACAACAAAAATAGGCTAGGGGAAATGTTCCGCGGCGCTAACGCAATCAATCTTGACACGAAAGGCCGATTAACGATACCGACGAAGTATCGACAAGGCCTGATGGATGATTGCCAGGGACAGCTGGTTTGTACCATAGATATTACGCAAAAATGTTTGCTACTTTACCCACTTCCCGAATGGGAAGAAATTGAATTAAAACTTCGGACTTTCTCATCCATGAACGATGATGAACGTCGCTTACAACGCCTACTGTTGGGAAATGCAGCAGATGGCGATATGGACAAAAGCGGCAGATTCTTAATCGCACCTAATCTTCGTGCTTTCCTTGATTTAAAAAAGTCAGTCATGCTAGTGGGCCAATTAAATAGATTCGAAATTTGGGATGCAGACACTTGGCAAGCTCAACTTGAAGCTGATATCGCAGTGCAACAGCAAGGGGGCTTTGAGCTTTCAGAGCGGTTGCAGGATTTTGCGCTATGACATCGGCAAATTTTGCCCATCGCTCGGTTTTATTCGACGAGACGATTGAGGCTTTAGCGATTCAACCCGATGGTATCTATGTGGATGCTACCTTTGGCCGGGGTGGTCACAGCCGAGGAATTTTAACCGCATTATCCGAAAACGGACGTCTAATTGCCTTCGATAGAGATATTGAGGCTATTCAAGCGGCTCAAGCGCTGGCTCAAGACAAACGATTCAGTATTAACCATTGTGCATTTTCAGAGATGCTGCCGGTTATGCAATCACAGGGGCTTGATGGGCAAGTTGACGGTATATTAATGGATATCGGCGTGTCATCACCTCAATTAGATGACGCAACTCGCGGATTTAGTTTTATGCATGATGGTCCTCTCGATATGCGTATGGATCAATCCAGTGGCATAAGCGCCGCTGAATGGTTAAACACCGCGAGTTTAGACGATATCACTCATGTCTTAAAAGTACTCGGAGAAGAGAAATTTGGTCGTCGAATAGCCACAGCAGTAGTTGAAAGAAGAGCTAGCAAGCCTTTATCTACTACCAAAGAGTTCGTGCAAATTATCGACCAAGCAGTGCCGGTAAAAGATAAGTTCAAACATCCAGCCACACGGAGTTTTCAAGCTGTCCGAATTTTTATTAATGGCGAATTAGACGAGTTAGAAACAGCTTTAGATTCTGCCTGTCATATATTGAAACCCGGCGGGAAATTAGTGGTCATAAGCTTTCATTCGTTAGAAGACCGAATTGTTAAGCGATTTATTAAAGCCAAAAGCCAGGGGCAAAAATTGCCAGCAAGGTTGCCTATAAGTCAGCAAGAAGCTGATAAGGGCAAAGTACTGAAATCTTTAAGTCGCGCGATTAAAGCATCGGCTGAAGAAATTCAACAAAATCCCAGAGCACGAAGTGCAGTATTGAGAGTGGCGGAAAAATTATGAGTGAGAAAACCACACCGAACTTTAATTTGCTTTTACTTATTACTGCCGACTTAAGTCGGCACACTTTTCTCTTATTGATGTATTTAGCTGTTGTAGGTACAGCCTTAGCAGTGGTGGTAAGTACTCACAAAAATCGTGAATTATTGATTACTCATGAGCAATTGATTGAAGAAAAAGACAGCTTAGATGTGGAATGGCGACATTTGATAATTGAGCAAAACGCGCTCACTGAACACAATCGAATAGAGCGGTTGGTCAGAGAGCGTTTGAACATGCGGCGACCTTCGAAAGACGATGAGGTCTTTGTGAGTGAAAATTAATGACCATTAGCGCAACCATACAAAAGCCGCGCCGTAAAAAGAAAAACGGTGGGCAAGCCAAACCTAAAGTATCGCCAATGCTCATGCATTGGCGTTTTGGCGTTGTATTGGGCACAGTATTTTTAGTCTTTGCATGCTTAATTGCCCGCGCTGCTTATATTCAAGTAATTGAACCTGATGTGTTAATTGAACAAGGTGACAATCGCACAATACGTACTCGAGATAATGTCAATTATCGTGGTCTAATTGTCGACAGAAATGGCCAGCAACTAGCGGTTTCAGTGCCTGCGCAAGCCATTTATGCTGATCCCAAGATTATCCATGACAACGAGGGTTTGGCCGACAAGCGCAGATGGATTGCTTTAGCTGAAGTATTGGAGCGAGATTTAGACGATTTGCTAGACAGAGTCAGTAATCCTAACCGACGTTTTATATATTTACAGCGTCAAATTACCCCGGCGATGGCCGATTATGTTAAAAACCTAAAAATTCCAGGGGTATATTTACGTAATGAATCAAAACGATATTATCCGTCAGGAGAGGTCTCTGCGCACATTGTAGGCTTTACCGATGTTGATGATAAAGGGTTAGAAGGTCTAGAAAGACTATATGACAATTACTTAACGGGTACACCGGATAAACGTCGCATTCGAAGAGATGCTTCAGGTCGTCAAATAGAAATATTGGAACAACAAGAAGGTAAAAAAGCGGAAGATCTTCAGTTGACCATTGATCAGCGCATTCAAGCGCTAGCGTTTCGAGAAATTAAAAAGGCTACTATTCGATATCAAGCGACCTCAGCGTCAGTGGTTGTAGTGGATGTGCATACTGGCGAAGTGTTGGCCATGGCGAATACACCTTCATATAACCCTAATAACCGTTCTACTGTGGCCAGTCATAAAGTGCGTAATCGCGCTATTACAGATGCTTTTGAGCCTGGTTCTTCAATGAAGCCCCTTGCTGTATTAGCTGCTTTAGAGTTTGGTTTAGTAAAACCTGATGACACAGTGGATACATCCCCTGGGTGGATGTATTTAGGTGGCAGTCGCGTTAGCGATCCTCGTAATTTTGGCGTACTTTCCCTAACAGAAATTATTCAGCATTCTTCTAACATGGGTACGTCAAAACTAGCCTTAGAAGTTCCTCGGCATTTTTTGATGGATACTTACTATAACATGGGACTTATGGGCGATACCGGGTTAAATATGCTAGGTGAATCCAGTGGTATTTTTCATGAAAGAAATCGTTGGTCAAAACACGAAATTGCCACCCTTTCATTTGGTTACAACATAGCAGTAACCACAGCACAGTTGGCCAGAATGTATGCCACTATTGCCAATGGCGGAATTTTGAATCAACTGTCAATTGTTAAAGTGGATCAACCTGAAGAACCGCCAATTCGTGTCATAAGTGAAGAGAATGCTGTTGCTTTGCTAAATATGATGGAAAGTGTTACCCAACAAGGTGGGTCAGGACACAAAGCAAGTGTGCCTGGTTATCGCATAGCAGGAAAAACAGGCACTAGCCAAAAAGCCGTGATCGGTGGTTATGGCGAAGAATATGTCAATATATTCGCAGGCATAGCGCCAGTGTCAGATCCCCAATTGGCCATAGTGGTTTTAATCAATGAGCCTGGTGGAGACTTGTATCATGCGGGTGATACAGCTGCACCAACATTTTCAGCCATTGCCGAAGGTACATTGCAAATGCTCAATATTCCACCAGATGCAGCTCATGCTGCCAGTGTGGTAATGAGGAAAGATCATGAGTAGTCCTCTAATAATGCCTGGCATTGCAATAACAGATGTCATGGCTGGACTAAGACTGTTGCAAGTGCCTGATCTTGACCTAGAAGCTTTGGGTGGCAAAGTGTTTAAAGATGCCACCCTTGATAGTCGTAAAATCAATCAGCACTCTATCTTCATTGGATTGCAAGGTACTCAAGTACATGGTCGTGAATATTTACCTCAAGTCGTTGCAAAAGGAGCGCCTTTAGCGCTGGTGGATGCTGAGGATTACGCAGTTGAACAACAAGATAACACCTTGGTTTTCTTCATTTGTGGTTTGAAATCCAAGTTGCCTGAATTTTTACGCACTATTTATCCATCTATCAGTCAGATAGAGCATCTGGTGGCAGTGACTGGCACTAATGGTAAAACCTCGGTTGCCAATCTATATGCTCAGGTTGCAGCTCAACTTGGGAACCATAGTGCTTCTCTAGGTACGCTTGGGATACACCTGCATAGACCACTGCAGTCAGTAGTTAAAGTCGCGGAAACGATTAATACAACACCAGATATTGTAAGTTTATATCAACAACTAGCCAATCTAGCCTCTAATCATGTGACTCATGTTGCCCTTGAAGCTTCATCACATGGCATTGAGCAGGGGCGCTTAGCGGGTCTACCAATCACCACTGTGATTTTTACTAACTTGTCTCAAGATCATTTAGATTACCACGGCGACATGCAAACCTATGCCCAAGCAAAGCGAGGCATATTAGCCAATTCTTCGATTCAATATTTGGTCTTAAATGCCAATGATGACGAGTCTGCACTCTGGTCTAAACAGGCCCAAGCTTCTGTGGAGCAGTTGTTTTTTGCTATTTCATCAGGCTCCGAGATTTCTACTTATGATGCAAAAACACATTTGGTGGCCATTGATGTCAGTTATTTACCTAACGGCATTGAATTTCGTCTAAATACTCAAGATAACCAAGACTCAATTCAAATTCCTCTTTATGGAAAATTTAATTTAGCTAATTACTTAGCTGTTATTTCGGCTTTTAAGCTGCAAGGTGTATCTATACAAGACCTAATCAACACTGCATCTAAAGTATCTGGGGTTGATGGTCGCATGGAAACATTCAACATCGATAATCGTGCTTTTGTTGTGGATTATGCGCATACCCCAGATGCGCTTCAAGAAGCATTAATCGCTACTAGAGCACATGCAGACAAGCAATTGTGGGTAATTTTTGGTTGTGGTGGCAATCGCGATACCAGTAAAAGACCTTTGATGGGAAAAATTGCTGATGAGTTAGCGGATAAAATAGTGCTGACCAACGATAACCCAAGATTCGAGCCGCCAGAAGATATTATAAAAGCTGTCCTTGATGGCATTCAAAACAAGCACAAAGTGCATATTGAGCAAGATAGAAAAATTGCCATACGCTACGCCCTTGAGCATTCAAACTCAGGTGACTTAGTGTTGGTGGCAGGAAAAGGACACGAAACCTATATCGAAATCCAAGGGAATAAACATTTTTATGATGAACGACTATATGTCAGTCAGCTAGCGGAGGAGTTCGTATGATTAGCTGTTCTTTAGGCTGGATAGCGTCCCAAATAAAAGGACGTTTGAGTACAGATAGCGTTAGTGAAATGCAAGTAAATCAGGTATCTACAGATACACGTACCTTGTCATCCGGTGATTTGTTTTTTGCATTGGTCGGTGAAAATTTTGACGGCCATGAATACCTAGTCATAGCCCTTGAAAAAGGCGCTAGTGCACTTGTTGTAAGCAAACCAGTCAACAGCCCCCTGCCTACAATAATGGTAGAAGACACCAAAATAGCCTTGGGATTATTGGGTGCAGCAGTAAAACAAAAAGTTAACCCGAAAACTATCGGCATAACAGGCAGCAGCGGTAAGACAACTGTTAAAGAAATGACCGCGAGTATTTTAAGCCAATGTGGCAAAACACTGTTTACTCAAGGCAACTTTAACAACGATATTGGCGTGCCATTAACCTTATTGAGATTACAATCCGAACACGAATTTGCGGTTATCGAAATGGGCGCAAATCATTCTGGCGAAATTGATTACACCACCCATTTAGTGAAACCAGATGTGGCTACCATCGTCAATGCCGCGCCTTCACATTTACAAGGGTTTGGTAGTTTGTTTGGTGTTGCCAGAGCAAAAAGCGAAATTTATTCAGGAATACCTAGTGACGGTGTGGCGTTAGTAAACACTGATAGCCAATTCTATGAATTTTGGTTGGGCAAAACAGATCATTGCAAAACCTTGACCTTTTCACCGTCGTCTGCAAAGGGTCAATTCTACGCTACCAATGTAAGTATTAACGAAGATGGATGTGCTGAGTTTGAATTGGTCACCCCACAAGGCAAAATACCCATTCGATTGCGAGTACCGGGTAAACACAACGTTGGAAACGCAGTGTTGGCGGCGGCATTAACAACACAAGTAGGGGCTGAATTACCTCAAATCCAAGCTGGTTTGTTCGAAATGCGTTCGGTAAAAGGACGACTTTCGGTTGTAAAGCTTGGGGCTGATGTACGTTTAATGGACGACACTTACAATGCCAATGTGGCTTCTGTCAAAGCAGCGATTGACCTTCTAGCAACCTACGCAGGTCCTAGAGTCTTTGTTTTCGGAGATATGGGCGAATTAGGTGATCAATCTATGCAATATCATCAAGATATTGGCGATTATGCGAAACAAAATAAGATTGATGCACTCATATCATTAGGCGAGCTAAGTCAGCATGCGAGTAAAATGTTGGGAAATCAAGGCACTCATTGCAAATCTGTGGATGATGTGATGCAACATTTGGAGTTACTGATAGCAGCTGCAACGCAAGCGCACCAACTACCAGTCAATATATTGGTTAAAGGCTCAAGAAGTGCGCGAATGGAAAGAGTCTGTGAAGCGTTAAAGAATAACTATAACAACAAAGCTGAAGACGGCGATGTACAGGAGTCTAACGAATGTTAATTTGGCTAGCTGAATGGTTAACCCAATATGAAAGTGCATTCAACGTATTTTCATATCTAACCATGCGAGCAATTTTAAGTACCCTTACTGCTTTGATGATTGCTATTTTGATTGGGCCAAGAATGATTACTTGGCTACAGCAAATGCAAATTGGGCAAACGGTTAGAAATGATGGCCCTCAGTCGCATTTATCAAAATCAGGCACCCCAACGATGGGCGGTGTTTTAATTTTAGCGGCAATATTAACCAGTAGTTTGCTTTGGGCTGATTTAAGCAATCGATATGTGCTAGTTACCCTGTTTGTGGTGGTGAGTCTCGGTATTTTAGGTTTTATAGACGACTATCGAAAAGTGGTTCGTAAAGATCCTAAAGGACTTATTGCCAGATGGAAGTATTTCTGGCAGTCAATCATTGCCACAGGTGTAGCGATTTTCTTATATAGCTCAGCAAATATCGAAGCCGAAACATCATTAATCGTCCCCTTTTTTAAAGACGTACTTCCACAGCTAGGTTTGCTTTACATCATCATTACCTATTTCGTCATCGTAGGTACCAGTAATGCGGTAAATCTTACTGATGGTTTGGATGGGCTGGCGATAGTGCCCACAATTTTAGTCGCAGGCGCTTTTGCCATATTCTCCTACGTTACAGGCAATGTGAATTTTTCAGCCTATTTGAATATTCCCTTTATCCCACTTACCAGCGAACTTGTTATTGTGTGCACCGCTATAGTGGGTGCAGGATTGGGATTTCTCTGGTTCAATACCTATCCAGCCCAAGTGTTTATGGGCGATGTCGGTTCCCTAGCGCTAGGTGGGACCCTTGGGGTACTAGCCGTGCTTGTTCGACAAGAGATAGTGTTAATTATCATGGGGGGAATTTTTGTGGCTGAAACCCTCTCGGTTATTCTTCAAGTAGGGAGTTTTAAGTTACGCGGTAAACGTATTTTCCGCATGGCACCTATTCATCACCATTACGAACTCAAAGGCTGGCCAGAACCAAGAGTCATAGTGCGTTTTTGGATTATTTCACTGATTTTAGTGCTAATTGGTTTAGCTACCTTAAAGTTAAGATAGGAGAGAGCAGGTGAGCATTCAAGACTATGCTGATAAAAAAGTCGCTGTTATCGGATTCGGTATCACTGGCAAAGCATGCATAGACTTTTTCACCAAAGCTAAAGCCAAGGTTTGTCTGTTTGTCACTGATATCTATCAAGTGCAACTGAAAGTCAGTGAATATTCGGTATTAAAAGAAGTCCAATTACAAGAATTCAATACTACGTCTGAATTTGATGAGTTCCATACGGTAGTCGTCAGCCCAGGCGTGGATACAAACCATCCCGCGTTGAAAAAGGCGATGGCATTAGACATAGAACTGATAAGTGATATAGAGCTGTTTGCTCGTCACAACCAGAGCCCTGTTATTGGTATCACAGGGTCGAATGGCAAAAGTTCGGTGATCGATATGCTGTATCAAGGATTAAGCAGTTTAGGCATTAAAGTAGGAATAGGCGGTAACTTTGGCGTATCTGCGGTTAAATTGCTTGACGGACAATACGATATTATTCTGCTGGAATTATCGAGTTTTCAGCTTGAACTTACGTATTCATTGCATTTACAAATCGCCAGTATTTTAAATATTACCGAAGACCATATTGATCGCCACGGTAATTTAGAAGCTTATGCAGAGGTAAAACAACGTATTTATAACAATGCAGATAAAATTATTGTCAATCGAGATGATCCTTTAACAATTCCTGTAAACAAGAGCGTAGTATACGCCTCCTTCGGACGTTCAGAAGTTTCCTCCGAGCTTGATTCTTTTCAAGATGAAGAGGGCATCAGCGTTGGTGGAAAGCTAATTTTTAATGCATATCAATTAAATGCTATTAGTGACCACGGCAGATTAAACTTACAAGTAGTCTTGCTTTGTGGCTTTGCTTTTTTAGATGAAGAAGAGCGCACCGCCTTTGCGGACGCATTGTTATTGTACAAAGGCTTGCCTCACAGATTTGAATTAGTAAAAACCTATCAAAATCAATCGAATAAAACTGTGCGTTGTATTAACGATTCTAAAGCGACGAATCCTGGTGCCACCTTGGCTGCGCTAGAAACCATAGGTGATGATGAGCATTTAATTTTGATCGCTGGTGGTGATTCAAAAGGAAGCGATTTAACTGAACTGGCAAAAGCCATAGAAACAAAAGTCGATTCTTTATTATGCATAGGTCAGGACGCTGATAAATTCCTAGCACTTCTTCCAAACGCAAAATTATTCGATCAGTTAGATGACGCAGTGGAAGCAGCCATTCGAGAAGCGGCTGGAAGTCCTAGCGATGTTTGCATTTTACTGTCTCCAGCTTGCTCCAGTATTGATATGTTTGAAAACTATCAACATAGAGGTGAGTGTTTTACCCAGTCGATTAAGCAAAGGAGCGCAAGGTGAGTAGTACCGCAAACTTAGCGCAGATATTTGCCGCAAAACATGATCAAACGAGTACTCAGCCATACAATCTGATGTTAGTACTCATATCAGTTGCTTTGCTGACATTAGGCTTTGTTATTGTGACTTCTGCATCCATTCCCGAGGGCGTGCGCATTCACGACCAGCCATTTTATTTTGCCTTTAGACATGGTGCTTATATTTGTTTAGCCCTTATTGCTGCAATGATTACTCTGAATCTACCTATGCAATTTTGGCGTGTAGGTAATCCTTATTTGCTCTTGTTAGCGGTTTTACTTTTAGTTTCTGTGTTATTGATTGGTCGAGAAGTTAACGGTAGTAAACGTTGGTTAGCCTTAGGACCCATTACGGTTCAAGCGGCCGAGCCCGCAAAGTTGTTTTTCTTTTGTTATTTAGCTGGTTACTTAGTGCGTCGTTATGAGCAAGTCACGGAAAACTTAAAAGGCTTTATAAAACCATTAATCGTGTTTTTTGTGCTCGCGTTTTTGCTCTTGCTCCAGCCTGATCTAGGCACAGTAATTGTTATGTTTGCTACCACTTTGGCCTTATTATTTCTTGCTGGCGCTAGGTTGTGGCAGTTTTTTGCCTTAGGTTTTACCGGTGTTGCAGTAGTGGTGTCCTTGATTGTGTATTCTGATTATAGAATGCGACGAATTACGGCCTTTTTAGATCCTTGGGCGGATCCTTTTGGCAGCGGCTACCAGTTAACCCAATCGTTAATGGCATTTGGTCGAGGTTCTTGGTTTGGTCAAGGGCTTGGTAATTCAGTGCAAAAATTAAATTTTTTACCTGAAGCTCATACCGATTTTATTATGGCAATATTAGCCGAAGAATTAGGCTTTGCAGGCATCCTTACGGTACTCATGCTAATTTTGGGGATGGTAATCATCGCCCTTCGCATAGGTAATAAAGCGCTCACCAATGACCGACACTTTGATGGCTTTTTAGCTTACAGTATTGGTATTTGGTTTAGTTTTCAAACCGCGGTCAATTTAGGCGCCGCATCTGGCATTTTACCAACTAAAGGGTTGACATTACCTTTAGTCAGTTATGGCGGCTCTTCACTCATCATTATGAGTGTGGCGGTGGCCATATTATTAAGAATCGACTTTGAGTTGCGCGTCGAAGGTGTCCACGCGATTCCAAAGAAACGTCGCAAATCAATTAAACAATCGACGCCACCAGAAGAGGTGGAAGATGCCTAAAATAGTCATAATGGCGGGTGGAACTGGCGGTCATGTCTTTCCCGGATTAGCAGTTGCCCATGAGTTACAAAATCGTGGTTGGCATATTGATTGGTTTGGTACTAAAGAAAAAATGGAAGCTCAGGTCATTCCTCAACAAGGCATACCAATTCATTTTCTGGATATAGCAGGTGTTAGAGGTAAAGGGGTTCTAACAAAATTGCTTGCGCCTTTTCATTTATTGTCAGCAGTTTCCAAGGCAAGAAAAATACTCAAGCGCCTACAACCTGACGTGGTGTTAGGTATGGGAGGCTATGCCAGTGGTCCTGGTGGCTTGGCCGCAAAAACCTTAGGTATTCCATTAATTGTGCACGAACAAAATGCCATTTTTGGATTAACTAACCGTATTTTGGCAAAAATCAGCCAATTTGTGTTAACAGGTTTTGATGTCAGTCAGCATCCTCAAATAAGTAAAGCGCCAACCAATACTCATTGGGTTGGTAATCCTGTGCGCAATGCATTTTTCAATGTGGAATGTAAAAGCGCAGAAAACCAAGGCCCAATTCATATATTAATTACGGGTGGCAGCTTAGGGGCAAGAGCGCTGAATGAACAACTACCGAAGATCATCAATCGACTAGCTGAACACCATATTTTGAAGGTAAAACATCAGACCGGAAAAGGTAAATTAGACGACATTAAAGACCTGTATTCAGATCAATTAAATGTAGAACCTATGGAGTTTATTTCCGAACCTGAAAAAGCCTTAGAATGGGCTGACATTGTCATTTGTAGAGCCGGGGCCTTAACAGTTGCCGAAGTGGCCGCTACAGGTAGACCTGCGATTTTTGTACCTCTGCCTATTGCCGTTGACGATCATCAACGGCATAACGCAAATAGTTTAGTAGACAATAACGCCGCATTTTTAGTTTTACAATCTGATATCAGCAGTGCCATGTACGATAAGCTATTGGCCTTATGTGATTCAGCTGAACTGAGACACGAAATGTCTTTAAAAGCAAAAGCCCTGAATAAAAGAGATGCCGCCAAACAGGTTGCTGATTTTTGTGAGCAAGCAGCGCAGGGAGGTCAGCGATGACTGAGCAACAAATTCCTTTGCATGTGAGAGATCATAAAATGCGCAGTGTAGATACCATTCATTTCGTTGGTATTGGCGGTGCCGGCATGGGCGGTATTGCAGAAGTGATGCTTAATTTAGGTTACAAGGTTACCGGGTCTGACATTGCAAGCGGTGCAATGACAAATCGATTAGCCAGTTTAGGCGCGACTATTTTTATTGGTCACCAGGGCCATAATATTAGTGGTACGGATTTGGTCGTTGTGTCCTCTGCTATTAATTATGCTAATCCTGAAATTCAGGAAGCAACAGCTCAGCGCATCCCAATAATTCGTCGCGCGCAGATGTTAGCGGAATTGATGCGTTTTCGTTACGGCATTGCGGTCGCAGGTACCCATGGTAAAACCACCACTACGAGTTTGCTAGCGACCATTTTTTCTCAAGCAAACTTAGACCCAACCTTTGTGATAGGTGGTCTGTTAAACAGCGCGGGTACTAATGCCAAGCTAGGTGCTAGCAAATATTTAATCGCCGAAGCTGATGAAAGCGATGCATCATTTTTACATTTACAACCTACAGTATCTGTCGTCACCAATATAGAGGCCGATCACTTAGAGGCCTATGATGGTGATTTTAATAAGATGCAAACTGCTTATCTGGAATTTTTGCACAATCTTCCTTTTTACGGGTTAGCTGTACTTTATGGTGACGATGAAGTTATACAGCGTTTAATTCCAAATTTAGAACGCAAATATATTACTTATGGCATTGAGCAACACAATGATTATGTGGCTGAGGACATTGTTTTTGGGCTAAATCGTTGTGATTTTAGAATAAAACGCCCAAACAAGCCCAGTTTGTCCATACACTTGAATTTATCTGGTATCCACAATGTATTGAACGCAACTGCCGCAGTGGCCATAGCCACGGACGAAGGCATTAGTGATACTGACATTCAAACCGCACTGGCCACTTTCGGCGGAATAGGGCGCAGGTTTCAATTACTCGGAAAATATCTTCTACAAAATAAGACGGGTGAATTTAGTTTAGTGGATGATTATGGTCATCATCCAACAGAAGTTTTAATGACCATTAAAGCAGCACGACAAAATTGGCCAAATAGCCGCATTGTCATGGTATATCAGCCTCATAGATACACTCGAACAAGGGATCTTTACGAAGCCTTCGTGGCGACCTTGTCTGAAGTAGATTGTTTATTGTTACTGGACATTTACGCGGCCAGTGAATCTCCAATTGACGGGATTGATAGTACCAACCTTTGCCGTTCGATTCGACAGCGCGGGAAATTAGATCCAATTTATGTTGCGAACAAAAAAGACCTTTATCAGGTACTGCCGAACATTTTACAAGCGGATGATATTGTAATGATGCAAGGAGCCGGAGACATTGGTGCTTTAGCTCAGCAAATGCAGAATATGCATTGTGATTTTGCCAAATTAAGCGAACAACAGGAGTAACCTAGGAATGGCTAAAGATGCTTATTCCCCAGAAGAATTTGGAAAAGTTGCCGTTTTGTTAGGTGGCGACTCAGCCGAGCGAGAAGTCAGTTTGGCATCAGGAAACGCGGTGTTATCTGCGCTTCAATCTGCTGGTATTAACGCCCATCCATTTGATCCCTCAATACGCTCAATTTATGAGCTTGTAACCGATGGGTTTGATCGTGTGTTCAATATTTTACACGGACGCGGCGGAGAAGATGGAGTGATACAGGGCGCGCTACAACAACTAAAAATTCCCTACACTGGAACAGGTGTCCTCGGTAGCGCGCTAGCAATGGATAAAGTGTTAACTAAACTAGTTTGGTCGGCACGCAATCTTCCTACGGCAGATTATCGCGTGCTCGAACAAACAACCTATAACCCGCAAGAGTGCTTCGATATTTTAAAAGATTTAGGCGGAAGAGTTATTGTCAAACCTTCACGAGAAGGATCAAGCATTGGAATGGCTATCGCCTCCACAGCAACTGAATTGCAAGAGGCAATTCAAGCAGCCTTTAAATACGATGACGACGTTTTAGTGGAATCATTTATTGTTGGGCCTGAATATACGGTTGCGATTTTAAATGGGAAAGCTCTACCTTCTATTCGCATGACGACTCCCCATGGTTTTTACGATTACACGGCTAAGTATCAAAGTGATACTACTGAATATTACTGCCCAAGTGGGCTTCCAATTCACGAAGAACAAGAATTAGCCCGCTTGGCGCTAACAGCATTTGAAATGTTGTCAGGAAATGGCTGGGGAAGAATCGATTGTATGCGTGATAAGCAGGGTAATTTTTATCTGCTTGAGTCCAATACTGTGCCAGGCATGACAACTAAGAGTCTTGTGCCTAAAGCGGCTAAACAAGCCGGCTTAAGCTTTGAAGATTTGGTAGTGCAAATTTTGTCCCAATCAATGAATTTTATGGAAGACTAAATGGGCACCGAACTGGCAACACAACAAGCACAACCTAGCAGAGAGCGTGTACCTCTGCCCATAGGTTTAAGCGTCTTTTTGTGTGTGATTGCAGGTTTTATCGTAGCGGGGTTTTACGCTAAAGCTTGGCTCGAAGACGAGCAACAATTGCCAGTGCAAGACATAGTGTTTACCGGAGATATAAAAATGGTAGACACCGACGCTATGGAAAAAGCCATTCGAAATCAGCATAAAGGCAGCTTTTTTGCGGTTGATGTGAATGATGTTCACGCTAATGTGGAGCGTCATCCTTGGGTATACAACGCGTCAATTCGTAAACGTTGGCCAAGTGCTTTATACATTCATATAGTTGAGCAACAAGCGGTTGCAGTGTGGAATTCGGACCTGTTATTGAATAAATATGGTGATACCTTTGAAGGGGATCCTGAAAGCGTAAATTTACCCCAATTATTTGGTCCGAATGGTAGTGAGAAAACAGCGTTAGTGGGATACAATCATATGCGTATTCTGATGGCCGGAAGTGGGCAAAAAATAAGAGAAGTATTTCTAAGCGAACGCTTTGCTTGGAAACTCAGATTAGCCTCTGATGTAACTCTAAATTTGGGACGTCAAGAATACATAGATCGTTTGCAGCGATTTATCGATATATATCCCATTATAGAAGCGCAAAATAAGCAAATTGATTATGTTGATTTACGTTATGATACGGGATTAGCAGTTGGCTGGACAGTTGCTGGTAATGATAATGCCACAGAATAAAGATAATAAAGGTGAAAAAAGTGTCTAAGGCGTCAGATAAGGAACTAATTGTTGGTTTAGATATTGGAACCAGTACCGTGAAAGCTGTGCTTGGCGAAATCTTGCCAGACGGAGAATTGAGTATATTAGGCGTCGGTGAACACAAATCCAGAGGCATGGAAAAAGGTGGCGTTAACGACCTTAATTTAGTTGTGCAGTCAGTACAACAAGCTGTCAACCAAATGCAGTTAATGGCTGATTGTCACGTAAGCTCTGTGTTTATGTCTATCAGTGGTCGTCATGTGCAGTGTCAAAACGAAACCGGCATGGTGCCAATTAACAACCAAGAAGTAACTCAAGAAGATGTAGACAGTGTGATTCACGCTGCCCGCTCAGTGCCTATGGCTGCCGAACGAAAACTGTTACATGTATTACCGCAAGAATTTGTTATTGACGTGCAAGAAGGGATTAAAAACCCTATTGGCATGTCAGGCGTAAGAATGGTTGCTGCAGCGCACATTATTACCTGTGCAGATGATATGGCCAAAAATTTAGTTAAGTGCGTTGAAAATTGTGATTTAACGGTTGATCAGACCATTTTCTCGGCTGTTGCTAGCAGTTATGCGGTATTGACCGAAGATGAAAAAGAATTAGGGGTTTGCGTTATTGATATTGGTGGTGGAACTATTGATATAGTTATTTACACCGACGGCGCAATACGCCATACTGCGGTTATACCATTGGCGGGAAACCAAATAACAAGCGATATCGCAAAAATATTCCGAACGCCAATGAATAATGCGGAACAAATAAAAGTAAATTACGCATGTGCGCTGAAAGATATGGTTAGCATGGAAGAGACCATTGAAGTACCTAGTGTGGGTGGTCGTCCTGCACGGGCCATGTCTAGACATACGCTTGCCGAAGTGATTGAGCCAAGGTTTCATGAACTATTGGAAATAGCGTATGAGCAAATCAAAGCCAGCGGATTAGAAGAACAAATAGCGGCAGGCTTAGTGATAACCGGTGGTACCGCCAAAATGGAAGGTGCTGTTGAGTTCGCCGAAGAAATTTTCCAAATGCCTGTAAGAGTAGGTCACCCACATTCTGTCAAAGGTTTGTCAGAATATGTGGAAGATCCTAGCTATGCAACTGCTGTGGGTTTGTTACAATACAGCAAGCAAAATATTAATAATAAAAAGACGTCAGGAAAAACTGGCGAAGAGAGTGTGTTTAAACGCATACAAAGTTGGTTTAAAGGTGAGTTTTAGGGGACCTTTAGGCGCTAATTAAATACGAGTCTGTGCGCGCAGACTCACAGTATCGGAGACTTATCATGTTCGAACTGATGGATAATCCAACTGATGATGCCGTCATCAAAGTTGTGGGTGTTGGAGGCGGTGGTGGTAATGCCGTACAACACATGGTTACTCACAGCATCGAAGGCGTTGAATTCATTGCAATGAATACAGACGCTCAAGCATTAAACAATTCAACTGCAACGTTGAAGCTTCAACTTGGTTGTGAACTAACCAAGGGGCTTGGTGCAGGTGCAGATCCAAATGTCGGTCGAGAGGCTGCGCAGGAAGATCGCGAAAAAATTAGGCAAGCGCTTGATGGTGCCGACATGGTGTTCATCACTGCTGGTATGGGTGGTGGAACCGGAACAGGTGCTGCTCCAGAAGTCGCTAAGCTGGCCAAAGACATGGGAATTTTAACGGTTGCGGTTGTAACCAAGCCTTTCCCATTTGAGGGGCGTAAGCGAAGCGATTTTGCCGATCAAGGTATTGCTGAATTATCAAAATATGTGGATTCGTTGATCACCATTCCGAACGAGAAACTTCTCAAGGTAATGGGTAAAGGAACACCACTGCTACAAGCCTTTAGTGCGGCAAACGATGTACTGCGTGGTTCGGTTCAAGGTATCGCTGAACTAATTACACGTACAGGTTTAGTAAACGTTGACTTTGCTGACGTTAAAACCGTTATGTCTGAAATGGGTACTGCCATGATGGGAAGTGGTGTAGGTACTGGTGAAGACAGAGCGGAAGAAGCAGCAGAAGCGGCGATTGCTTGCCCATTATTAGAAGATATCGATCTTTCTGGTGCTCGAGGCATTTTGGTGAATATCACAGCAGGTATGGATTTCGCTATTGATGAATATGAGACCATTGGTAATGCAGTCAAAGCCTTTGCGTCTGAAAATGCTACCGTTGTTGTGGGTACAGTCATCGACATGGAAATGCAAGACGAAGTCCGCGTAACTGTTGTTGCTACGGGTATTGGCGCTGAAAGAAAGCCCGATATTACGCTAGTCAACAATGAACCGACGCGTCAGCGAGCGACAGGTACTGACAATATGTCAGCTGAAGCTGCGCCTCGTCCAGAGGAAGCATCAGAACCTAATGAATTGGAATATCTGGATATTCCAGCATTCTTAAGAAGACAAGCTGACTAGTACTGGTCTGAACAGATAGAAAAAGCTTGAAAACTTTAAACCCCTTGACATTCAAGGGGTTTTTCTCTATATTTCTCCGCTGTTCTTAATTTAGGTAACCGAATGTTAAAACAACGCACAATAAAAGAGTCGGTGACTGAAACAGGGATTGGTTTACACAAAGGGCGCAAGGTTCGAATGACCTTGAAACCTGCCCCAGCTAACACAGGAATTGTGTTCAGACGCGTCGACATATCACCGCCTACGGATATCATCGCCAACGCGAAAGATGTTGGTGATACTACCTTGTGTACCTGTATTACAAACGAACAAGGCCATTCAATTCACACGGTTGAGCATTTAGCTTCAGCCTTGTCGGGACTAGGCATTGATAACATCATAGTTGAAGTTGATAGCCACGAACTGCCGATTTTAGACGGCAGTGCAAGTCCATTTATATTTTTACTGCAAAGTGCTGGCATCCAAGAACTGGACGAACCTAAGCGTTTCATTAAAGTCAATCGAACTATTCGAGTTGAAGACGGTGATAAATGGGCTGAGTTTAGACCCTATGATGGTTTCAAAGTAGACTTTAAAATAGATTTTGCTCATCCAGCCATTTCTCAATCACGTCAACACGTGGTAATGGACTTTTCTAAAGATAGTTATGTGGATGAAATATCACGTGCTAGAACGTTCGGATTTATGCGTGACTTAGAAACGATGAATTCTATGAAGCTGGCCCTCGGCGGCAGCATGGATAACGCGGTTGCGTTGGATGATTTTCGAGTTCTTAATCCAGAAGGACTTAGATACAATGATGAATTTCTAAAACATAAAATTTTAGATGCTATTGGTGATTTATACTTAGGTGGTCACAACCTAATAGGTGAATTAGTTGCATACAAGACGGGGCATGGTTTAAACAATAAATTGTTAAATGCAATATTAGATACTAAAGACGCATGGGAATATGTTTCATTTGAGAATGAAGATAAGATGCCGATAAAGTACATAGAGCCAAACAATTTAGTTGGTATAAGGTTTGCTTAGTAGTCAATAAAGTTAGAGCTAAGTGCTAGTTGAACATTGTTTTGTAGGTTTAATGCATTTTATACTCGATTATTGAGGTAAAATGCCGCTTATAAACAGGGATTAGCGGTTGATAGTCCTATTAAGTGTCAAAAATTTTACTTATAAAGTTCAATGTATCTTTATTTGAGGTATGGCCAAAAATACCAACTTTAAGATAGAAACGCTTCAATTGAGGCGTTTTTGCTTACTTAAACATTGATTTAAGGTATGAATAGTTATAATTTGGTCAGGTTGTGAGTGTACTCAGAAATCTAAAAAAAACCTATTATGACGCTACTGTTAGCGCAGAATAATAATAATAAAGATGAATTAATTGAGATTAAACCATGAAAGTCACCATTAGAGTCAACGGCAAAGATTTAAGCTACGAAACGCATTTTTCATTGCGTAAATTTATCAGTGGCTTCGTATTGCTATCACTTGTTATGTTGGTGTCTAGCCGCTCGACAGATTCCGTGTATGAAAACCAAATTCGATTAAGCGTTGTTAAAACTGGTCTCGAACAACAGGTAGCCCTTGTCAACCAACTTAAAAAAGATACTGAATCTCAAGTAAATGGAATTGTTGGTCAACTGGGGGATATGCAGTCTGAACTTAATAGGTTAGATGTCATCAGCCAAAACCTAGCTCGAAAAGCTGGCATTTCAGTTGAAGATTTCAGCTTACCAGAAACAGTCGAGCAAGAAATTGGGGCTGAACATAATCTGACAATTCGAGCTGAAAAGCTCGCTGCAGCACTAGAAACTAAAATTCAACAACTAACAGCGCTTGAATCTATCCTAATTGGCCTCAATATAGAACATCAGAGTGAGTTAGCTGGTCGTCCTATTGATAAGGGGTGGTTATCTTCTTATTACGGCATTCGAAAAGACCCGTTTTCTGGTCAACCCGCTATGCATAAAGGGATAGACTTCGCCGGAGACGAAGGCAGTGATGTAGTTGCTACTGGTGCAGGTATAGTGACTTGGTCTGGCGAGCGTTCTGGATATGGAAAACTTGTCGAGATTGACCACGGAAACGGTTTACGCACCCGCTATGGACATAATGAAGCTGTTTCAGTGTCTGTAGGCGACGTTGTCACAAAAGGTCAAGCTATTGCCCTTATGGGTAGCAGTGGCCGTTCAACTGGACCCCATGTACATTACGAAGTAATTAAGCATGGTCAGCAGGTAGATCCTTTACCGTTTATCTATAAATAGATAAAAAATCAACGCTGATATCAAGTTCACCCACTCTAAGTATGGTCATGATAGTGGAATTTAGCTATCATGACGCCCTTAAAAATTTCATAAAAAATTCGGATAACGCCTGAGCATGTTTGCAAGTATTTTTAAAAAGGTTTTTGGCACCCGCAATGATAGATTGCTTAAAAAGCTGCAAAAAACAGTCAATATAATTAACGGTCTAGAAGCCGATTACGAAAAACTCTCTGATGAAGAGCTAAAAGCTAAAACAGCAGAATTTAAAGAGCGCATTGAGAAAGGTGAAACCTTAGATGCACTTCTGCCGGAAGCTTTTGCTGTCGTTAGGGAAGCCAGTAAACGTGTATACGGTATGCGCCATTTCGATGTGCAAATGCTAGGCGGTATGGTGCTGCATCAAGGCAAAATCTCAGAAATGCGTACTGGTGAAGGTAAAACCCTAACCGCAACCTTGCCTACTTATTTAAATGCAATCACAGGTAAAGGCGTGCACGTAATCACGGTAAACGATTATCTAGCTAAACGTGATGCTGACTGGAGCCGCAGTTTATTTGAATTTTTAGATCTTACCGTGGGTTGTAATGTACCAGGCATGGGCCATGCGGAGAAAAAACAAGCCTATGCTTGTGATGTTACTTATGGTACCAACAACGAATTTGGTTTTGATTATCTGCGCGATAATATGGCATTCAGCCCAGCAGACCGCGTGCAACAACCTTTGTTCTTTGCAGTAGTGGATGAGGTTGACTCTATATTAATTGATGAAGCAAGAACGCCGCTGATTATCTCTGGCGCCGCAGAAGATAGTTCAGAATTGTATAAACGCATGAACCATTTTATTCCTAAACTTGTTCAACAAGATCAGGAAGATGAAGAAGGTCAGCGCGGTGATGGACACTATACCATTGATGAAAAATCAAAACAGGTCCATTTAACCGAAGCAGGCCAAGAGTTCATTGAAGAGTTATTACAACAAGAAGGGCTTCTAGAAGAAGGCACTTCGCTTTACAGTGCAGCAAATATTCCTCTTTTACATCATGTTAACGCAGCACTTCGTGCTCATAAATTATTTGAAAAAGATGTGGATTATATCGTAAAAGATGACACTATCGTCATCGTTGATGAACACACTGGTCGTACAATGGAAGGTCGTCGTTGGTCGGAAGGTTTACACCAAGCTATCGAAGCAAAAGAAGGTGTAAAAATTCAAAATGAAAACCAAACGCTTGCGTCTATAACGTTCCAGAACTACTTCAGACTATATGAAAAACTCTCCGGTATGACAGGTACAGCGGATACCGAAGCATTTGAGTTTAATCATATCTATGGGTTGGAAACAGTTGTAATTCCAACCAATAAACCTATGGTGCGTAAAGATTTAGCAGATTCTATTTATCTTACGGCTGAAGAAAAATACGAAGCTATCGTTGAAGACATTAAGGATTGTGTTAAACGAGGCCAACCTACTTTGGTAGGCACTATTTCCATCGAAAACTCAGAGTTGCTATCGCGCATTCTGAAAAAAGAAAAGATCAAACATAAAGTGCTTAACGCCAAGTTCCACGCTCAAGAGGCTGACATTGTTGCAGAAGCGGGTTTACCAAGTGCGGTAACTATTGCTACCAACATGGCGGGTCGTGGTACTGACATTGTGTTGGGTGGAAACCTTCAGTCTGAGATTAAAAAGTTAACTGACCCTACCCCTGCGCAGATAGAAAAAGTGAAAACTGAATGGGAAACCCGTCACGAGAAAGTACTTGAGGCTGGTGGTTTACACATCATTGGTACTGAGCGTCATGAATCTCGTCGTATCGACAATCAGTTGCGTGGTCGATCTGGTCGACAAGGTGACCCAGGTTCATCTCGTTTCTACTTATCTTTAGAAGATCCGCTCATGCGTATTTTTGCATCAGAAAAAATGGGTGCAATGATGAAACGTTTAGGTATGGAACGTGGCGAATCTATCGAACACCCTTGGGTATCTCGAGCCATTGAAAACGCCCAGCGTAAAGTAGAAGGTCGTAACTTTGATATTCGTAAGGCCTTGTTGGAATATGATGATGTTGCCAACGATCAAAGACGAGTCATTTACGAACAACGTAATGAATTATTAGACGAAGGCGACGTTAAAAATGCCATTGAAAAAATTCGTGTAGATGTAATCAACGGTGTTGTGGACCAATACATTCCTCCTCAATCTTTAGAAGAAATGTGGGATGTTGCTGGTTTAGAAGAGCGTTTGAAATCTGATTTTGCGTTGGATCTTCCTATTCAGAAAATGCTAGATGAAGATGACAAACTATACGAAGAAAAAATTCGAGAATACATTATCAGTGAAGCTGAAAATGCCTACAAAGAAAAAGAAGCAGCTGTGGGTGAAAGTGTTCTTCGCCTATTTGAAAAACAAATCATGCTTCAGACCTTGGATCAGCATTGGAAAGAGCATCTAGCGGCTATGGATTATTTGCGCCAAGGCATTAACCTTCGTGGTTATGCGCAGAAGAATCCTAAACAAGAATACAAGCGAGAGTCATTCGAGTTGTTCTCTGAAATGTTAGATAACTTGAAAATTGATGTTGTTAGTATTCTGAGTCGCGTTCAGGTGAAAGAGCAGTCTGACGTTGAAGCTGTAGAAGCGCAAAGAAGACGCGCAGAAGCAGAGAAAATTATTGAGCAAAAAGCGCCTTCACCGAATGAACAGGCACAAAGCGAAAGGGCCCAAACCTTTCAGAGACAAGGTCCTAAAGTAGGTCGTAATGATCCCTGTCCTTGTGGTTCAGGCAAAAAATTCAAGCAATGTCACGGTAAACTTACCTAGTGACTAAGCAGGTAAGGGTTGCTGTTGGTGTAGTAAAAAAAGGCGACGAGTATTTTATTTGTCGCCGCAATGCTCAGCAACATCAAGGCGATAAATGGGAGTTTCCCGGCGGGAAAATAGAATCTCATGAATCCCCTGAGCAAGCCTTATCTCGTGAACTGAATGAAGAAATAGGTATTCAGGTCAACCAATGTGAACCCCTCACACAAATTATCCACGATTATGGCGATAAACAAGTGTGTTTATTTGTGTTTGTCGTGTCATCATTTTCTGGCCAAGCGCATGGCAAAGAAGGGCAATTGAGTGCTTGGGTGCCATCTTCGGAACTTGAGAATTATGAATTTCCCGACGCCAACCAAGCAATTTTGGAAAAACTACTTAATAGTTAATTTTTTTCGCAGTTGCAAAAGCCACATTCAAGTGATTATAAGCCGCTTCCCCAATAAAATGTGGATACACTGTTTCACCTTCCCAACACAAAACTTCACCGCTAAAGGATAAGAAACAGGGATCGCCTTTATGCAAAGGATGAAAATCTTTACCATCCAAAGATGGATGAATCATGGCTGACTTCTTATTGTCGACAGTTGGGTATTTGATTTCTTCTAATAATTTAAATGCTTCGGTTGGTGGCTGCTCGAAGGCTGTTTTTTCATTCCATAGCTGTACAAACGCGAATAAATGCCTTAGTAATTCAACAGATTCTTGAAAAATACTGGCGCGTAAACAATTCTGTGGTTGTGCTCCCAACTCTAACATTAGCCCGCGTTTCCCCAAGGTACAAAAATAAGGGTGAGAGGCGTAAGGAATTTGATCTTCCACTAAAATAACAGCAGTTGGCATTTGTTGCTTAACATAGCGTGCCAAACAGAGGTCAAACTCATCAGAAGTCAATAATATGATACTCGGCCCCATGGCGCTGGTTGTATTATGAATATCAACAACCAAGTCTATTTGAGGCTGAGACTTAGGGCCATAAGTGGCATTTAATTCTTTAGCCAGTCTTTGTTCACGGTTTAATTCAGCGTCAGCTTTGATCGCATTAGTTGCAAGTCTATCGGGATCAAACTGGCGATTAAAATCTTCATCAAGATATCTAACTCTATGCTCGATTGCTGCTTTGTTCACATGAATTGCACTAACTTCGACATCCTTTGGAATATCAACTTGCGACTCAATGGTTTGCCAGTTATTAATAACCTCTACACCGGTTAATTCATTGCCGTGGGTCCCGCCGGCAAGCAAAATAGATGAAATCATAAAACTAGAAGTCTCACTGTTTGAAAAAGGTATCTTGTTGTTGTGCTAAAAGTGCTTCAATTTCTTCTATATCAATGTCAGAAGGTTTTTGATCATTGACATCTGATTCACTGGCGATTTTGTTTTCTTCATTTGCCCATTGCCCTAAATCGATCAATTGGCAACGTTTGCTGCAAAATGGACGATGTTCATTTTCACTTTTCCACATCACAGCTTTTTGGCAAGTGGGGCATTTTACTTCTAATGTCACTGTACTAGCACCTTGCTAATTCAAAGCTAATATTATTTGCAACCGCGCCTGTGGTCCCAGCTTCTGGATGCAAGCGCATAAATTTAATTCCATATCGATAAGTGTTTCCACTAAGTACTGGATAATATCCTTGTGTGTTGTCACATTGTACTCTTATTAATTCAGCTTTATCAGCCACATTACCTTGATAAAAACCATTTTTACCGATCACAGTTTCGAATCTACCGCGTTCTCTCAAAAAGGTCATAATTAAGGTTACGCTTTCTTCAACTAAGTTTAGGTGAGAAATCCAGCGGTCAATTTCTTGATCTTTATTTTCTTGAGGCTGCCTAATCCAACAAAACAGGCTTGGTAAATCAAAACTGGTGACGCCGCCAGGAATAGCAAAGCGTTGTCGAATATTGCTTAAAAAGCGTTCTTCTTTGATGCCTGAACCTAATTTATTGATTTGTTTTATTTCACCAAGTAATTTGTGCAA
This sequence comes from Glaciecola sp. 1036, assembly GCF_050306235.1. Lineage (NCBI taxonomy): Bacteria > Pseudomonadati > Pseudomonadota > Gammaproteobacteria > Alteromonadales > Alteromonadaceae > Glaciecola > Glaciecola sp. 1036. The sequence goes on along the minus strand of NZ_JBLWFH010000003.1, from coordinate 198,480 downwards.
ACTTTTTAATGCTCTATCAAGGGCATCTTTGTCGATGTCAGGATGCTGTGACCAATGCACTAGGTTGCGCTCTTGACTATCAATGTCACGTACAAAATCGGTCCGCAAATCTAAGCGTTCTATTAACTCAATTAAATCAAAAAGGGTTTTAAAAAAATATAAATGCTGATGGGCAGTCTTTGCATGTCTTGCTTCTTTAAGTTGCTGAAACAATTGCTCTAGTCGCAAATAATTTCGCACTTTCTCACAAAGTGGGAACTCGTATAAAGCGACTGTCATTCAACTCTCCCTCGGTAATTTATTATAATATTTATTGTGCAGAATATTTTGCTTCGCTCAACTGAAGGTAACTGTTATGCAAATGGGCAACTTGCGCGTTGAGATTTGAAATATCCTGACTATTATCAATAACATCGTCCGCGGCATCAAGTCTCATTTGACGATTTATTTGTGCAGCAATGATATTTTTGATGGTTTCGGGCGAAGAGCCGTCTCTGGAAAGGGCTCTTTCAAGCTGCAACTCTTCTGGAATATCTACCACCAATATGCGATCAACAAGATCTTTTAAGCTACTTTCAATTAATAATGGTACCGCTAATATACAATATTGGGACGTTGAACTTTGGCATTGGTTCAACATTCTTTGTCGAATTAATGGATGTAACAGAGAATTTAACCAATTCTTATCTTCGGGATGATGAAAAACCCGCTCTCTCATCCAGGCTCTGTCTAAGCTGCCTTGTTTCGTCAACGCTTGGTCTCCAAAACGATTATGGATTGCCTGTAAGGCTTCTTCACCAGGCATAACGACTTCACGCGCGACTACGTCAGCGTCAATCACATCAATGCCCTTATCAGCAAATAAGTTAGACACAGAGGTTTTCCCTGACGCAATGCCGCCGGTTAAGCCAACAATATATTTGTTTTTCAACCTACTCTTCCTACGAATGCCATAAAGCTATGGTATATCGAGAATTTTAATTCGCAACGATTATTGATATACCGCAATTCCCAATATCTACTACTTGGGGTACATTTAAGAATAGAAACCCTTGCATAAGAAAATAACTGAGCTAGAAGGATGGGATATCAGTGAGGATTATCTGGTTATTCGATACGCCTTTTTTTAAAGGGGGGCAAATAAGTAAAACATCTAGACCAACTTTATTGGTCGTGTCCCTGCTAACTTTCCTATGTAGTTGTCAGCCACAAACAGAAAAAGATTAGTACACTGGATATATCGAAGCTGAATTTGTCACTGTGGTAGCGCCAGCCAACGGTTGGATCGAAAGCTCTGGCGTAACTTACGGTACTATAGTTAGACCTGATGACCTTTTGGCACAGCTAGATTCTGAGTTGCAGACATATCAATTAGATGAAGCCAAAGCTAAAGTCGAATCCTTAGATGCGCAACTTTCTGATGCGCAACATGGTGCTCGAAACGAAGAAATCGCAGTGTTAAGAAGTCGTTTTGAAGAACAACAATTTGCTATTGATGAAGCAGAACTAGAATTAGAACGTTTACTGACCCTCAGAAGCAAAGATTTAGCAACAAAAGCAGACTATGACAAGGCAGTGCTAAATTTGAAGGCGCTGCAAGCAGCCAGTCAAGTTACTCAGCATCAAATCGAAGTGCAAATGCTAGCAGCAAGACCGGATTACTTAGATAGTATTTCCCATCAAATTGAAGCAGCCCAATCAGCTCAACATCAAGCAGAGTGGACAATCAATCAACGGGCTATAAAGAGTAAGATAACCGCAAAAGTAAAAGAAATTTATGCTCGTAAAGGTGAATATGTCACTTTGGGTCAACCGATTATGCTCTTGCAGCTGACCCAGACCACGAAAGTGCGTTTTTATATTCCGCAAAATAAATTATCCAGTATTCAGCTTGGGCAAGAAGTTCGTGTTTCAAGCGATTCCAACGACGTTCAATCGCTTGCCAAAATTAGCTACATTAGTCAGAGAGCAGAATTTACACCGCCAGTACTATACAGTGAAAAATCGAGAGAAGACCTAGTTTTTCTAATCGAAGCTCATTTTGATAAAGCTGTGACGCTAACGCCAGGACAACCTGTGGACGTGACAATCCCATGAGCGACGTTGCCATTGAAGTAGAAGGTTTGGTAAAAAAGTTCGGTAAAAAAACAGTGGTAAATGGGATTGATCTGAACATCAAAAAAGGCCAAGTTTGGGGCTTCTTAGGACCCAATGGTTCAGGCAAAACAACAACCATTAGGATGATTTGTGGGCTATTAACCCCTACCTCAGGCAAAGGGAGTTGTTTAGGCTATGACATTATTCGAGAAAGTAAGTTTATCAAGCAAGAAACCGGTTACATGACCCAGCATTTTTCTTTTTGGGAAGACCTCACCATAAAAGAAAACTTACAATTTGTCGCTCGAATGTACAACTTAACCAAAAGCGATGAAAAGGTAGTCAATGCCCTAGCAGAGATAGGACTACAGCAAAGACAAGATCAATTAGCTGGCAACCTTTCAGGTGGGTGGAAACAAAGATTAGCCTTGGCTGCAGTTACCCTACATCAACCAAAATTATTATTATTGGATGAGCCAACCGCAGGCGTGGATCCCCAAGCGAGAAGGGAGTTTTGGGCGCATATTCATAAGCTCTCTCAACAAGGCGTTACTGTTCTGGTATCGACCCATTATATGGATGAAGCGCAACGCTGTGATCAAATAGTGTATTTAGCAAACGGTCAACTTATTACTACGGGCACAGTGGCTCAAGTGATTCAACATTCGGGATTAGTTAGCTTCCGTCTAACTGGGCACAACATACGCCAATACAGTGAAGAGTTACAAAAAATGAAGTGCATACAAGGAGTGGCCTTTTACGGCGGGTCTTTACATATTGTAGGTAAAGATAAATCTGAAATTGAAGCTAACTTGGCTAGCTCTCGTTTTAATCAAGTCTCAGTGGAAGCTGTAGTACCAGAGTTAGAAGAGGCTTTTATCGCGCTTACTCAACAAGCCAAGTCGTCGGGAAGTGAATACCAATGAACCGGTTATCCCGATTGTGGGCAATATTGATTAAAGAGTTTATTCAGATGCGGCGTGATAGAATGACCTTTGCAATGATGCTGGGTATTCCAATTATTCAGCTCATTCTGTTTGGCTTTGCGATAAATAATGACCCCAAGCAACTTCCCGCTGCCATTTATGCAGAAGAAGATACTCACTTTACAAGAGCTATACTTTCAGGGTTTGCCGCCAGTCGTTATTTCAATTTTGAACATGTGGTCAAAGATTTAGACCAAGCTCAAACACTTATGAAAAAAGGCGAAATTGCCTTTATTGTAACTATTCAAGCCGGTTTCAGTCGAGATTTGGTTAATGGGCTGAAACCCCAATTGTTAATCATCGCTGATGCGTCAGATCCTGCTGTTTCTTCAAATGCGTTGGGACAGGCCGCAAATATTGTGAACAACGCATTGCGACATGATCTAACAGGGCACTTGGCAAATTTACAATCCAAAACAGGGCCTGTAGAACTTGTTATTCATCGCAAATTTAATCCAGAAAATATTACCCAATATAATATTGTACCGGGTTTATTGGGGGTTATTTTGACTATGACGTCTGTAATGATAACTGCTATGGCCATGACTAGAGAAAGGGAAAGAGGAAATTTAGAAAATATATTGGCCATGCCAGCACAACCCTTGGAAGTCATGTTAGGAAAAATCTTTCCTTATGTTTTGGTAGGGGCTGTGCAAACGCTAATTATTATTTTAGCTGCTCGATATATTTTCGATGTCCCCTTCATTGGGTATGTATTATTACTATTGAGTGGTGTCATTTTATTTATCATTGCTAACCTATGCTTAGGTTTTACTTTTTCTACCATCGCAAAGTCACAAATGCAGGCAATGCAACTTACCTTTTTTTTCTTCTTACCTTCAATTTTGTTATCTGGCTTTATGTTCCCATTTTGGGGAATGCCAAAATGGGCGCAGTTTATCGGTGAAGCTTTACCTTTAACCCACTTCCTGCGGATTGTAAGAGGTGTAATGCTAAAAGGAGCAAACTGGCAGCACTTAGCAACAGAGTTTTATGCTATTTTGATCTTTACTTTGGTTATGGGGTTATTAGCAATCCTACGTTACCAACGAACGCTAGATTAAATGATACGCAGCTCACATTCAGGGACTAATTCATAGCATACCAGTTATCACCGGCAATCCTGCTGGCACAAATCCAATCTGATTGTCTATCATCAGAACCAACCGCCATATAACTGTAACTTCCAGATGCATTTGCGGTGATCAAATAAGTAGTTCTAAAAGGCAAGATTCCATCTGAGCTACAATCATTGTTATTGTTGTTTAGAGCATTGCAAAACTTTGCATAAATTCGGTAATTACAGGTGTTTTTATACACCACCTTTAACTCATCATCGGTAATCCAACTGGCTGAGGTCACCGTCATGCAATCTTTTCCGCCTTTAACAAAATTATGTTTGCCGTCCCAACATCCATCACCGTCAACAGTCTCTCTATGCCCAAGGTCGGCGAGAGCGATACTGCTTACAGACGCTGTCAAAATTAACAGAAAGGTTTTTAAGCTTTTCATCCAAACAATCCTAAACTTTTCACTATCAACTACAGGTTTGTGAGCTCTTGACCTGCAAAAACTCAAATAGACTTTGTTTTTGCAGCTGCCCTTGTTTTGTATAGTGAGCTTAGGGTTTGAAATCTCTCAGTTATTTTAAAAAAAACTTATAAAATGCTAAAAACAAAAAGCCCGTTAGTGAAAATAACGGGCTTGAAAATTAAAAGCGCTAAATAATCGTTAAACAATACTGGTTATATACCAGTGAGCGATTTGGTCTCCAAATAACATGGTGAGATAACCGGCGGCTGCTAGGTAGGGGCCGAAAGGAATTGCCATGGTACTGTCTTTATTTCGTTTCAACATGAGTAGAATACCTACAACAGCGCCAACCACGGAAGATAATAATATAATGATGGGTAAATGTTGCCATCCCACCCAAACGCCTAGGGCGGCGAGCAATTTAAAGTCACCATACCCCATACCCTCTTTACCCGTAAGCAATTTAAATCCCCAATACACGGTATATAGACTCATGTAGCCAAACACGCCACCCAAGACGGCATCTTGTAGTGTACTCGGCGTGAAAATAGCCTGTACTAATAAACCAATCCACAATAGCGACAAGGTCAGTATGTCGGGCAATAGCATCTCGTCGAGGTCGATGAATGTCATTGCTACTAAAAGCCAAGTGCCAAATATAAAAGCAAGGGAAATAGGAGAAAAGCCAAGTTGCCATGCTACTAGTGCTGACAAAGTCGCGGTCAACAATTCAATGAGAGGATATCGAGCTGAAATAGGGTTTTTACATTTGCTACATTTTGCCCTTAATAATAACCAACTAATCACCGGAATATTTTCCCAAGCCCGAATTTTGTGCCCACATTTCGGGCAAGTAGAATCAGGTTTAATTAAATTAAAGGGCTCTTGGGGCGTGTTTTCTTTTTCAGCTGTTTGATATTCAGCTACCTGAGCTTCCCATTCTCGCTTCATCATGACGGGTAATCGATAAATGACCACGTTCAGAAAACTACCGACCAAAAGACTCAGCACAAATGTAAAGCCGATGAAAAAAGGTGCAGAGGTAGAAAGTAATTCCCACATGATTTAGAAATATCCTTGAAAAAAACGGTTAATATAAAAAAGGCTTGAGAGTTTTCAAGCCTTTATAGTTTATCGACCTTGTTTAGTCATGCTTGAAAAAGGTGACTAGACAACAGCACCCATTTCGAAAATAGGTAAGTACATTGCCACAATTAAGCCCCCAATAACAACACCTAATACTGCCATTATTAAGGGTTCTAATAAACTTGTTAAACCATCGACCATATCATCAACTTCGGCTTCGTAGATAGTCGCAATTTTAGAAAGCATATCATCAACAGCACCAGATTCTTCTCCTATGGCAACCATTTGTGTCACCATATCAGGAAATACATTGGTTGCACGCATGGCGCTGTTCATTTGAATACCGCCAGCAACCTCTTTTCTAATAAATAAAATCGCATCTCTAAACACTGCATTGCCAGAAGCGCCAGCCGCAGAATCTAGAGCACTGATTAAGGGGACGCCGGCAGCAAAGGTAGTGGATAATGTTCTAGCATAGCGCGCAATAGACGCTTTTTTGAGAATTTCCCCAATGACGGGGATTTTGAGTAATTTCTTATCCACATTGTCTCGTAAGGCTTGCGATTTTCGGTGTGCTCGTACAAATACCACACCACTTGCTACTAATCCTATTAAAATAAAAAGCCCATAACTTTGTACAAAGTCAGAAAGTCTTAATACCAGTTGTGTAAATGCAGGTAATTCAGCCCCAAAGCCCGCAAAAATTTCTTCAAATTGAGGAACTACGAAAATTAACAGAATGGTGGTTACGATAAATGCTACGACCAAAACTGCTATTGGATAAAATAAAGCCTTTTTGATTTTTGATTTCAAGGCTTCTGCTTTTTCTTTATACAGGGCAATTCGATCATAAATTGTTTCAAGAGCACCGGACTGTTCGCCTGTTTCTACTAAATCACAATATAAATCGTCAAATTGCAGAGGGTACTTTCGCAGGGTATCGGACAAAGGATTACCCGCTTTAATTTCGTTGGTGATGTCACCCATCATTTTTCTAACCGCGCCGTTAGAATGACCCTGTCCAATCATCTCTAAACTCTGAATCAAGGTAACACCAGCACCTAACATGGTCGCTATTTGACGAGAGATAACGCAAATATCACCGGCTGAAATTTTTTCTTTTTTGGAGAATAGGGGTTTGGCTTGTTTCTTAACTTTTATGGCGGAAATGCCTTGCCGGCGCAATAGGTTCTTGGCTTCTTGTAGGCTGGCAGCTGAAATATCACCTTTGGTTTTACTACCTCGGCGATCTGAACCAACCCAGGTAAAGGTTTCGAGCGTCTTAGCCATGGTTGTCACCCCTAAATTATTTTACTTTATAGATACTATTTTTAACTGCAAAATAGGCGTTTACTTTAACTCAATTTTTCGTGCGTTAGAGACAACAAAGCCCAGCATATACTGGGCTTTCGAAGTCGGTAAGTTTGGATTAACAAACTGTTGCTGGGTTACAAGTTTTCGCCCAAGTTACTACACCGTTAGCAAAAGTAGGAGTCAAAGTAAAAGTTGCAGCAGTTGAGCCGTCAGCTTGAACTAGAGTACCAGTCTTAGCAGTTGCAGTGATTACACCGTCAGCAGTTGTTAGACCAACAGCAGTAGCACTTGCTGTTACGTCAGCAGGGATACCGTTAGTACCGCCGTCACATGAAGAGATTGAAGTTGGGTTTAACTGAGCACAAACTTCTACAGCAGATTTTGCTGCAGCAGTTGCGTTAGTTACTTCAGTGAACTTCGCTTTATCAGTGTAGTTGTTATACGCAGGTAATGCGATAGCAGCTAGAATACCGATAATGGCAACAACGATCATTAGTTCGATTAAGGTGAAACCTTTTTGAGTTTGGTTTGCTTTAGTCATGGTACTTTCCTCACAGTGCGTAAAACGCGTTTTTGGTTACAAGTTTAAAGTTGGCGTTGAGAGAAGTTTTTAAAGTGTTTCTCTCTTGACCTCGGAATGCAGTATAAAACCGTCCGACGACTTGTGAAGTATGCAGGAGAATACCTAAGTGTAGGTTTTGACACTAAGAAAACCCTAAACTCCCTTTTAGGATTAGCTTAACTTGTTGAATTTATTGTATTAGTAGAGAAAGATCAATTGCCTTGACATTTTTTGTCAATGCCCCTGAAGATACATAATCAACACCTAAATTTGCTAATTCTTGCAGTCTATCGTCCGTAATATTGCCAGAGACTTCAAGTTTACATACCTGATTGTTTATCTCTACTGCCTTTTGGATCTGTTGATTGTTGAAGTTGTCTAGCATTATGATATCGCAGCCTGATTGAATCGCGATTGACAACTCTTCAAGGCTTTCTACTTCGACTTCCACTGGGGCCCCGGGGCTTAACAAACGTGCTTTATCGACCGCAGTCTTAATGTCGCCACAGGATTTAATGTGGTTCTCTTTGATTAGAAAAGCATCAAATAAGCCCATTCGATGGTTTTGTCCGCCGCCACAAAAGACCGCGTATTTTTGCGCATGACGGAAATAAGGTATGGTTTTGCGTGTATCAAGTAATTTGGTATTGCTATTCCCTAATAACTTGACATAGCGCTGTGTCATCGTTGCTGTGCCGCTTAGCATTTGTAGAAAATTCAAAGCTGTGCGTTCAGCGGTTAGTATGGCCCGAGCGTTTCCGATAATTTGCACTAGGGTTTGATTTTCACTAAAGGCATCACCATCATCAACCAACCAGTTGATTTTTAAACTGCTATCGACCATTGAAAAAGCCATTGTTGTCCAAGCTTTACCGCATAACACACCCGGCTCTCGGGCAATAATCTGTGCTTGGGCGGTTTTTTCTTTATCGATGAGCATGGCGGTAATATCGTTATTAATATTTAGAGAACCACCTAAATCTTCAATCAGGGCTTGTTTGACATCTTGTTCTACTGTCAACTGATACTTTGCTTGCATTCGTTTTGTTCTTTTTATTGAGGTCAATGAATATTGACTTAATTTTTGTGGAGAAAACTTCACCACCAAGTTTCGCTTTATATTATACTTTATTTATTCTAATAAATAAGAGCATATCCATGACTTTATTTGCCCTTCTTATCATTATGGCAATTGAGCGTGTCACCACAAAATCAAAGCAATTTCACATCGCGACCTTATGCCAGCAGTATTTTTCCTTTTTGCGCGACAAAAATCTAATCAAAGATGAAGTTTCCCATTTGACAGCAATTGCTATTGCCGCTGTACCGGCAATAGTAATCTATGCCGTTTTCTGGTGGGTACCTTTATTAATAGAGTTCGTGATAATTTTGGTTGTTCTGTGGGTTTGTATTGGATGCCCAGTAACAAGGGCTACCTATAAAAAGTATCTTGCAGCAGCCAACCGTGAAGATTTTGAAGCCTGTGCATTACACAGTATTTCGTTTGGCAATCAAGGTGGCAAACTCGACAATGTGGGTAAACAACTGGTTCTTGTAAATTACCGACAATATGTTTCAGTGGTTATCTTTTTTGTACTCACTGGAGTGGCAGGATTAGTGTTTTATTCCATAATTAAAGAATTAAGTTTACAAACAAAACAGCAAGAACAAAGGATAGAAGACAAAACTCCGACGGATACCATTTTATTTATTTTAGATTGGATACCTGTGCGCATTACCACCTTTGGGTTTTTAGTGGTGGGGCATTTCAGTAATGCATTTTCTTATTGGTTAACAGTTTTGATGACCCCAGGCATTCAAAGTTATGATGCATTAGGATTAGTGGCAAAAGCTGCGGAAGATGTTAGCGAATGCAACACTGTAATTGATGAGCCGCTGCAATTGGTAAAATTGGTAAAACGCAATTTGGTGTTTATTCTTATGCTTACCGCGCTAGGGACCATGGTCGGACTAGTAAGATAAAAACTTTACCTTAAGTTATTTATGAACTAGACTGTTTGGTAAATTGGTATTACCATTGTGTTTGGGCGCTTAGTCACAACTATAAAAAGGTGGCAATAACTTATGATAAAACAGCCAAAGCTGTCAGACGTAATAACTGAACGTTTAGAGTCAATGATACTTGACGGCACTCTTGCGGCTGGTGAAAAACTATTGCCAGAGCGCTTGTTGGCTGAAAAGTTTCAAGTTTCACGTCCATCACTCAGAGAAGCTATTCAAAATTTATCTGCCAAAGGACTCATCGAGCGTAAGCAGGGCGGCGGTACTTTTGTATCACGTAGCTTAAATGCACGTATGACAGATCCTTTATTGGAATTGATTGGTTCTCGTCCAGAAACTCAATTTGATTTGTTAGAATTTCGTCATTCACTTGAAGGTATGGCGGCCTTTTATGCTGCGTTAAGAGGTCAAAATCATGAATTTGAAGATCTAAAACAGGCATTAAGCAATATCTATAAAGTAAATGACGATGCTGAAAATGAAGCGCAAGCCTTATCAGAATTTTATCTGGTGATGGCCGAAGCTTCTCACAACATGGTGTTGTTGCATGTCATGCGCACCATGCAGCAAATGTTAACCGACAATATTAAACGCAACCTTGCAATGTTAAGAAGTGGCGCTGACGTTGAAGATAAAATTGTTCTTCAAAGACAGGTAATTGTTGATGCCATAGTTAATGGGGATCCCATTAAAGCAAGAGACGCTAGTCATCAACACCTGGCATTTGTTGAACAAACCTTATTAGATATCAATAAAAGAGATGTGAAAGTCCAGCGTTCGCTGAGACGTATAATTACAACCGAATAATAATCTGTCACCAAACAGAAGAAAACAAGCCCGATAAGCAACGCTTATCGGGTTTATTTGAACAAGAGAATAGGAAAAAACTATGGCTGAAATGAAGCAACCTGATGTGGATCCAATTGAAACACAGGAATGGTTAGATGCATTAGAAGCAGTGTTAGAAGAAGAGGGCGTGGATCGAGCTCATTATCTTCTTGAGTCATTAATTGAGAAAGCGCGTTTGAATGGAGCGCATTTACCTTATGATGCGACCACCGCTTACATAAATACTATACCTGCTGGTCAAGAACCCAATATGCCGGGCGACCAGACCATTGAAACTAAAATTCGTAATGCTATTCGATGGAACGCGTTAATGATGGTTCTTAGAGGGTCTAAAAAAGACCTTGAACTAGGCGGCCACATTTCAAGTTTTGCCTCATCAGCCATGTTATACGATGTTGGTTTTAATCACTTTTTCAAAGCCCCTACCGAAGATAACGGTGGTGATTATTTATTTATTCAAGGTCACGTATCCCCTGGTATTTACTCTCGCGCATATGTTGAAGGTCGTTTAACAGAAGAACAACTAGATATGTTCCGTCAAGAAGTTGATGGAAAAGGTTTGTCTTCATACCCTCACCCTAAATTGATGCCTGATTTCTGGCAATTTCCAACGGTTTCCATGGGCCTAGGTCCAATGCAAGCCATCTACCTCGCGCGTTTTCTTAAGTATTTGACTAACCGTGGATTAAAAGACTGTTCGGAGCAACGAGTTTGGTGTTTCTTGGGCGACGGCGAGTGTGACGAGCCGGAAAGTTTAGGTGCTATCGGCTTAGCGTCCCGTGAAAAATTAGATAACTTGACCTTTGTCATTAACTGTAACTTGCAACGTCTTGATGGACCTGTTCGCGGTAACGGTAAAATTATTCAAGAACTTGAAGGTACTTTCCGCGGTGCAGGATGGGAAGTAATTAAAGTTATCTGGGGGCGTTACTGGGATCCACTATTGGCCCGTGACAACACAGGTAAATTATTGCAGCTAATGAATGAAACTGTAGACGGTGAATATCAAAACTGTAAAGAAAAAGGCGGTGCTTATACTCGCGAAAAATTCTTCGGTAAATATCCCGAGTTGAAGGACATGGTTGCAAATATGTCTGATGAAGACATTTGGCGCTTAAATCGTGGTGGACATGATCCGGTGAAAGTTTACGCAGCTTATAAGCGCGCAACTGAAACTCAAGGTCGCCCACAAGTAATCTTAGCCAAAACAGTTAAAGGTTACGGTATGGGATCTGCTGGTGAAGGTAAAAACATTGCCCACCAAGTGAAGAAAATGGATCTGGATTCAATTAAGCAATACAGAGATAGATTCAATATCCCATTATCAGACCAAGCTTGCGAAAACTTAGAGTATTACAAGCTAGAAGATGATTCTGCAGAAATGAAATATCTTCGTGAGCGCAGAGAAGCCTTAAATGGTTATATGCCAGTCAGAAGACCTAAATCTTCTGAAGAATTACCTGCACCACCGCTGAAAGCATTTGAAGCCATCACTAAAGGTTCTGGCGAGCGTGAAATTTCAACCACAATGGCGTTTGTGCGCGTATTAACCGTGTTGTTAAAAGACAAACAAATTGGTAAGCGCGTTGTACCTATTATTCCTGATGAAGCTCGTACTTTTGGTATGGAAGGTCTATTTAGACAAGTGGGTATTTATTCTAACGAAGGTCAAAAGTACATTCCGCAAGATAAAGACCAAGTGGCTTATTATCGCGAAGATAAAAAAGGGCAGGTATTGCAAGAAGGTATCAATGAGTTAGGTGCTATGTCGTCTTGGTTAGCTGCCGCGACGTCTTATTCAACCAATAACTTCCCAATGATCCCTGTTTATATTTACTACTCTATGTTTGGTTTCCAACGTGTGGGTGATATGGCGTGGGCTGCTGGTGATTCACAAGCAAGAGGTTTCTTGGTTGGTGGTACTGCAGGTCGAACAACCCTAAACGGTGAAGGTTTGCAACACCAAGATGGTCACAGTCATACTCAAGCTGCCTTGATTCCAAACTGTATCAGTTACGATCCTACTTATGGTTATGAAGTAGCGGTAATCGTGCAAGATGGTGTTCATCGTATGATGGATAATCAGGAAAATGTGTTCTATTACCTCACGGTAATGAACGAAAACTACATTCAACCTGAAATGCCCAAAGGCGCTGAAGAAGGGATCTTAAAAGGTATCTATAAACTCGATACGCTTGGCAATGCGCGCAATAAGAAAAAAGTAAAACTACTAGGTTGTGGTACCATTCTTATTCAAGTCAGAGAAGCTGCCGAATTGTTGCACGATGAATATGGCGTTGGCGTTGAAGTGTATAGTGTAACCTCATTCAATGAGTTAACTCGTGAAGCTTTAGATTGTGATCGCTACAACATGCGAAACCCAGAAGCCAAGGAAAAAACACCTTGGATCACTGAAGTGCTTAGTGATGGGTTTGAAGGGCCAACGGTTGCAGCAACTGACTACATCAAAAACTATGCGGATCAGGTTAGAAATTATGTTCCTGGACAATACAGAGTTTTAGGTACTGACGGTTTCGGTCGTTCAGATAGTCGCGAAAACTTACGTCGTCACTTTGAAGTTGATGCAAAAAGCATTGCTTATGCTGCTTTATATGAGCTTTATCGGGCAGGTGATTTGGATAAGAAAGATTTGTTGAAAGCGCATAAAGCCTTAGACATCGATCCTAACAAAGTCAACCCGTTAAACGCATAAGGAGATAAGCTATGGCAGATCTTAAAGATATCCTAGTGCCTGACGTGGGCGAGGACGAAGTTGAAGTTATTGAGATACTGGTCGCTGTAGGTGACCAGTTGAATGAAGAAGATTCGATTCTAACGGTTGAAAGCGATAAGGCCAGTATGGATATTCCTATCCCATTTTCTGGCACCATTAAAGAATTGACAGTTGCTGTTGGTGACAAAATCAAAAATGGTGACGTGATTGGTAAAGCTGAAGTGGGTGCAGGTGGCGAAGAATCATCTGCAGAAGAAGCTCCCAAAGCGGAAACACCAGCAGCTGAAGCTGCACCTAAGGAAGACAGTGCGCCAGCAAAAACAGAATCAAGCAGTCAATCAGGCTCAAGCACTATTGAAGTGAAAGTACCAGACATTGGCGATGCCGCTGAGGTTGATGTTATCGATGTACTGGTCAGTGTGGGTGATACGATAGCCGAAGAAGACGGTCTTATTACCTTAGAAACCGACAAAGCCACTATGGATGTTCCGGCTCCACAAGCAGGTAAAGTTGTCGAGTTGAAAGTGTCAACTGGAGATAAAGTGTCTGAAGGTTCTTTGGTGTTAATTCTAGAAACCTCTGGTGGTGCTTCTGATACACAAACGGAATCAGCGCCTGATTCGACAGAATCAGCTCCAGCAGAGGAAGAAGCATCTTCTGAAAGCAAAGTCATTGAAGTAAAAGTCCCTGATATTGGTGACGCTGGAGAAGTTGACGTTATTGATGTGCTTGTTAGCGAAGGTGATGAAATCAACGAAGAAGATGGTTTGATTACTCTTGAAACTGACAAGGCAACCATGGATGTTCCTGCACCTGAAAAAGGTAAAGTTGTTTCTATTAGCGTAAAAGTAGGGGACAAAGTTTCTGAAGGTTCATTGGTATTAACCCTTGAAGTAGCAGGATCTGCACCTAAAAAAGCGCCAGCTACAGAAAGTAAGCCTGCGCCAAAAGCTGAACAAAGTGCACCTAAGCAACAATCAGCACCACAGCGTTCTGCGCCTGTTCCACATCATCCATCTGCGGGCGAGAAGAGCAAAACAGGAAAAGTACATGCTTCACCTTCAGTGCGTCGTTTAGCCAGAGAGTTTGGTGTTGATTTGTCACAAGTGACAGGTTCAGGTCGTAAAGGTCGTATTCAAAAAGAAGACGTACAGTCTTATGTGAAATATGAGCTTTCTCGTCCTAAAGCAACTGCGGGTGCGAGCATTGGTAGTGGGGAAGGCGGTTTACAGGTTATTCCGCCACCTAAGGTGGATTTCAGCAAGTTCGGTGAGATAGAAGAGAAGCCGTTAACTCGTATTCAAAAACTGTCTGGACCAAACTTACATCGCAATTGGGTAACCATTCCTCATGTAACCCAGTTTGAAGAGGCCGACATTACGGATTTAGAAGATTTCCGTAAGCAACAGAATCAAATTGCGGAAAAACGCAAATTGGGCGTTAAAATTACGCCATTAGTGTTCATGATGAAAGCGGTTGCGGATGCGTTAAAAGCTTACCCGACCTTTAATACCAGCTTATCTGAGTCTGGCGAAACTCTGATTCAGAAGAAGTATTATCATATTGGTATTGCGGTAGATACTCCTGGAGGCCTTGTTGTTCCTGTCATTCGTGATGTGGACAAAAAAGGCGTAATGGAAATTTCAAAAGAACTAATGGAAGTCAGCGTTAAAGCTAGAGACGGCAAATTGAAATCTCAAGATATGCAAGGGAGTTGTTTCACTATTTCAAGCCTTGGTGGTATTGGTGGAACTGCATTTACGCCTATTGTAAATGCCCCAGATGTCGCCATATTAGGTGTATCTAAGAGTGAAATAAAACCAAAGTGGGATGGAAAAGAATTCCAGCCTCGTCTAATGTTACCTCTATCATTGTCGTACGATCACAGAGTGATAGACGGTGCACTAGCAGCTCGATTCGCTGTGCATTTAAGTGAAGTGCTGTCAGATATTAGACGTATTATTTTGTAAAAGACTTATCCTTCATTTATGAAGTTAATAGGTTAAAACAAATCAACATTTGCCGTACAATAAGCGGCAAATGTTTACTTTAAAAAGGTAATTTGAGGTCATAATGAGCGAAATAAAAACACAGTTAGTGGTTCTTGGTGCTGGTCCTGGTGGATATTCTGCAGCATTTAGGGCAGCTGATTTAGGTATTGAAACCGTATTAGTGGATGCCCGTGAAACCCTAGGTGGCGTTTGTTTGAATGTTGGTTGTATTCCATCGAAAGCGCTATTGCACGTGGCGAAAGTCATTCAAGAAGCTAAGCACCTATCTAATCATGGTGTAACCTTTGGTGAGCCAACATTCGACCTTGATAAAATTCGTGGTTACAAAGACGGCGTAGTGGGTCAATTGACTAAAGGCTTAGCGGGCATGTCAAAAATGCGTAAAGTTAAGCACGTACAAGGCTACGGAAAATTCACCGGTAAAAATACCCTTGAAGTGGAAGGAAGTGACGGTAAAACCACTATTTCTTTTGAAACAGCAATTATTGCCGCTGGTTCTGAGCCTGTAGCATTGCCTTTCATTCCTCATGATGACGAGCGAGTAATTGACTCAACCGGTGCATTGGAAATGAAAGACGTTCCAGAGAAAATGCTAGTGCTTGGTGGTGGTATTATCGGATTAGAAATGGGTACGGTTTATCATGCCCTTGGTTCACAGATTGACGTGGTGGAATTCTTAGATCAGTTAATCCCTGCAGCTGATAAAGACATCATCAAGATTTACATGAAAACCATCAAAGATAAGTTCAACACCATGTTAGAAACAAAAGTGACAGCAGTTGAAGCTAAAGATGATGGTTTGTATGTAACTTTTGAAGGTAAACAGGCGCCTAAAGAACCGGTACGTTATGACAAAGTACTAGTTGCAGTTGGTCGTAGACCAAACGGTGGTCTTGTCGATGCTGATAAAGCTGGCGTAAACGTCGACGAAAGAGGTTTTATCAAAGTTGATAAACAAATGCGCACTAACGTTGATAACATCTTTGCTATCGGTGACTTAGTCGGTCAACCAATGCTTGCTCACAAAGCTGTACATGAAGGTCATGTTGCCGCTGAAGTTATCGCGGGTAAGAAGCATTACTTTGACCCTAAATGTATTCCTTCAGTGGCTTACACTGAGCCAGAAGTTGCATGGGTTGGTTTAACCGAAAAAGAAGCTAAAGAGCAAGGTATCAGCTACGAAACTGCAAGCTTCCCTTGGGCAGCTTCAGGTCGAGCAATTGCTTCTGATGCAACTGACGGCATGACTAAGATGATATTTGAAAAAGACACAGGTCGTGTTATTGGTGGTGCCATGGTTGGAACTAACGCTGGTGAAATGCTAGGTGAAATTGGATTAGCCATCGAAATGGGCGCAGATGCAGAAGATGTAGCATTAACTATTCATGCTCACCCAACACTAAATGAGTCTATTGGTTTAGCATCAGAAATCTTCGAAGGAAGTATTACTGATTTGCCAAATCCAAAAGCGAAGAAAAAGTAACTGAGTTTCTGTTTTAGTGAAAAGCGCCTTTAAGGCGCTTTTTTTATGCTATGAAATCAGTAAATTAAATCAAACTTAACCACATGCTAATAACGCTTAACAAGGATATTCTTCAAATCCAAATAAATTAGTGTATTGAATAATCTTATAGCAACGTGATATATGTAGAGTTTTTAACAATAAACTTGTATATGCATCACATGGACGTCTGATACTTATATGTTGAAGATTGCAAAGCTACAGCCTGATGGTTTGACATCAGTATCACTAGATTACATTCGATTTTTTGCTGCTCTTGCTGTGGTATGTGGACACGCCGTTGGCCGAATTTTCGGCCCTTATGCTGAAGTTGTTAACCCTTCTATTGCTGAAAAGATATTTCGCGTTTTATTCAGTGGCTACAGTTCGCCTGCTGTTATGGTATTTTTTGTACTCAGCGGTTTGTTTATTGGTCGCTCTATTATCAATCAAGTAAACCGTCAGGGGTTTAGTTTTAAAAATTACTTGTCCAGACGTTTAGTTAGGCTGTGGTTGGTGTTAATTCCTGCATTGATTTTAACCTACCTAATCGACATGTATGGGCTTACATATTGGACTTCTGACGGCGTATACAATGCCAATACTTTGTATGGGTCTATTAATCCAGAAAACTTGTCCTTCAGCATTTTTATATCAAATTTGTTTTTTACCCAAACTATATTGACTCCGACCTTAGGAACCAATGGCGCACTTTGGAGTTTAGCCAATGAATTTTGGTATTACGTTCTTTTTCCTTTGTTGTTTTTACCCTTGGTATGTAAAAGCGCTCCTCATATAAAGCTAATTCAATTGATGACGGCAGTTATCATTTTTTATTTTGTTGGATTAGATATTTCGATTTTATTTAGTATTTGGTTGTTAGGCGTTGGGCTATTATTTTTGCCTTATTCTGTTGTTAATAACAAACATTATATTTGGCTGTTGAGTATAAGTTTTATTGTCTTCATTGCGGCTTTGCTTTTCGTCAGACTCTCAGGGCAAATGGACTCCAAACTAGTTGAGCGAGTCGTCTGCGGCGTTAGTTTTGCCCTATTTTGCTACGCATTGATTAACAGTGATAAGCGTATAGTCCCTTCTTCAACCAACAAAAAGATTTCTCATGAATTAGCGGGATTTTCTTATACCTTGTATTTAATTCACACACCGCTTCTGTGTTTGGGAAGAGCAGTGTTGATTAATAGTGACGGTTATCTGACCTTCAGTTTTACTAGCCTGTTGTTATATTTCGCTTTGATTATAGCTATTTTAGTAATCGCCTACGCTATGGCAAAACTGACCGAATTCCAGACGCATAAAATCTATAAATGGTTAAAAATTTAAGCGTTATTCTTGAATAGACTGAACAACTGTACAAATACTCAGAGGGAAGAAATTTACGGATTGATTATAATGTGAGCATTAACTCTTATTGGTGGTCGCAACATTACATGCAGCAGCTTGAATTTTTTGACATTCCCAGTCCTTGTATTGGGGTATGTGAATCTGGTCCAAGAGGCTATTGTATTGGGTGTTTCCGTAGTCGAGAAGAGCGCCAACACTGGCACAAAGTTGACGATCAAACGAAACGAATAATTATCAATGCCTGTAATCGTAGAAAGAAAATGTATCAGGCGAAAAAGAATAAACAAGAGACCCAAAGTACCCACTTTAACCAACAAAATCTCTTCTAAACCTCTCGTTTTAGTTATGAATTGCCAAGTATTGGTATAAATTTCACCAACCTATGGCGCAATTGTTTTTAGTAGTATAACGATGTGTTGAATTATAAGAGTAATACCATGTCGTTGGAGCCAATCGTAAAGTTTGCGAGTAAGTCGTTTACTTTGCCTGATACCTGTACAAAGTTGCGAACCATGCTGGATGATCCTCGTGCGTCAGTTGATGATATAGCGCGAATCATGTCGGTCGACCCATCTTTGAGCGCAAAAGTACTTAGATTGGCCAACAGTGCTTTGTTCAGATTTCAAAACCAAATTACTACAGTGCCCAAAGCCCTTGGTGTGATCGGTGGTGAAGCTGCGTATAACATTTCCATGGCCGAAACTGCCAACCTAGCGTTTAAATCATTTGCTAGTGAAGCAATAGATTTTAACCAATTTTGGGAGAAAGCGGTATTAGGCGGTTTGATTGCCAAATCTATTGCGCAACAGCGTCAAATTCGAGGTAGCGACAGATATTTTGTGATTGGTATCTTACATAATTTAAGTGAACTCATCTGCGCTACTCGTTTGCCAGAAAAATATCTTAAATATAAGGATTTATTAGACGAGTATCCCCCTCTTGAAGCACAAATGACGGTGTTTAACTTTACGTTTGCCCATTGTAGTGGATTGATTCTCAAAAACTGGCAAATACCGGAGTCTATTTACGAGGCTTTATTGAAATTTTCTTTGAGTGAAGACAGCTTAGGTAACTTTGACTGCGCAGTTGTATACGCATCATCAGGTATGGCCCATTACAATCTTGGTGCAGACTTTATCCATCAGTCAAGTACACCAGAAATCCTCATCGACACTATTGGATTAACGGATGATGAATATGATATCATTTCCGAATTCGCGCGTGTCGAGTCGCTAAAAATAGCGTCAGCTCTAAATTAAGATTAATAAAACCAAAATATATAAGCGCGAATATAACTATTTAGAATTCGCGCAAATGAAAAAAAGCTGTTTTCTCATATTACTATTAATTTCTTGGCCCTCGATGGCAGAGGAAGTTGCGCTTGCTTATCAGCAAAAAGCCTACGAATTTTTTCGCAATGCCCACCAAAAAAAGCGGAATCTGCTCAAGATACTAGAAGCTAAAAAACAAAAAGAAAGCGAAAAGGCGTTAGTATTAGATGGCGAGTTTGGATTCTTAAAAACCACTGGGAATACTGACACCAGCGTATTTATGCTTGCTTTTGATTCCAGTCATAAAATGGAAAAATGGATTTCTCAATATTATTTGCAGATACTTAATCAATCAGGTGACGTGTCTGGAGTAAGCAGCGATACTAGCCGAGTGCAAGTGTCTGGGGAGTTTGACTATAAACCTATCAAAGGTAAAAACCGATTATTCTTGTATGCCGAATATGATGATAATGAATTTTTACAGCTAAGGGATCAGTTCACTGCGGTAGTGGGTTGGCGTCACATACTTTGGGAAGAAAAGAAAAGTAGTTTTAACTATAGTGTAGGTCCAGGATACGCCACCTATCGCCAAGAGGATGACAATGTGAACGAAGAAGGCCCTATCGTTCGAGGAACTGCTAACTTCGTTTATGAATTTGAAAATGAAGCAAGATTTAAACAAAACTTGTCGGCTGAAATAAGCGATACCAATAATAGAGCCACAGCTATTTCTTCATTATCCGCTAAAGTGTTTGAACGATTGGCAATGAAATTCAGTTTTGAAATGACGGTAGATGAAAATGTCGGTGATAATGTCGATCAATTTACCACTAGGACCAGTGTTTCTTTAGTTTATCAGTTTTTTTAGGTTGGCAACTACTCACGTATTTTGTACTATACGCGCATTCTGCTAAAGGATTTATTCCGCTTGTATTAGCATGGATTCAATTCTAAATTTTAGGGAAAAGCGCTATGAAAATTACAAAAATTGCAGCCATGGTTAGTTTAGCGACCATGTCAATCGGTTATGCACAAGCTGAAGATGAAAAAGATTTTACGATGGACGGTGAGTTTGGCTTTATCGTCACTACTGGTAATACTGAAACAACTTCTCTAAGTGCAGGTTTATCCGCTAAACAAGAATTAGAACAGTGGAGTAACGATTACGCTATCGAAGCTCTATACAAAAAAGATACAGTGACTGACGATGACACTGGTGAAGAAGTCGAAAATACAACTGCGCAGAAATTTTTTGCTTCAGGTCAAGCCAACTACAAACTGGAAAATCCAGATTACCGTTTATTTGGATTTGCTTCTTATGAAGATGATCGCTTCAGTAACTTTAAATACCAGTCAACAGTCGCAGCTGGTTGGAACCATAAAGTTTGGCAAAACCAGGGGAGTTCATTCAACTACAGTATAGGTCCTGGTTACTCATTCGCTAAAGATCAAAATGACGAGAGCGTCAACGGTGCTATCTTACGTGCGGCTGCCGATTACAAATGGCAGATCTCAGAAACGGCTAAATTCACTCAAACATTTTCAACGGAAGTGGGTTCTGACAACACCAAAACAAGAGCGGAGTCAGCACTAACGGCACAAATTTTTGGTGGTTTATCTATGAAACTATCCATTAAATTTGACCACAACTCTGATGTAGCAGATGGTGTTGAAAAACTCGACACTGAAACTGCTGCTACCTTGGTTTACAGCTTCTTTTAAACCAAGCTATAGAGACAAAAAAACGCGCTGATAGCGCGTTTTTTTGTCTATTACAAGTTTATTAATGCAAAATCCGAGTTTTAATAGTACCTTTAATCGCTTTCAATTCTTTAAACGCGTCTTGAGCATGATCTTTTTCTACGTCAATAACTACATAACCAATTTCTTGGTCGGTTTGTAAGTACTGAGCCGCGATATTAATGCCTTTGTCTGCGAAGGCTCGGTTAATTTGCGTCAACACCCCTGGACGGTTTTTGTGTATGTGCAACAAGCGTGAACGATCGGTAAACTGCGGCAAGGATACTTCAGGGAAATTCACCGCAGATAAAGTCGACCCGTTATCTGAGTATTTGATTAATTTGCCTGCCACTTCTATGCCAATGTTCTGCTGCGCTTCTTGAGTACTACCGCCCACATGAGGCGTAAGAATGACATTATCAAATTTACGCAACGGTGATTCGAATTCTTCGTCGTTTGACTTAGGTTCAACTGGGAATACATCAATTGCAGCCCCATTTAATTTGCCTTGTTCCATTGCTTCGCAAAGTGCATCAATGTCAATCACTGTGCCGCGCGCGGCATTAATAAGAATTGCACCTTGTTTCATTTGGGCGAGTTCTTCTTTTCCGATCATGTTTTTAGTATGCGCGGTCTCAGGAACATGCAAGCTGACAACATCTGAAGTGTTTAATAATTCTTTCAGAGATGGTACTTGAGTAGAGTTACCTAGTACTAGCTTGTCTTCAATATCATAAAATTGCACACGCATGCCTAAATGCTCAGCAAGGATACTTAACTGGGTACCTATGTGACCGTAACCTATGATACCTAAGGTTTTACCTCTAGCTTCATATGAATCTACTGCGCTTTTTTCCCACTCGCCTCTGTGCGCTTTAGCATTCTTACGGGGAATGCCTCGTAATAATACGATGAGTTGTCCAAGGACCAATTCTGCAACAGAACGAGTATTTGAAAAGGGTGCATTAAATACAGGAATACCACGAATTTGCGTTGCTTCTAAATCGACTTGGTTTGTGCCTATGCAGAAACATCCAACCGCCACCAACTTTTTCGCTTTTGCTACCACTTCTTCGCTTAACTGAGTTCTTGAACGGATTCCAATAAAATGAACATCTTTCACTTTTTCTATCAGTTCCTCTTCAGGAAGCGATGTTTTAAGTGATTCAATATTGTGGTAACCCGCGTTTTTAAAAGTTTCTAGGGCGCTATTGTGGAGTCCTTCCAACAAAAGTATCTTAATTTTATCCTTAGCTAGGGACGGTTTATTCATGGAAAAATAGATTCCTTACTTTGGCAAACTACTGAGCTAGAATTTAGTCTTAATAAAAGACATCTAGACGTCTAAATGATGGAGGCAAAGATACCAGACTTTGCCCAATATTCAAACAAATAAATTGATAATAAAATCAATTACCATCTTTGAACACCGTCACCTGAGGCACTTAATACTATGTCCGCGCCTCTGTGAGCAAATATTCCATTACACACAACACCGGGAATTTGATTTAACTGAGTTTCAAGTTCAGGCGGATTTAAGATTTTCAAATTATGTACGTCAAGTATTACGTTTCCGTTGTCAGTGACCACGCCTTGTCGGTAAATTGGGTCGCCACCCAGTTTGACGATTTCTCGAGCAACAAAAGAGCGAGCCATTGGAATCACTTCAACCGGCAAAGGAAAGCTGCCTAAAACACCCACTTTTTTACTATCATCGACAATACAAATAAATGACTTGGCGACCGCTGAAACTATCTTTTCTCGGGTCAAAGCAGCACCACCGCCTTTGATCATATGTTTATGTTCAGTCACTTCATCAGCGCCATCAACATATATGTCATAGGTATCGACTTCGTTAAGATCGAATACTTCAATCCCCAAGGCTTTTAAACGCTCAGTAGAGGCTTCTGAACTGGAAACCGCTCCTTTGAGTAAATGCGCTTTACTGGCCAAAGCATCAATAAAATAGTTGACGGTTGAGCCGGTGCCAACGCCAATAATAGTGTCCGGTTGTACGAATTCTGCGGCAGCTTCGCCTACTAGGCGTTTTTTATCATTCTGGTCCACGACCTTATCCTTATATTAGGTAAATGAAAAATGTTGTGTGGGAGTAATTATAGTAGGTAATGGAATATCCCATGCTTCTGTCGGCAAACTTAAGGTTTGTTGAATATCGTGGGCTAGTCCAATTAATTTTGGTTGGTTTTGTTTATTATTGTGTAGAAACGCCAATGTACGATCATAAAAACCACCACCCATGCCTAATCTGTTGCCTGAGGCGTCAAAAGCCACCAAAGGCGTAAAAAGCACATCTAAATTGGCCACTGGGCAAACGTCTCGGCAATCCAGTCTAGGTTCTGCAATACCGTAATGATTTGCTGTCATCACTGAATTAGGATGATAATGAAGAAAGAGTAAATAACCATCACTGAAAGGATGTAATACGGGCAGATATACCTTAACGTTTTGCTGCCACAAATGTTCAATCAGAGGTTGAGTATCCAACTCACTGTCATTGGTCATGTAAAGTGCAACCTTACTAGCACCTTGCAGTACATCTAGAGATTGAATTTGATCTACTAAACCAAGGGCAGCAGTGTGCTGCTCTTGGTGGGACAACGACTTACGACGCTCACGAAACGTTTGTCGAAGCGTATTTCGTAGTTGTGTCGTTGTTGGCTCTTTCATTTATTTTGCGTAGGTGTCTATAAAATGTTGGGTCAGTTTTGGGTGATCAACTTTAGTCGCCACTTTAATCAAAGGCATGTCATTCCACAAATCACTTGGCGTACTGCCTACAGGCGCGAAACTTGTTTGACCTTTCATTAATGGGTCAGTCCCGATTCGCATATGACCTTCTGTCAGCTCAAACATATCAGGTGATGCAATATAAGCGAGTGGAAAGGCATCATGGAAAAAACATACTCTTTCTTCTCGATTTTGAGAATAAAAATCCATGTAAAACTGTGATGATTTGGCGACAAAGCCACCTAGCTTAGGATTTTTTTCCGCTAAAATATCCACAAAACCACCGTCGAAGGGTAAGTCGTAAGTAACATCCAAGCCAAACATAATAAGGTCCCAACCTGCAGAAAAGACAATATCGGCTGCGATAGGATCATTCCATATGTTGGCCTCAGCTACTGGGGTTACATTACCCGGTACTAAGGCTGCCCCACCCATGATATAGACAGCTTTGATTAACTTAGGTAACTCAGGCTCAAGTTTAAGTGCGAGCGCAATGTTACTCAAAGGGCCAATAGGCACTAGGATTATTTCCCCAGGATATTTTCTCGCTTGTTGCACGATAAATTCAGCCGAGCTGAGGTCGTGGAGTTTTCCTTTAGGTGCATGATGTCCAATATTGCCAAAGCCATCATCACCATGCACAAAATGCGCGAATGTAGATTTAGGACCGTAGTGCGGAACGCCTGTACCTTTGCACACTGGGATATCAAGTTCTGCAAGTTCTACCAATGACAACGCATTTTGTGCAGCCATTTCTACTGGTACATTACCAAAAACAGTCGTAAGGCCTAAAACATCAATTTCCGGTGCTTGAAAAGCATAGAAAATTGCCATTGCATCATCAATGCCGGGATCAGTGTCGAGTATTATTTTTTGTGTCATTGGGGAACTCATTATTAGAATTGTTGTAAAAAAGTATCCACGTCTTGTTTGGCGGGAATAGAGGGTACGGCACCTTTCTTGGTCACCGATATTGCGGACGCTGCGCAAGCGCTTTTCAAGGCAGTTTGCACATCTTGAGTAGCATCATAAGTCGCGAGAAAATAACCGATAAAAGTATCACCAGCAGCAGTAGTATCTACAGCATCGACCTTAAAGGCTTCGCATGTATACTCGGTATTTTGGTGAAGATAACAAACACCTTGCTTGCCTAAGGTTAATACCAGCTTTAAATCGGGATAAGTAGTCGAAAGTGCCGCTTTGGCATCTTCAACAGTCTTAGTATTAGTAAGTTGCATGGCTTCAATTTCGTTAACAATCAATAGTTCTAATTTTTCTAAGGGTAACGAAACCACGCTTTGGGTCATAGGCGCTGGGTTGAAGGCTATTTTAATGCCTTTTTCATGAGCAGTTTCGATGATGTCGGCAATACAATTAGTTTCGTTTTGTAATAATACCCAATCCTCTTTATTGGCGTTGGCCAATGCCTGCTCGATACGTTCTTGATTTAGCTGATGATTTGCGCCAGAAAATAATAATATGGCGTTTTCCGCGTCAGGGGTGACCTGAATAATTGCATGCCCACTTGGAATATCATCAAAGGATTGCACATTATCCATATTCACGCCGGCGTCATGCATTGGCGAAATCATTGGTAAATCGCCAGAGCCTATTCCACCTACATGATAGGTAGCTAGACCAGCTTTGGCACATGCAACTGATTGATTAGCACCTTTACCGCCTAGAATGGCATTAAAACCAGTGGAAGAAAGGGTTTCTCCAGGTGCGACAAAGTGTTCTACGTTATACACGTAGTCGATATTAATAGATCCGAAATTGAAAACTGCCATTTAGCTACTCATAGAAATAGGGCGCCCCCCAAAATGCCGCCGCATACTTATCGTCCGTGCGCCGAAATGGACACGGTGGAAATATCATCATTGCCGTAGGCTTCTCGATTCAAGTCGAGCTTGCGCAAAAGCAATAGAGTCAAGATCCTAAGTTTATAGCATCGGCCAGGAACATGCAGTATACAAGCAAACATTCCAGGAAGCATTGAAGCTTTGTGCTGCAAGTCCGATTTGCAAGAATCGCAAAGTTTAACGCATCCAAGAGTCGGTTTAAAGTCTATTTCAAAGGAATAGACTTAAAAACCAAGACAAACTGAACGCAGTAACCCCAATCGCAGTGACCATAGGGGTCCAGGTTTTAAGTGTGGTTTTTTCATCCATCTGCAAAAGACGTCCAACTAACCAAAAACCCGAATCATTGAAGTGAGATAAAACCGAGGCGCCTCCAGCAATGGCGATTACAATAAAGCATAAATCAGCCGAGGATAAGCTTGTGTCCATAGCCACAACTGGCGCAATAATGGCTGCTGTTGTGGTCAAGGCGACAGTGGCAGAGCCTTGGGCTATGCGTAAAGAAGCTGCAATAATAAAAGCCGCGACTATGGACGGTAAGCCTATATCTGACAAGAGAGATGATAAAGAATCGCCAACGCCAATAGCGCGCAGCACACCGCCAAACATTCCGCCAGCGCCAGTCACTAGAATGATGGCACAAATTGGCCCGAGAGATTGGTCACATAATCGTTCCAATTCTACTCGGCTAAAACGACGAGAAAATAAGACTAAACTCAACAACAGGGTTATCAATAATGCAATGGGTGTTTGTCCAATTGCCATTAATAATTCCACTAGTGGTGAATCCAAATCATGATTAAAGCTTGTTTGATAGGCATTTAAACCCGTATTTAAAAATATTAAGCATAATGGAAGTAGCAGAATCCAGAGTACAGTAGAAAATTCAGGTGGATTTTCAACGCTTTGGGCCGGTTTAAAATAATTAGGCAAGGAAATCATGAATTTTTGACTGATAAAATTAGAAAATAAAAAACTTCCGACATACCAAGTTGGAATTGCAACCAGGGTGCTGTAAACCAGCAATAAACCTATATCTGCGCCTAGTAAGTCGCCGGCAACTACAGGTCCTGGATGCGGGGGAACTAGGGCGTGAGTGACAGCAAAAGCCCCAGCGGCTGGCAAAGCGTAAAATAGTACAGAGCCACCAAATCTTGCCGCAACACTTAAAATTACTGGCAACATCACAATTAATCCAGCATCAAAAAATATCGGGAAGCCAAATAATAAAGAGGCTATGCCTAAAGCAAAAGGCGCATTTTTTGCGCCAAATCTACTTACCAAGCTGTCGGCTAATACTTGAGCGCCGCCAGTAATATCAAGTAGTTTTCCTATCATGGCGCCTAAACCAACTAAGAGTGCAACGGATGCTAGGGTCGAACCGAATCCAGCGGTCATTGTGCTAACGATTTTATCGAAGGGGATGCCCCCTAAATAAGCTGTGAAAGCGCTTACACAGATGAGAGAAACAAAAGCATGAATGCGAATGAAAATAATCAAAATGAGGAGCGCGGCAATGGCTATCAATGCGACCGCTAAGGGATATTCTTGCAACATAAGTCTTCCTTTTTTTCAAATACTCTAAAAGATCAAATGTGTTATTACAATCAAAATATTTTACATTTCGTTCACAATTTAACTGGCTAGTTAATTTGCCCCGTTAGTGCTAGGATTGCAGGCGAAATAACTTTGAGACAAAATTGTGAGTGATACAGATTTACAATATGACGAATTGAGTAACCAATTTGCCCAGCAGAAATTACTCGTCGATGTGGCTGAAGTGCATGGTATACTTTGCGGCATGCTCGCAGGCGGTATGAGTGTTGATAATCAAGATTGGATTACCGCCCTTGAAGATGTGGTCAATCAAGGCGATGTTTTTTCTTCTCAAACCAAACAGATAATGGTGGGTTTATTTAACCGAATTTGCCAAGAGTTCATCGAACCTGATTTTGCGTTGACTCTTTTCTTACCAGATGACTCGGCACCAATCAATGACAGAGGTAAAGCTCTAGTGCTTTGGGTGCAAGGTTTCCTATTAGGCTTTGGCTTGCATCAATCTGACTTTAAAACCTGCTCAGATGAGGTAAAAGAAGCGTTGGAAGATTTCAGCCAGATTGCCAGAATGGACGAAGATATGTCGGAAGGCGAAGATAACGAACAAGCTTTGTTTGAAGTGGTTGAATATGTGCGTATCAGCGCCATGCTTTGTTTTAATGAATTAGGCAAGTCTTTGCTTGATAGTCGTCAACATCCTTCTTCGGTTATCCATTGAACACACAGATACCTTTATCAGAATACATTCAACGTCGACAGACGTTACTGTCAAAATGCGAACCTGACAGTTTAGTTGCTATTCCTGCGGCGAGTTTAGTGACACGTAGTAGGGATACAGAATACCAATTCCGACAAGACAGTTATTTTTGGTATCTCACCGGATTTAATGAACCCGATGGATTACTGCTGTTATCGAACAAAGATGAATCTGAACAAGGCGCTAGTTATATTTTTGTCCCCCCCAAAGACAAACAAGCAGAGATATGGCAAGGAAAGCGACTCGGGGTTGAACAAGCAACCACAGATTTAGGTGTAGACCAAGCGTTCAGCTTAGAAGAGTTAGCCGAACTGCTACCAGAATTCATAGACGGTCATCAACATTTGTATTACTGCCTAGATTCTCATCCCCATATGGATGCTGAAATTCAAACTGCCATTGCGACTTGTAAAGCTGCACCTAAGCAATCAATGATAGCGCCTCGCAGTATTTATGATGTGAGTCAATTATTAGATGAGATGCGTTTGATAAAATCCGCGAATGAAATTGCTGTCATGCAAATAGCGGCGGATATTTCAGTCGATGCACATTTAGCGGCAATGAAGAAAGCTAAATCAGGGATTTGGGAGTATCAATTAGAAGCCATCATTTTGCATGAATTTGCGATGCAAGGTGCAAGGTTCCCAGCTTACAACACTATAGTGGGCGGTGGCGAAAATGCCTGTATTTTGCATTACACTGAAAACAACCAAGTGATAAATGATGGCGACTTAGTGTTAATTGATGCTGGTTGTGAATATCAAGGGTATGCGGCAGATATTACCCGCACATTTCCAGTCAATGGTAAGTTTAGCAAGCCGCAAGCTGATATTTATCAACTGGTGTTAGATGCTCAGTTGGCTTGTATCGATTACTTTGGCCCAGGCGCAACCTTAGCTGAGGGGATGAAAATCGCAGTAGAGATCATTGCCGGTGGATTACTCAAGTTAGGCATTTTAAAAGGAAGTCTGCCTGAGATCCTTGAAAATGAAAGTTGGCGAAATTTCTTCATGCACGGTTTAGGACACTATTTAGGGCTAGATGTGCATGATGTGGGTAATTACAAAAAGAACGGACAAGATTTACCATTACAGCCTGGCACAGTATTGACGGTAGAGCCGGGTATTTATGTCAGTAAAGACGCAGATGTACCTGATGAATACAAAGGCATAGGCGTAAGAATTGAAGATAATATTTTAATAACAAACAAGGGCAATGAAGTGCTTACTATAGGCGCAGTGAAAGAAATCGCTGCTATTGAAACACTCATGCAAGCCTAACATTTCTAAAATAAAGACAACAAAAGCACAAATGTCAGAGTTTGAACAAGTCGATATAGTTATTGCGGGTGGTGGCGTTGCAGGCTGCGCGGCAGCCTTGGCTCTTGCTAAAAACACGGATTATTCCGTGGCAGTGATCGAAAAATATGCTCCTAGCGCATCTGATATTCATCCTAGTTTTGATGCTAGGGTGATTGCTTTGGCGGCTGAATCTATCAAGCATTTGCATAGCTTTGGTATGGATATCTCAGATATCCCATCATCTAGTATCAAGCATATTCATGTATCAGATCGCCATCATTGCGCCCAAGTAGCCTTATCTGCCGATGAGTTAGGCGTAAAGAGTTTTGGTCAGGTAGTGCGACTGGAAACACTTGGATTATCATTGTATGAGCAGTTATCTGGGACTAAAATCAATTACTTTGCGGATGAAAGTATCCAAAGTCTGCAACAGCACAAAGACTCAGTGTCGATTAACACCTCAAACCGCAAATTAAACGCAAAACTCTTGATTATTGCCGAAGGAGCCAACTCCCCTACACGGGAAAAACTCAATTTTGTGGTGGAACAAAAGGACTATCAGCAAACCGCTATTATCGCTAATGTGCAAACTCAATTGCCGCATCAAGGCAGGGCGTTTGAACGTTTTACCAAATATGGTCCTATTGCCTTTTTGCCCATGGAAGTGGAACAAGGTCAAAATAGCCAGCATCTAATGTCTGTGGTGTGGAGCCTTGGTGATGAAATGGTAGAAGAAGTAAAAGGCTTATCTGATGAAGATTTTTGCCAACGTCTACAAACTTTATTTGGTTCAAGACTGGGCAGTATCCATAGTCCTTCACCTAGATTTCAGTATCCTTTATCACTTAAAGTCGTGCCGGATTTTGTGCAACACCGTGTGGTTTGTATTGCAAATGCCGCTCAGAGCTTGCACCCCATTGCTGGGCAAGGATTTAATACTGGTATACGTGATATATCTGACTTAGTGAAAAGCCTTCGAGGACAAGATCCGGGCGTGTTCGGTAATTTATCTGAATATAAAAAGCGTAGACGCAAGGATAAAACCTCTATTATTACCGCGACAGACAGTTTAGTGCGAGTGTTTTCCAATCATTATCTACCAACAGTGGTGGGAAGAAGTGCAGGTTTACAACTAATGAATCACTCATCTTTACTGCAGAAAGCCTTTGTTCGTTACGCCATGGGAGAACGCTAATGCCAGCCAAAAAAATGCAAAACACTGATGTGTTAATCGTGGGTGGCGGTATTGTTGGCGGTTCACTTGCTATTGATTTAGCTGAAGCTGGATTTTCCGTCACAGTAGTCGATTTTGCCAGTGCAGTTACCACTGATATCCAGCCTAAGGTATTTTCGGCAAGGGTAAGTGCTATAAGCGCAGCCAGTGAAGCTTATTTCCGCAAACTGAACATCTGGCAAAATATCCAACGCAAGCAAGCATACACAGATATGCAAGTGTGGGATAAGGATGGTTTTGGGCAAATCGAATTTAGCGCTCAAGAAATGCAAAGTGAACATCTTGGTCATATTATTGAGAACGACCTTATTGTGGCCGCGTTAAATGACAAGATGGCAACAATGTCTAATATTCAGCTGTTACTAGGGGTAAGTGTTGAGCAGATTCAAGAAATCGATGCTGGATATTCTTTGCAATTGAGTAATCAACAACAAATTACGGGTAGTTTATTAGTTGGCGCCGACGGCGCGAATTCACAGATCAAAGCACAGATGGGGTTCTCGGAAACATTTTGGGATTACGAGCATACAGCTATCGTTGCCAATGTGCGTACCGAAATAGCTCACGATAATACAGCGCGACAAGGGTTTACACCTTTTGGGCCTCTCGCCTTTTTACCCCTTGCCGATCCATTTCAGTGTTCAATTGTGTGGTCACAGAAGACAAAACGCGCTAGCGAATTGCTGGGGTTGAGTGAGGATGAATTTTGCAAAGCGCTGTTAGTTGATATCGACAACCAATTAGGGTTAGTATCCTTAACAACTGAGCGTTTTTCATTTCCGTTACGCATGCGTTACACCCGACAATGGACCAAGCTGCATGTGGCATTAGTGGGAGATGCCGCACATACCATTCATCCTCTGGCAGGACAGGGTGCAAACTTAGGTCTCTCTGATGCGCAAACGTTAGCGGAGTTGTTAATTCAATCGAAAGACAAATACCCCGTTGGCCATAATAAAATTTTACGCAATTATGAAAGAAAGCAAAAAGCCGAAGCGATGAAAACAATCGCCACTATGGAAGGTTTTAAGCAGTTGTTTGATGGCGATAATCCAATGAAAAAATTGGTAAGAAACCTAGGCTTGTTAGCGGCTAACAAAGTATCTCCAGTGAAAGAATTTTTTATCAAACAAGCTGCTGGGAATTAGTGGATTTTAAACCTAACTAATTGAAAATTAATATAAATAAATCTTAATATAATTTAATGTTATTAATTTGGCATTGATTATGCCAAAATCATCTTGGATTTTTTCCGCGCAGAATAGATATTAATACTGTGAGTAAACCGAGAATTTGTTATGGGAAAAGATTACAGATATTCAAAAGAAGACGATTATGAAGATGATGATTATCATGCTAGTAGAGGTGATACATCTGATGCAGTTAAATCAAAGCTTCATAAGCGTAAAGAACAATCTGCACGGGATCGTAAACAACGAAAACAGCAGTCTCACTCAGACGATTAGTCAACAGTGATGTGTTTTAGGTGCTTGATCTACTCACATAGAACAAGCACCTAATAAAAAGTGGTTATAGTTTTGCCTCTGCCACAATCTCACGTACATCTTTAAGTAATTGCTTAGCATCATACACAATGCCGTCTTTAATGGTGTATTTAACACCACCTACACGCTCTGGCTGATTATTTTCGTTTAAACGATAATGCCCTGTACCATAGAGTGTTTTAAAGTTTTGAAGTGGGTTGTATTCCAACACCACCATATCAGCGAGTTTACCCACAGCAACAGAACCAATTTCATCATCCATACCTAAGGCTTGCGCTCCGTTTAAAGTGGCTGATTGAATCACTTCATAAGGTGAAAAACCTGCCTCTTGTAACAGTTCAAATTCTGCAATGTATCCAAAACCATAAATTTTGTAGATATAACCCGAATCAGAACCCGTTGTTACGCGACCGCCATGGTTTTTATAGTCATTGATAAATTGCATCCAAATACGAAAATTCTCTTTCCAGGCTATTTCATCAGCGGTTGTCCAATCAAACCAATATGATCCATGAGCATATCGACTAGGTGTAAAAAAGTCCCAAAGGGTAGGCAGGGTGTATTCTTCATGCCAGATGGCGTTTCTTTCGCGCATCAGGTCGCGACTCGCCTGATAAATAGTCATAGTGGGATTAATAGTAAAATCCAATGATATGAGTTCATCTCTCACTTGATTCCACTTTTCGCTGCCGGGTTTACCTGCCTGTTGCCATAACCGGCCGGCTTCTTTAAATCTGTGGTATTCGTTATTGTAATTATAGTCGGTAGGGTAATTTTGAAGTGTGCGGTCGGTAAATAAGGCTTCAGGTAGTCCGTACCAATGTTCCATAGAAACCAAGCCTAAACGAGCTGAATCCAGAGCATCTGTTCCCATTACATTTAATTGGGCATGATGCATCATGGTGCCTAAACCTTGTTTCTGAGCTTCGTCTAATGCGGCTTCCATAATTTTGGGGCTAGCACCAAAAAATTTAATTCCTTTTGCCCCAGCTTTAGCAATTTTTTTTACCCAGTCTCTTGCTTGCTTGGCACTAAAAATTGGCTCTTTTTGGCCCATTCCAAAGCCAACGTAAGGAATAATGCGAGGCGCTACTATGGTATTTTTTTTACTACGTTCTACGTGATCAAGGACCCAGTCAAGTCCGTTGAAGCTGCCAGGCTCTCGAACCGTGGTAATGCCATGTGCCATCCAAAGCTTAAAAACATACTCTGCAGGGATGTTATCTGCCGACCCGCCAATGTGACCATGCATATCAACGAAACCGGGCACTATAAAGTGCCCGGTTAAATCAATTTCTTTGCCATTTTTAGGAAGCTTAGGTCGCCTGTCTGGCCTTATGGGTACTTCCGGGTACCCAACACTAACGATATTAGTTATCTTGTTGTTTTCAATAACAATATCAACAGGACCTTGTACGGGAGCTCCTTCCCCGTTGATCAGATTTGCGCCTCTTAGAATAAGAGTTGCGTATGGACCTTCGCCTTCATTTGGCGATTTCTCAGGCGCTTTTGCACCTGGTGCGGCTACTGCCATAGCACCTACGAGAAATACGGCTAACATAACAGCGATCACAACAAAACGCATGATACGAGTTACAAAAAAGTAATTATGCTTATACATGACTGAATATACTTAAATCTACTTATTATTATTTTTATCAGGTTTGAACTAAAAACACCCTGTTATCATTACAACTACGTAATATGAAATGATGATTAAATTATATACGTAAAAAATGCATTTGTTAATAAAATATTATCGAAATATACATAAAATTGACATAAATGAATTTAATTTTAGGTATTCATTTTATCTATTAGTTGATTCTAGACCTGATGTACCCGGTTAAAGTTTCACAAACTTGTGGATGTTGGCCTTCTTGCTTAATTAAACAAATATTTATTTGGCCTAATTGAGGTAGCCGATTATCTTTAATAATGCTCAATTCTGGGGGCACACTTGAACGAGCCAAAGCGGTAATGCCCAAACCTTGGCGCATGGCGGCTATCAAACCATAAAGGTCGGCATTGGTATAAGTGATTTTCCACGCATGGGTTTGTTGTTTAAGTTTTTCAATGATTCTACTGCGATAAACACAGCCATCGGGCGCAACCACTAAATTAATGCTTTGTTTAGATACCGCCTGATTGCTATCGCACACCCAAACTAATTGATCTTTTAATAATACTTCCCCTTCGATTGGCAACTCTGGCGGGATTAACGCCAAAATTAAATCAAACTGATGGCGAAAATTAGGCGATAATAATTGCCGGCTAAGAGCCGACGTAACATCTAAGGACACATCTGGGTATCGTTGGCTAAATTCGCCCACAATACTGGGCAGTAAGGTAGAGGCAAATTCTGATGGAATGCCTAAACGCAAGCGGCCACTTAATTTGTGCTCGGTAAATTCTCTGAAAATGCCATCATTTAACGATAATATTTTTCTAGCTTGCTCGTATAACCACTGGCCATCGGGATTAAGTTGGTAACTCTGCCCTTTTTTAGTAAACAGCTTTTTTTCTAGTTGGCTTTCTAGCTTCTTCATTTGTAATGAAATGGCTGGTTGGGTTCTACCCAACAAATCACCTGCTTTTTGAAAGCTACCTAAATCTGCAATGGTGACAAAGGTTCTTAAGTTATCGATAGATAGTTGTTTCATAATATAAATATTATATAATCTAATACTGTGCCAATAATACATTAAAAATTTTTATGTAACTATTTGTACTTTTAATTTGTTTGCTGCATAGCCTGTTTCTATACTGGTTCAATATTGACTAAAAAGAGAATGCTATGAACAAAACAAACCTGCACGCAGCCCATGTTACTGCCGGTGCCAAAATGGTGGATTTTTTCGGTTGGGAAATGCCTATTAATTACGGCTCACAAATTGAAGAACACCATGCAGTAAGAAAAGACGCAGGTATGTTCGATGTTTCTCATATGACAATAGTGGATGTCACTGGCGCTCAGGCTAAAGATTATCTGCGCTACTTGTTGGCCAATGACGTGGCTAAGTTGACCCAAAAAGGCAAAGCATTATATAGCGGCATGTTAAATGAAGCTGGTGGCGTGGTTGACGATCTTATTGTGTATTACTTTGACGATACCAACTATCGCTTAGTGGTAAATAGCGCGACTAAAGAAAAAGATCTTAACTGGCTAGCTAAAATCGCAGAAGGTTTCGATGTTCTGATTAAAGAACGTGATGAATTTTCCATGATTGCCGTGCAAGGCCCTAATGCTAAAGAAAAAGCCCACAAGATTTTTTCCGATGCACAAGTAGAAGCAGTAAAAGATATGAAGCCGTTTTTTGGTGTGCAAGCTGAAGACTTATTCATCGCTACTACAGGTTATACCGGCGAAGCTGGCTATGAAATCATGGTGCCAAATAACAAAGCTATCGATTTGTGGAATTCCTTATTAACCGCCGGCGTAAGCCCTTGTGGTTTAGGTGCACGTGATACTCTTCGCTTAGAGGCAGGTATGAATTTATACGGCCAAGATATGGATGAAACAGTATCGCCATTAGCGGCAAACATGGGCTGGACCATTACGTGGGAACCAGAAGACCGTGACTTCGTTGGTCGTAGCGCTTTAGAGCAACAAAAAGCAGAAGGTACACAAAAGCTTGTTGGCTTAGTAATGAAAGAAAAAGGCGTACTTCGAGCGGGCACTTTTGTGACAACCTCAGACGGCGAAGGCATTATTACTTCGGGAACATTTTCTCCAACCCTAGGTTTCAGCATTGCAATGGCAAGAGTACCAGCAGGTGAGGGAGCTAAACCGGGCGCTACAGCAGAAGTCGCTATGCGTAAAAAGAACATCACAGTTGACGTTGTAAAGCCTAGCTTTGTTCGCAACGGCAAAAGCGTACTTTAATAACACTTATATTCACTAACATTTACTCAATTAGGAAATATTATGAGCAATATCCCACAAGAATTACGTTACGCAAATACTCATGAATGGATTCGTTCAGAAGGTGATGGTGTATTCACCATTGGTATCACAGAACACGCGCAAGAACTCTTGGGTGATATGGTGTTTTTAGATTTACCAGACGTTGGTGATGCAGTGACTACTGGCGACGACTGTGCTGTTGCAGAATCTGTAAAAGCCGCTTCTGATATTTACGCGCCTATTTCTGGCGAAGTAATTGCAGTAAATGAAGATTTAGAAGATTCACCTGAGCTTGTAAACTCAGACCCATACGGTGATGGTTGGTTATTTAAAATTAAAGCGGACGATGCTGAAGAAGTTGAAGGTTTATTAGACGCTGAAGGTTACGCTGGCGTTATTGAAGAAGACTAAGCGACACAACAATTCCTAATTAGCAGGCGGACTTTTGAGTTCGCCTGAATATTTTATATTCTTTTTTACAGGTTACCCGTTATGAGTCATGTTACCAATACCAGCACTGAAATGTCGTCAGTGAGTCTAGATACACTAGAAAATAAAGACGAGTTTATTCGACGTCATATTGGGCCCGGCCAACAAGAAATCAGCGAAATGTTAGCGGATATTGGCGCTGATTCTCTTGATCATCTAATGCAACAAACTGTGCCACAAGGCATTCGATCTGATCGTTTGCAAGTAGGTGAAGGCGCACGTGAAGAAGAAGCCCTAGCAGCGCTTAAAACCGTTGCAGGTAAAAATAAAGTATTAAAGAGCTTTATTGGCGCAGGTTACTACGACACCTTAACGCCAAATGTGATTTTACGAAATGTGTTGGAAAATCCAGGTTGGTACACAGCTTACACACCTTATCAGCCAGAAATTGCTCAAGGCCGTTTACAAGCGATTTTAAATTTCCAACAAGTCACTATTGATTTAACAGGCTTGCCTTTAGCTTCTGCGTCCTTATTAGATGAAGCTACTGCAGCGGCCGAAGCCATGGCATTGGCAAAACGCGTATCTAAAAACAAAAAGTCGAATAGCTTTTTTGCCGCCGACTCTGTGCATCCACAAACACTCGATGTATTAAAAACCCGTGCTGACATGTTTGGTTTCGAATTGATTATTGGCCCAATGGAAGCAGCCAGCGAACATGATGTGTTTGGTGCCTTATTGCAATACCCAACCACCACAGGCGAAGTGGTCGATATCAAAGGACTAATTGAAACCTTACAGGAAAGCAAAGCAGTAGTGGCAGTTGCTACCGATTTACTAGCATTAACTATGTTAACGCCTCCAGGTGAGTTAGGTGCCGACGTTGCGCTAGGCAGCGCTCAACGTTTTGGTGTGCCTATGGGCTATGGTGGTCCACACGCGGCGTTTTTTGCGACTCGCGACGATTACAAACGTTCATTACCGGGCCGTATTATTGGTGTGAGCCAAGACACTCGCGGACGCCCAGCATTACGTATGGCACTGCAAACACGTGAACAACATATCCGTCGTGAAAAAGCCAACTCCAATATTTGTACTGCTCAGGTGTTATTAGCCAACATGGCAAGTTTTTACGCGGTGTATCACGGACCAAAAGGTTTGTCTGCCATCGCTAATCGCGTGCACAGATTAACTGATATTCTAGCTGCCGGTTTAACTGCTAAAGGCGTTAAACTAGCTCACACTACTTGGTTTGATACCTTAACTGTCAAGGTAGATGACAAAGCCGCGGTATTAGCCGCAGCTTTAGAAAAAGGCATTAATTTACGTGCAGATTTAGACGGTGCTGTGGGCATTAGTTTAGACGAAACCACTACTCGTGCAGATATCGACACTTTATTTAGCTTATTCATTGGTGATAACCACGGTTTATCTGTTGCTGACCTAGATGCCAAATTACTGGAAAAAGGCAGTGATTCAATTCCTGCAAGCCTAGTACGTAGTTCTGAGTTTTTAACGCATGAAGTGTTTAATAGCTATCATTCAGAAACTGAAATGTTGCGCTATATAAAAACATTAGAGAACAAAGACCTTTCATTGAATCACTCTATGATTTCATTGGGTTCTTGTACCATGAAATTAAACGCAACAGCTGAGATGATCCCAGTGACCTGGCCTGAATTTGGTCAACTTCACCCGTTTGCGCCATTAGACCAAGCTGCAGGTTACCAAGAGATGTTAGAAGAGCTAAGCGATTGGTTAATTAACATCACGGGTTACGATGCCCTTTCTATGCAACCAAACTCAGGGGCACAAGGTGAATACGCTGGTTTGTTAGCGATTCAACGCTATCACCAAAGCCGTGGCGAAGGACACAGAAACGTGTGTTTGATCCCACAATCGGCTCACGGTACTAATCCAGCATCTGCGCAAATGGTGAGCTTAAAAGTAGTAGTGGTCAACTGCGACTCAAAAGGTAACGTTGACCTTGCAGATTTACGCGCCAAAGCAGAGCAAGTAAAAGATAACTTAAGCTGTGCCATGATCACTTACCCATCGACTCACGGTGTATACGAAGAAACCGTGCGTGAAATTTGTGACATAGTGCACGAGTTTGGCGGTCAGGTGTATATGGACGGCGCCAACATGAACGCCCAAGTGGGTATTACATCACCGGGCTTAATTGGTTCAGACGTATCTCACTTAAACCTGCACAAAACCTTTTGTATTCCACACGGTGGTGGCGGCCCAGGCATGGGACCTATAGGTGTTAAATCTCACCTTGCGCCATTTTTACCAAGCCACAGCATGGTAAAACTAAAAGCTGCAGGCACCAATGATGAACTGAACGACAACAGCGCAGTATCAGCGGCGCCTTGGGGCAGTGCATCAATTTTGCCAATTAGTTACATGTACATCAAAATGATGGGTAGCGAAGGTCTGAAAAAAGCCACCGAAGTTGCCATCTTAAATGCCAACTATGTAGCCAAGAAACTCGAAGGTCATTACCCAGTGCTTTATAAAGGCACGCAAGGTCGCGTGGCCCATGAATGTATTATCGACTTACGTCCACTAAAAGAAGCTAGCGGCGTGACTGAAATGGACGTGGCAAAACGCTTAAACGACTACGGTTTCCACGCGCCAACCATGAGCTTCCCAGTAGCGGGCACTTTAATGATTGAGCCAACAGAATCCGAAGCCAAAGCCGAGCTAGACAGATTCATCGAAGCCATGATTTGCATCCGCAATGAAATTGCCAAAGTGCAAAGCGGCGAATGGGACGCAACCGACAATCCATTGCACAACGCACCACACACATTAGCGGATATCACAGACGCCGATTGGAACCGCGCCTACAGCCGTGAACTCGCGGTATACCCAGTACCAGCAGTCAAAGACAACAAGTTCTGGCCAACGGTAAATAGAATCGATGACGTATTCGGGGATAGAAACCTTATTTGTAGCTGTCCAAGTTTGGAGAGTTATCGGTAGGGTGGGTTGAATTAATTTGAATAGTGAATTTAGAGTGTTTCGTCATGCTGATGTACATCAGCATCTACTGAAATATCCAACAGATTCTGACATTCGTCAGAATGACGAATGAACCCTCAGAATGACTAAGTCTCCATTTTAAAAAAACGCCGCTTAATCAAGCGGCGTTTGGGACTATTACTTATAGTAAACGTTGAACAATCGGGCAGTTGATAATGATGCCGGTTGAGCCGTAGGGTGCTCCGCCAGGGCCGGTCAAAAATCCGCGTTCTACCATGCCAAGAATGGCGAATTCTTCGGTCATTCTGCTGTGATAGTTGTTATCCACGGCTTCTTGCGTCCACTCACCTAAGTTCAGATCCCAAAGTGGGCTGTAGTCGGTAGCAATGGTTGGAATGCCGCCTAATACATTCAATGGGCCGCCTTCACCGAGAATTGCACTATTGAAACCTTGCCTTTGTGGATTCACTTCTCCAGCCTGCTGATTTGTTTTGCCGTTAGTAAAGCCAAAAATTCGCTCCACTGAACTAAACAATGAATCATCACGGCCTACAGGAATGTTTCCAAGTGCAGGAGTATATACTGCTCCTTCCAATGCAGATGCAATTTCTGCTGAAGCGTCAGTAGATAAGTAAAGCACAGGTCGGCCAAAGCTAAATCCTAGTGTCAATTCTAAGGTAACTGTGCCGGGTTCTCCGTCCTCACCTGGACAGATACTAACAACTTTGTCATGCAAAATAGAGCGTGCTTCTTGCATCTCTTCCATGCTGATGCCGTCACAGTATGCCGCAAAATCTTCTTCATCAGTATTAAAGGAAACAATAGGTGCGTTATAAATGTGACCTCTGGCGTTTTCTATTTTGACCAATGGACTGTAAAACCCGTCTGCATCGTCCACGCCAGTGCCAACTGCACCCGGAGCAAAAGTTAAGCTAGCGAGTAAGTTACTGGTGCCATCGTCATTAGTAGAGCCGGCATTCACATTTCTCATTGGAGAGAAGTCCACTGCACCACCGTTAACTATTAGTGTACCATTCTGATCATAAAATCCGCGTCGAACTGCATTGGGGTTAAAGCTATCACCTTCTTCACTGACGTCAGTAAAGGCTAATTTTGCGCTGAAATTCAGACCCAAGGCTTCGGCATTTTCAGGGTCAGACGTGTCGGTAACCACATACCAAAAACGTTGGCCGTCACGAGGTCCGCCAGAAGCAAGACGACCTTCATATAATGGCAATGTGATGGTCGCAGTTTCGGACTCTGTGTCTACAGT
Source organism: Glaciecola sp. 1036 (assembly GCF_050306235.1). Classification (NCBI taxonomy): domain Bacteria; kingdom Pseudomonadati; phylum Pseudomonadota; class Gammaproteobacteria; order Alteromonadales; family Alteromonadaceae; genus Glaciecola; species Glaciecola sp. 1036. The sequence continues at coordinate 157,847 of NZ_JBLWFH010000003.1, read as the reverse complement.
ACCAGCAGTCAATAGTTGCAATGGGCCAATCAAATTTGGATTCACTGAAGATGGGGCTGGTCCAAAGTAGGTTACCGGAATATCGGCGCCCACAGAAGGTGGTCCAGGTCTTACGTCATCTTCATCTGGATCGAATTCCAAAGGATCGCCTGAATTAGGCGTAAAAGCATTGGTTTCTGCTTCCGTCGCGTCTGCAAAATCCTGCGCAAGTCGGCCACCGACCACAGTAATTGGAGTAGGTGTAGGAACCGGTGCATCTTCACCAGCAGGGCCAGGAGGACCTGGAGGTCCTTGAGGACCAGTGTCGCCGTCACTCCCACAAGCTGCCAACGCCAGCGTAAATGCCGTCACCAACAATATTTTAGAGGTGTTAATATTCATTTTAAAATCCTTACTATTTAAATTAATCGGTGCTTACAGGAATCTGTGTACGATTGGACAGTTGATGATATTTCCAGTCGAGCCATACAAAGCGCCACCTGGACCGGTAATGAAGCCACGCTCAACTAGGCCGAGGATTTGGAACTCTTCGGTTAGGCGTGATGGATAACGCTGGTTCACAGCTTCAGGCGTCCATTCGCCCAGATTTAAGTCCCAAAGCGGGCTGTAATCTGTGGCTACCGTTGGAATACCACCTAATACATTCAATGGAGGACCTTCACCGCGTAAAGCACTTTCAAATCCTTGACGTTGAGGGTTCACTTGTCCTTCAACTATGTTTACAGGACCATTAACAAAGCCGAAAATACGTTCTACTGCGCTAAACAAGGAATCATCAGCACCTACTTCAACATCTCGTAGGCCAGGCGCAAAAATAGCCCCTTCCAGAGCAGCTGGAAGTTCATTATTAGCGTCTGTAGACATATAAAGTACCGGCTTGGCGAAACTAAAACCTGGGGTTAGTTTCATGGTGACAGTGCCTTCTGAAGGACAGATGTAGGCCACATTGTCATGTACCAAACTGTAGTCAGGTGTGGTATCACAGAAATCAATTTGTTCTGCATCCACATTAAATGCCACCATAGGGGCGTTATAGATGTGATCGCCAGAACTTATGATTTTCACTAAAGGAGAGTAAAGTTCGTCGCCTATAGCGCCAGGTTGAAAACTCTCAGGCGGGAAAGCTGGATTCTCGGCAATGGTAGTGTTACCAGGAACCACTGAACGCTCAGGAGAAAAGTCTACTGAACCCCAGTGAAAAAGAAGAGTACCGTCGAAACTGGTTTCAGCGATTCTTACGGCACGTAAATTGTCTGCAAATGCTAGCTTAGCAGCATGGTTGATACCCAATGCTTCTGCAACATCTTTATCCGTAGTATCTGTGATAATGTACCATACAGATTCCCCGGTTTCTTTAAGGCGTCCTTCATATAGAGGCAAGGTTATTGTGCCTGCGTCTACGTCTAATTCACCCGCAGTCAATAATTGATAGGGGCCAATCAATTCTGGCTCAACCGATGACGGTGGTGGACCAAAATAAGTGACGGGTATATCTGTGCCAATAGAGGGCGGGGAAGGTTGAACATCGTCATCAGCTTCCTGAGCCATTGCAGATAGGGTAATGGCCATTAACCCCACTGATCCTATAAGTTTACATAGTCGATTTAATTTCATTATAGTGCCTTTTAGTTTCCTTGAAGATAGAGGACAATTTGCCTCTAATTACGCTTAAGTGGTGTATAGCCCCGGTCGAGAGAGTTTTAAGTGATAAGCCACTTAAGCTTGTTGCACACTATCAATGAGAAACTTCACAGAATCGTGGAGAGTTCTAACAAAAAAAACATAAAACTTTACTAAATCTATAAATTTTAAAAATTGGTAGCTTGATGACCTCTCCGTCATGCTAATGCCTCTACCGTCATGCTGATGCCTCTACCGTCATGCTGATGCCTCTACCGTCATGCTGATGAATATCAGCATCTCCTAAAACATCCACCAGTTTCCGACCTCCGTCGGAATGACAAAGCTACACGTCATGCTGATGCATATCAGCACCTCCTAAACGTTCCCGTCATGCTGATGAATATCAGCATCTCCTAAAACATCCACCAGTTTCCGACCTCCGTCGGAATGACGATGTTGGGACGGAATGACGAGGGTGAGTCGGAATGACTAGAGAGGGATTAAATGGCGGCGTAGTGTCGGAATGGTGATACTTTACTCATACCCGTTAAATGAGTTAGAACTTAATTTATTGGAAGCCTAGTAGTTGAAGTAACTTCCCTCAAAGATAGACTGGATCTAATAGATGAGACGCCTTTTAGCTTCCTTAAAACATGTTCGACAAACCTACTGTAGTCATCGAGGTCTTTTGCAACAACTTGCAATAGAAAGTCTGCATCACCCGTTGTATTGTGACAGAACAGAACGTTCGGAGAATCTTGAATTACTTTTTCAAACTGCTTCGTAGTTTCGATACCATGCTCCACATAAGTTATCTGAACAAAAGCGATAACGCCAAACCCTAGTTTGCTGCGATCAAGATTGGCCTGATACCCCTTTATATACCCTTCCTTCTCCATGCTTTTGATTCGTCGCCAGCAAGCTGCTTCGCTAATAGAAAGATCTGCTGCAAGTTTTGCATTAGATAATCGACCGTCGGATTGTAGTTTTTGTAAAATAACAATGTCTTTTTTATCTAGGTTTTTCAAGTAAATATTCCTTTAAAAGTCATGGTAATTATGCAAGATGCTTGCATAAATGTAGCGCAAATGACAGAAAATGGAAAAGTAATTTCAAGTCAATTCTGTAAACTAAAATGAATAAACTAATGGTTTTGAAAGGTGGGTATTAATGAGAGCTGTAGTATTTGAAAATTTTGGAGAGTTGCCAAAGATTATGCAGGTAGATGACCCTTCTCCTAAAATTGATGGTGTTGTAATAAAAGTGGAAGCTACTGGCGTTTGTCGCAGTGATTGGCATGGTTGGAAAGGGCATGATCCAGACATAGTATTGCCTCATGTTCCCGGTCATGAATTTGCTGGCGTAGTTGAAGCTGTTGGTAAAAATGTCCGAACATTCAAAGTTGGCGATCGCGTTACATCTCCGTTTATAAGTGCTTGTGGTAGTTGTAGTGATTGCGCCTCTGGTAACCATCAAGTTTGTGCAATTCAGACGCAGCCGGGTTTTACCCACTGGGGCTCATTTGCTGAGTTTGTTTCTATAGATCATGCTGATGTAAATCTGATTGCCTTGCCAGATAACATGGCATCTACGACTGCTGCTAGCTTGGGTTGCCGTTTTGCTACCTCTTTCCGCGCAGTAGTTGATCAAGGTAAGGTTTCTGCTGGGCAGTGGGTTAGTGTTCACGGATGTGGTGGCGTAGGGCTCTCTGCAATTATGATAGCGACAGCTATAGGGGCAAACGTAATTGCTGTTGATTTGTCAGAAGAAGCATTAAAGCTGGCGGAGAGTTTTGGAGCGGTTGCAACGATTAATGCAAACAAAGTTGATAATGTAGTTGAAGCTATTCACGAAATTAGCCAAGGTGGAGCACATGTTTCACTGGACGCACTTGGTCATCCGATAACAGCAGTCAATTCGGTTAAATCGCTTAGACGTTTAGGGCGTCATATTCAAGTTGGACTTTTATTGGCAGATCAATCAACCCCGCCGATTCCTATGGATAGAGTTGTTGCCCATGAATTAATGATTCTTGGTAGTCACGGAATGCAAGCGTATAGATATGACGCAATGTTAAACATGATTCTTTCAGGAAAACTTGCTCCAGAAAAACTGTTAAGTCGTTGTATTTCTCTTGAGGAATCTATCTTAGCTCTTACCTCACTGGATAAAGCAAGTTCTCCTGGAGTAACAGTCGTAACGCAGTTTTAATTCTAATGTTAGTAAAGCTTGTGGGTCTGAATGACGAAGCTACACGTCATGCTGATGGAAATCAGCACCTCCGGAAATATCTGGGAGATTCCGACTTTCGTCGGAATGACGAGGGAGGGGCGGAATGACGAGGGAGGGGCGGAATGACGAGGTGGGGTCGGAATGACGAGGGAGGGGCCGAATGACGAGGGACGGTCGGAATGACTAGAGGGGACGAATGACGCCGAAATTAATCACTTAACAGGCTCAACATCCACCGGGAATGTATGAACTGGAACCATGCCTTGTTTTGTAGGCTGGAATAGCTCAACATTCTCTGAAACTAATTTATATCTATATTCTCTTGATGTGAGTTTTTTGTCGTTGAGAATTCGTTTTGCGTAATCATCTATGTTTTCTGGGATAAGCTCAATTGTCATTATAGCTGCTAGACGTTTTTGGTTTGCGTCAGCCTGTTTTAAAAACGTTTGAGCTGCGTCTATATCCATAGGTAATAATGCGCCTGTAGAACCTGCGCCTGATAAACGATCTTTCGATCCAATGTACATGGTTTTGAATACTGGATAACTTTCTTTGAATTTCCGTGCAAAATCGCTAGCAGATTCAGTAACAACGGCACCATAAGGTGTGAAGGTAAAGTCACTGAATAGGCTAACGACAAAACCTTGTTGTTCAGAATCGTAATTTGATATTAAAGCCCAGTTTACAACCGAAACTTTGTTAACCTGTTTTAAGGGCTCTGCATATTGCGTTAATTCAGGAATTGTTTCGTTTAAAAATACGCTTAGTAAACGTTTTTGTTCATTGATATCTCCTTGGAAAGTGCTACAACGACTACGAGTAAATTGCACACTTTTCTTATCCATTTCAGGGCAAAAGTACTTATGAATATGGTCAATTTTTGCTGCGGTTAAAAATGCCTTGGTGATGATATTGAGCATCCAATCAGCACGGCGTTTGTCTAAGGCAATTTCATAGGTGGATGCACCGCTATTCCCTTCTCCGGGGGAAGTCTTATACCACCTTACTAATTGTTCGTTATCAATCATGGAAACAATATCAAGAAAGTCCCGTAGCGCTGTGTAATATTGTTGCCAGTCTTGTTGATTTGATGGAGAGAAATTTTCTTGATACGAAGGTGATTTCTTAGAACCCGTCGATAACAGCCCGTTGCTGACTAACGCTGGAATGCCGTCATATACTGGTATGTAAAAGGTGTTGAAGTTAGGGTGTTTAAGTGTAAATGCGTTGTCTTTGTAAAACGGCTCTTCGGTTGATTCGACTTTGGGGGCAGATTGTTGAGAATTTTTCGGCGGTTTTGTCTTTGTTAGTTTATCATCCTTGGGATTTATCTTATTTGAATTAACGTCCTCTATAGCTGGTTCAGGTATATTAACTGAAAATAATTCAGCGTTCTTTGCGACTATATTGACACTACCTAACTTTAGCGAAGCCCCGCCTTGAGGTTCAAACAAGGTGTGCACAACATCACCATTTTCGAACCTTATTATGCCGCCCAAAAGCTTTGGTTTTACTGCATAAAAATCAATTCCATCAAGGCCAATAGCACGGCATCGTTCCAATGCTTTTTCATTACCTTTTATTTTTCCTTTTTTGTTCACTTGATAAAAAGGGGAGAGCGAAACTGCAAGTTTAACGTTATTACTGTCGGCAATAGCACTAACAACTTCAAACGTGCAGGTTTTACCTTGTGAATTTAGATTTACAGATCCAAATTTTGATTGTTGTTTATACGGAGGATTATTCGCTTGTCGTGGAATTTTCAACGACATAAGGTTGATAATAGTGTTATCTGCAATGTTTTGGTTCGCTTTAATTCGAGTTACCCAAAAACCTCGAATGCCTTTAGCAAAGGGTTTTACTTGATTTTCTTCGGCATTTGCTAAATTAAACGCGGTAAAAGAATAGAGAATTACTGAGAGTAAGCATACCTGACATAAAAGTTTATTCATTTTATCTTCCTTGATGATTTTTTAATCAGCGCTGCGTGATTTATAGCCTAACATATTCAAAAAACCTTTGCCCATTCGTCATGCTTACACTCTCACCGTTATGCTCATGCCTCCCCCGTCATGCTGATGAAAATCAGCACCTCCTAAAAGTTTCTCGTCATGCTGATGAAAATCAGCACCTCCTAAAAGTTTCTCGTCATGCTGATGAATATCAGTATCTCCGGAAACGTCCACCAGATTCCGACTTTCGTCGGAATGACGAAGCAAGACGTCATGCTGATGAATATCAGCATCTCCAGAAACATTCACCAGATTCCGACTTTCGTCGGAATGACGAGTGCGGGTCGGAACGTCGTAGGAGGTGACGAAATGACGAAGAAGGGGCTAATCCTCTTTCGGCCTGCAGGTAGGGAGTTCTACCCGTTGACTTAATTGCTCACCGGTCCAAGAAAATTCAGAAACGGGGTCTTGCATTTTGAATACATAGGGCGTTTCGCTGGCGGGCATAGGACCGCTAATAGTCGTCCCCCACAAATTCATTTTGTTGCACACATATAGGAACTCAACTTCGCTGTTTTCACCATTTTTATAGGATTCAAAGCCAGTTAAATTTCCGCACAACACTTGGCTATCACTTATGTTGGCTTGGTCTGGATCAAAAGCTGCCACATAAAACTCGGCCGGTTTCACTAAGCTCGCAGTATCAGTGGGCGAGTAGTCAAATTGAAAGGAATCATTGTCACCACCTTGTTTAATGGTGATGGTGTCTGGCTTACCGTTTTTGTTTAAAAACCAAGTAGTGTCATCGGAATAGATTTTAGCTTCGCAAATGCGATTATCTGTGGTTTCGTATTCCAGTGCGCCTTGATAAAGATGGTTTGTGCAAGACGTGAGTAATAATATGCCAGATATTCCAATAATGCGTTTCATAATCATTCCCTTCAATTAACGTTTAACCAATGACAGCAGACCCACAAGGCCATCACCTACCTTTATATCGTTCCAATAGGCAATATGAGCAAGTAAATGTGCTTTGCCTGTCACGACTGGAAAGTCTCGGATAAACCAACCAAAATCATCCCCATCTTGACGGTAATTCCCTGCGATTGAGAGATCTGTTAGCTGTTTACCAAAGATATTTCCGGAAACTATGGGATCATTGGTATCAAAGTAATTTAACCACTGAAATGGGACTCGACCTGTACCAAGTTTCTCTGCAATATTGCGGCCGGTCGCTTTGAACATATCTAACCCCAATGGACTTCCAATGGTTACCAAACCTAACGCAGGAAAGGTTAGGGGCGCGTTTCGTTTAAAATATGGCCCTTCTTTGATTAATTCGTTGATAACGTCAAATGTGTAAACGCTACCTAAACTATGCGCCACAATAAATAAGGGGCGTCCGGCTTGATAATAGCTAAGAATTTTCTGTTTCAGCCCCTCACGAATGCGATTGGCTGTTGAGCCATTTCGCAGTGATATGACCACGTCAAACACTATGTCGATTACTTTAGGCGTAAGAATTTGGCCGACAGTGGATCGAATGAGAATCCTTGAAAGGTCTTTAAGTTTTGCGACGGCTTGGTCATTCACGTTTTCATATTTGTACGCGTCAACACTAAAGGCTTGGGGGGCTACTTGCCTAGCTTTAACTAAGGCTTCAATATCAAGATGTTGATTGGCATCGTCATCTTCACCAAGTTGCACGCCATGCACAACTAAAACAACAGGATCAGCATTGGGATTTATTGGCATCTTGAACTCCTTTTCAATATTGTTGATTTTGCTGTTGTTCAATAATTCTACAGTAAAGCCCAAAATCTTGCTGTTGGCAAACTCCAAAAGTATCCATTTATTTTTGTTTTAGACCTAGTTTGCTATAAATGGGATCAAGATAGCGTGAAGCTTTATGATCCCGATGGTCGCCTCGAAAAAGTATTTGGTTCTAAATACATAGGTTAGAAAACGGTTTATTTGCGCAGTAATTAAAGATCTTGTTCCAATTTAAGCTGCCCCAACTTTTTTTGCAGTTCGACAGCTTTTTCTGAGTCAGTTTTTTGAGCTTTTTGAATAGCGGTTTCTAAGGTTTTCAAGCCTCTAGAAAAATCTCCTTGGTTCAGATAGGCTTCGGATAAGCCTTCTAGTGCAGAAAGTGATTCAGGATAGAGCTCTAAACAGTATTCAAATGTCGCAACAGAAGTTGCAGGTTTGGTCCAAAGTTGATGAAACGCCAGATCCAGTATGGAATTTTCGGGAATTTGATTTGGAGCACCAATATGATGCTTTACACGTTCGAAGTACGAAATTAGACCATCCAGCCCTGAAAAAACAACAGATTCAGGTATTCGATAACCTTCATATAGCGCTCTCAGGCCATTAATGCTGCCAATAAGTGGAATGCTACCATGACTTTCATTATCGAGATTTTGATGGACCCAGCGCAGTTTTTCTCCGGCGTTGTTTCGCAAAATGTCTTTTAATGGCGCTATAAAACGGACCTCATCAGGCATGTCTTGGATAAGGTAACTATTGTTAAAATATAAAAATTGCCTGGGGCGATCTGATCTTTGTAAATATTGAGAAAGCTCCTTTTCAATGACCTTATTGTCCCAATCCAAACTTCCGTCATTCACTAAATAGGCATCGAATGAATTTGGCGCTGACATCATATGATGCATTACATAAAGTCCAGCTGCAGAGTGTCCCCAAATTACCTTATGTTTTTCTATACGATATAAACCTTGCAATTCCGGTAATAATTCTTGAGTGACAAAGTGTAAAAACTTATCGGCGCCGCCATCGCCTACCCAATCGTCGGAGTCGGTTGGCGTGAAGTCTCTAAGACGATTGGTAGAATCCAACGCCACAACAACATGATAAGGGATATCGCCTGCGTCAGATAAGAAAAGCGCATTATTTGCCACCAGGTCGCCATAGAATTGACCGTCTAAAATTAAAAGTAGTGAGTATTGTTTGTCTGTATTCTCATTGTAGTCAATGGGCAGTGAGACGCGGTAATCACGGGGTTCTTGAAGTACTTTAGATGTTATTTTTTTGGGCGTTTCCCATGTTATTGACGCACTAGTTATGCTTGAGAAAGTTATTAGAAAAAGAGTTAGCAAAAACATCCTCATTCCATGGTTCCTTGATAGTTTTATTGCCATTGATTGATAGAACATTGGGGATTAAATCGGAATTTCAATCCAAACATAAAGTATAGATTGTGCAATGGTAATTAATCTTTCAAAAAATAATGATTTTTCAAAAAAAGCGAATTCAGGAATAGCAAAAACTAGCATTAAGTATATATTAATATACTTATAAGCAGAAAAAAATACGGAAAACGGAGCTACTTTGTATTATCCTAAAGTAGTAATTTAAGGAAGATTTTAAATGATTGAATTAGACGAAACTCTGTCGATGACAACCGTCGCTTGCCAAGGTTGTGGCTCCCGCGTTGGTTTAACCGCAAAATATGGACGTTATGGTTATTTCGTAGAATGTGATTTTTGCGCCACTGAAACCCCCTTGTACTCTCAATGTCAATGCTGCGGTAGCGAAGAAGCCCGTATCATAAAACGAAAAGAAAAGTATTATAATGAATGCAGAGACTGCGGCATTGAAAGCTTACGCTTTTCAGAGAGATTCCAACCTGTAGAACGCCGCAGTTATTCCAATAGTCATTTGTAATTAGCGCTATGTAAGTATTATACCGCTTACAAGGTTTCTAAAAATGCAACTAAGTCTGCAATCTCTTCATCATTTAACTTGAGTTCGTCAAGCAGATTTGAGGTCACAGGAAATAAAGGGTCGTCAATTTGATGTGCCCTTGGCTTAGGTCTTGCTCCGCCTGCGTTATACAAGTTGACGATGCCTCTTAAGTTATTAAATAGACCATTATGCATCCAAGGACGAGTTTGCTGCAGACCGACTAAAGAAGCCGTCCGAAAACGTCCTACATCTTCTTTATTTCCAGTTACTTCGTATCTACCAAGATCTTCAAACCGGCGACCATAATAGGTCAGTCCTGTATTATGAAATTGATTGTCACTGAACATAGCGCCTTCATGGCAGGTCATACATTTAGCCTTTGTCCGAAACAAATGCAAACCTTTAAGTTGCTGCTCAGAAAGCATGTTTACAGCCTTGGAAGGTGAGTACTGATAGGCTTGAAGCGCCTGCTGAAAAAGCGTATTCGGCGGTTCTATGGTAAGTTCAAAGGCTACTATTGCATCTGCGAGCTGCTGTGAATCAATCATGGGCGTTTTATAGACGCTCTTAAATAATTTTTGATAATTAGAATTTGTATTTAATCGTTCAAGGGCTAGGTTTAACGGTAGATCCATTTCTTTATGGTCACTAATAGGCACTAATGCTTGAGCTTGGGCAGAAACAGCACGCCCATCCCAGAAGAAGCTTTGCCACTGATCTAGGGCAAATAAAGCTTGAGTATTGCGGCGACCAGTTTGTCCGTCGATACCTATTGCCTGTTGACGTCTATCCACGAAAGCAAGTCTTGGCAGGTGACAGGAGGCGCAGGATACACTGTTGTCTCTAGATAAAATCGGATCATTAAATAATTGTTTACCTAAGGCTATTTTAGGGGATTCTAATTTTGTTGGTATTTTTAGCGGCGCAAGGGCTATGGGCTTTACGGCATCAGCCGTTTCTGCCATAGGCCATTCAGCGATAGGTTTTGCGTATAAAGCACGGAGCTGCAAAACCTGAGAATCAGAATCGGTGGCTTCTTGTGCTCTAGTTAAGGCTAGATTACAAAACAAAACCAATACACATAAGATTTTCATTACCAATCCCATTGTGCACCTACCCAGAGCGTTCTGCCTGTTTCTATTCCGTTATTTCCTGGAGATACAAGATAAGTGCGACTGTTAAATACATTACTAACATCAACAGACAAAGTGACTGTACCTAAATTATTAGCATTTAGACGCAGCTTAGCCGCTAGGTTAACCATCCATCGAGCGTCTATTTCGGCTTTGCGGAAGAGCGGAACTTCAAGTGAATCTACTTCACATGTATCGCACAGCCAAAGTATATTTGATGCTCGAATGTAGCTACCTGTATCGACAGCGGTATCATAACCGCCGGTATAAGTACCATTCATGCTGGTAGAAAAATACTCTGTCCAATCAGCATGCCAACCAAAATTGACTTTTAAAGGACGAGCAAAATTTGTATTTAGATTATTTAAATCAGAACGGGTAGCTAAGCGGCCTATCTCATCGCCAGATTCATACCATACTATCTCGTCCAACCCGACATCGCTTGGCACTGCATCATAAGAATCGCTACTACTGAACGTTTCTGAAAAATCAGTGTTTGCCCAAAATGAATGATTTTGCCAACGACCATTCCATGCTAACGACAATCGCTTGCTAGTTCCGTAACCAGTGTTCTCCTGATAGGCATATCGGTAGCCATCTTCACCTAGCACAGATTCACCTGCTCGGGCTAATTGATCTCTTTGCCATCTATACACACCTCGTACAGATAAATAGCCAAAATCTCCTAGATGTTGTTTCCAGGCTAGAGTGATTTCGTCGTTGTAGGGAGAATCTACGTCATTAAATAAATAACGTAAATTTGCATCTCGGCTTGAGCGAACCCAAGCTTGCAAGCTATTATTTAAAATTGGGCGAAATTGAGTGTAATAAGGTTGTTGTTCTTGCTTCAATTTATAAGTAGCTAAACCAGCGTCATAGTAGCGATTAGCGCCAAACACCAATAAAGTACTATTATCATCAAACCAATCCCAACTCCCGCTAATTCTTGGGGCAATCGTATGGTTTTGGAAAAAGTCATCATAGTCATAACGTAAGCCTAGGTTTAGGGTTAAATTCTGCCAAAGAATTTGATAATTTGCCCATGCTGATATCTGATTTACGTCTACCTCGATATCTTCGACGGGATAAACAATGCGAAATTGAAAGTATTGAGGACTAACTGCAATGTTGTCACTGTAGAGTTGCACGTGTTCAAGGTTATTAAAATCTAAAGGACCGCCAATTTGCGCCTCTAATTCATCTAGAGGTCGAATATAAACGAGTTCAACACAGTCAATGGTATAGCCGCTACAGTTGAGAGTAGGCGCTCCTAGCTCAGTACTATATTGTTTGGCAGAATTATAATAGTAGCTATCAGTTGAACGTTCTCTGGATAGTTTTTGCTGTGATAAACTTATCCCAAAATCAAAAAAGTGTTGGCTGTCACCCAATTGCCACTCTTTAAAAGATAAACTGTTCTGCCAATTTATATGTTGTTGAGTTTTGTCCAGATTTCCGTATCCACCTTCTCTTGATAAAGTGTTATCTTGGGAACTTGCATCAGCATTTAATTGACCCCATTCTTTTCCTCTCAATGTATTCCACAAATAAAAATGTTGGGGCGCGGCGCGACTATTTTCACTTACGTTTGCACTAAATTTACTGCGCCACTGGGCAAAATCAACCTCTTTTTCTAGGTTAAGTACAGTTCCGTAGCCGCCACCGCTGATGGTTAAATTACTATTGAGGGTATCCCGTAGAATATTCAAATTTTCATAGGGTGCATAGGTGGCACTGATGTCAAGCTTATCAAACCAGATATCTCTAATAGAGTATTTTATCAGCAGGTTTACGTTATCGCGCTGAGTGTTAACATTTTCACTTAACGAATACTCAGTTTTAATGGATTTTGTATAGTTGGCAGATAAAAGTAGCCCTTGGTTGTTTGAAATTGGGGTGTTCAGCATGACATTGTAGCTGTGTTGAGTAAATTGAGGCGGCGTATTGGTTGAGGTTACGCCGTATAAATCACCTTGTTGATCGCCAATAATCATATTGTAACGATTCCAATCGCTTCGCGATGAGCGATAGCCAAGAGATATTTTGGGCTCTTCTACATCAAAGGATGAGCGAGTTTCAACTTCTACCACGCCGCCAGAAAATCCCCCGTATTGCACAGGAATGTTACTGTCATAAACATCAATTGTTTGCACAATTTGACTATTTATATTGAAGGTTTGCACACCGCCTTGCACATCATTTACACTGGAAACCGATCGACTATTTGCCGCAGGATCTAAACGACTGTTGTAATTCATTCCATCGATAAAAAATCCAGTTTGCCAAGGTTGGGCGCCTGAAATTGAAATCGGCTTTGCTTTTATTTCACCAGCTTGACCAATTGCGAAGGCATCTTCGGATAACTGCACGCCAGGTAGCAATGCGATTAAATCGTTGATATCGCCCGTGGTTTTTGGGGCATTTCTGACAAAAGATTCCGAAAGGGTAAAACGACCAAAGGCTTCGGGAACTTCAATTCCAATGTATTCGCCGACGACTAATACATGTTCAACCTTGTCGTTAGGTTCAGTCTTGAGTTTCTCATCGTCTGATGGTAATTCAGAATTTTCTTGTGATTCAGTTTCCACTTGCTGCGCGTATATTTCTGTTGAATACAGAAAAAACAACGCAGCCAGTGTAAACCACTGGCTGACTTTATTTTTCATGGGTACTTAACTAGACCTTTTATTCACCTAATGGAGTGCTATCTTCAGCATCCAAAATGCCATCGTTATCAGCATCATTATCTGCAACCAATCCTGAAGCATCGATATCGGCTTGACTTGCGGTCAATAAGAAAAAGTTTGGCAAACCATCATTGTCGGTATCTACATTGGCAACGGCACTCCCCGGGAAGGCATCTTTTTCAGCTAAGTGACTCGCCAAAATAGCACGTAATTCATATTGCTCTGCAACGGCATTTATATCGCTGTCAATCCAAGCTGATGCTTGGGTATACAAATCAGCGCGAGCTAGGGCCAAAACCAAAAACTCGACCACATCTTGTTGCTCATTCACGGTAAGCATTTGTACTTTATCTGCAATGGCTAACGTTAGGTTTTGTAGATGACTCAAAAATGCAGAATATTGGTCAGAAAAACCTTCACTTGTTGCTTGAAGTCGCAAGGCCGTTTTTACATTTGTACTGAACCAAGCATCATTTTCGGGCAGGCTAGTGTCTCCCGCTAAAAACGGCAATACATTGCGAGCAAGATCTTCTAATGCGTCTGCTGTTTGTCCATCTTCCGTCTCCAGATAAGCCTGAATATCAGTGCTCAACTGAGTTATAATGCTATTAGCGGAGCTTAATAAACCATAGCTGGAGAGCAGTGCAGCCGCTTCAGCTCTTGCCTCAAATCTTTCCTGTAAATCAGTAAATTGTGCCGTTTGCGCGATAAGGTTATCAGCTACTGCTTGCATTTTGGTTTGGTTGTCATTCAACGCATACAAACCAATGAGTGCTTTATAAGCCTCCGCTATTTGAGCTTCAGTGAAGTTTCCATCTTCTGCTTGATAGTAACTTTCCGCTATAGATTCACAGGCTTGGATAATTGAGTCTGCATCACCGCCGGCTCTTACATAAAGTTTATTTAATCCAAAGCAACCATAGGTTCCAAACGTACGCAAAGCTGTTTCTTCGGTGATATAGGCTTCTTCTTGAATTAAACTGGCGGCGGTTTCTAGTGCTTCTCTAGCATAGGCATCATACCCACGATTAAGTAATAAACCGGCTAGACGAATGCCGCTAGCGCCCTGTTGCACTAAGAATTCGTAATAGTCTCTTAAATCACCATTTTCTTCAAAAAAGGTTCTTACTTCTGTGAATAATGGCGTGAGATCTTGACCAGCTTCAGCTAATTTTAGTCCGCGATACATATACATAAAAATGGTAGCATCAGCATAATCATTTGCCTCAGGCGCCAATAAATCTCGCGCTAAATTTGTGTCCGCATCTGGGTAATAGTACTCAAATAATCCAGCGAGGTTTTCAATGACCGCTGTATAACTTGCTAGGGTAACTTCAGCGTCAGCTGATACTGCTACCACATATTCAGGGTCGTAGTTGGTTACACCATATAAGGCTAACGCTTCTGCTAAATACTGTTTCGCTTTATCTTCTTGGTCTAAATGAAAATAGTGCTCTGCTAACCAACCAAGATAAAGCCCCCGTAATTGGTAACTGTTACGACCTGAGAATTCACCTCTAGTAACAACACGATAGCCTACGTTCATTGCTAAGGGCTCAAGTAACCGAGCTGCATCCAGAGCAAGGACTTTATCTGCATCTGTTCCTGAGTTGTAATAAGCTTCTTGCAAGTCAACAAGATTAATCCGAGCCGCCGATAGGAGTCTGCCATAGGTAGTACTGTATACTTCGCTATTAATGGCCTCTGCGTAAATTTGTACGGTGCTAATCATATTGTTTTTAGCATCCGCATTATTCACATTGCCATAGTCATTGATAATACTGATGAAATAGCTGGCATCATCCCTGTTCATATTTTCCAATCCCTTTTCTGCTAGGAATTGGTTGTATAGCGCTTGGGAACGATAACGTGCATCGTTACCTGCATTTACCTTTCCTAATTGATCAAGTCTTTCACCTACCGCTAAAAGTGCATTTGCTTTTCTGTCCAGCGTGGCGATCTGATCTAGGTAACTTTCTGCCTGGTCGTCAAATTCTGCGGTGGTATAACCAACGGCTAAAGATTCTCGTACATCGTCTCTATATTCATCCGAGCCAATAGCTTCAATCATTGCATCAGCTTGCTTTAAATTTGATTTAATCGATGTGTAATAGTAACTAAGTTTATCTGCATTAGTGCTATACGAAGGGGTAAGGTTAATTTCAGCCTGAATTGGCGTACTTATAATTCCGTCGGTGAAACTGATAGTGAAACTACCATCAATTTGTTCAAGAGAAGCTGGGGTATATTCAAAATCACCTGTGGTTGTATCTAGTGTTAATGAGCCATTCGCAGGTTGATTTACCAAAGTAAAAGTTACAGTGTCACCATCGGGATCACTTACCGTTATTGACCCCGTCGAAGTTCCTTGACTACTGACGGTAACGGATGTTGTTTGAATAACGGGCGCATCGTTGATATTGGTAACGGTAATATTGACTGTCGTATTGACCGAACTTGTGCCATCGGAGACAGCAATTTGCGCGCTATCCGTGCCAGCGAAATTCATATTTGGCGTATAGGTAAAGTTACCATTGGCATTAATCGAAATTGTGCCATTAGTCGGCGCAGAGGCTAAGGTATAAGTCAAACTGTCGCCATCAGCGTCGCTAGCAGTTACTTGGCTGGTGACAGCTTCTTCTTCTACAGTGGTTACTGAATAAACTGAGTTATTAAATTGCGGTGCACTATTGTTGTCGCCTCCACTTCCTCCACAAGCAGACAAGGCTAAACTGGCTAAGCTCAAAATTATTATCTTATTATTTTTATTCATTACATCCTCATACATCTTGGTGACCAAACTTATTTATTAGCCTACACGTTAATATAAATAAAAACAATTATCATTTGCATTAAAATTTCAAGTGAGCTAGTATTCGTCTTGTTGGTCTACTGGTCTTGGCCAATATCTTTATCGTAGTAGAAGGCGGGTTGCCCCCCGCCTTTTTTTACGTGATGTAACTCCGTTTAAAGACCAGCCAACTAATGTATAAAGCCATGTACCTTAGTGTATTTAGCAGGTCTTCGGGCCTGCTGAATATCTTCTAAAACGCATATCGTTTGTAAATCTCTTGCTTACAGATAAGCAGATCTTTCGCAAAACTAGTGGTATCTTAACCTTGTATCGAAAGACTCAAAGGGAATTTATGCGAAAGTTATTCAAAGGATTGGTCAAAGTCACATTGTTGTTCATAGGCATATCTTTGCTAATGGTGGGTGCATTAGCATCTTATATACTTATTGATCTTTCTCCTGAATACACAGCTCCTACACCTATTCCCGAACAAGTAAATGACATCACACAGCTCAATCCTATAAGGGTCGCACAGGTAATAAGACCAACTAATACCGACGAAATACGCCAAGCGATAATGTCATCAAAAGGGAAAATTTCCATTGGCGGAGGACGCTACAGTCAAGGTGGGCAGATAGCACTAGAAGACAGCTTGCATATTGATATGAGAAGTTTTAATCAAGTACTCTCATTGGATGTAGTCAAGCGTGAAATTACCGTGCAAAGCGGAATACGCTGGCGAGATATTCAAGAAGTAATAGACCCACAAGATCTATCTATCAAAATCATGCAATCCTATTCCAATTTCACCGTGGGCGGTTCTCTTAGCGTAAATGTACATGGTCGTTACATGGGGGAAGGGCCAATAATTCGTTCGGTAAAGTCGATCAAAATGATATTAGCCAATGGTGAAATTATCGAAGCCTCTCCCACCATAAATTCCGAAATATTTTATGCTGCCATTGGTGGTTATGGCGGTTTGGGCGTGATTACTGAAGCAACCCTTAAGCTAGTGCCTAATGTAAAAGTAGCAAGGGAAACCCAATATATGCCCATTGGCAACTACAGCGCATTCTTTCAAACGCAAATCAAAACTAATGAAAACATTGTGTTTCATAATGCAGATATTTATCCTCCTAATTACACCCAGATAAACAGCGTTAGTTGGGTGCAATCCGAAAAGCCGTTAACGGTCACTGAAAGACTGATTCCCAAACAAAATGACTATTGGTGGCAACCTAAAATTGCCAAATTTGTTGCTGATTAAAATGTTGGAAAATGGATGCGACAACCGAACAGTTCTTGAAAGCCTATCCTAAGGCTGTTGACTACTTTGAATTAAAACAAAGCCTTGACCCTGAAAATAGATTTAGTAATAAATTATGGGAGCAGCATTATACAAGCAAGGGGCAAGCTCTCTAAAGAGCCAATTAAACATAAGAATAGGTTTAAGTTCGGCAAATTTAGTATTAGTTATTTTTCAGTTGCCTTTAGGCCAAAGGTTGTGATTTACTAATCAATGGATGGTAAAAAAACAAAAAATCAGATGTATTAAAAAGGAAGTTCCATGATTCGTATTTCATTTGTACTACTCGCACTATATTTACTCACAGGATGTGTCACACATTCAGTCCAAACAAGCAATCAAAATCCAGAATCTAGCCAAAAAATAAAGTCCATGACGTCGGCAGTTTTAATCCCAATTAAGGTCGAAGTTAAAGAATCAGGTATTGGTAGTTTGGAAAAATTACCAGAAGAATCTGCTGAAGCGAATCGCATAGTCAAATCTGAAGTAATAAAAGCATTCAGTAATATAAATAACGTAGACATAGTCGAATATTCTGTAGAAAACGAAGACGAACAGTTGTTGTTTGATGATTATGTAGGACTCTATCAACGCGTAGCAGTTTCTGCAGAGAACATCCAATACATGGGACCGGCTTGGTCGGATAGAAAATCTTTTAACTATACTTTGGGTAATGGGCTTTCATATCTCAAAGATAAGACAGGCAGTGACAAAGCTATCTTTATTTATGGCGAAGACATTGTAACTTCAGGCGGAAAAAAGGCGCTTGCGGCGCTGGCCATGATCGGAGGTATAGGTGTAAACCCTGGCGGCATTGCCGTTTTGCACATTGGTGTAGTTGACTTAGATACTGGGCACTTACTCTGGAGTAATTCATCAGCTAGCCAAGGTTTGAGTCTAGACAGTGAAAAAAGTGTAAAATCAGCAATCGCTGAGATTTTATCAACAAGTCCGTTAACTACAGGGAAATAAATTATGGGTTTCAAACAGACCGTTAGTGTATTCGCACTTACAGTAGGTTTGTGCGCATGCGGTTCGACTTCAAAATTGGTTGAGTTTGAAGACGCGAGTCAAACCTCAAACTTAACTGACGGTGAAAAACGCCTCTGGAGTCAATCCGAAGATGCAGTAGATATGATTCGTCGATCTGGGAAAGTGTTACCAGGATACACTGCGAAACAACACATTAATAATATGGCCGCAAATCTTTACCCTGAGTTTGCTAATGAAGTTTCGTTAGAAATTGTAAAAACCCCAATTCTGAATGCCTTTGCATTTCCCAACGGGAAAATATATGTGCATTCGGCGATCATCGCGGCTGCAGAAAATGACTCTCAACTAGCAGCTGTAGTGGCTCATGAGGTAGCGCATTTTACCAAGCGGCACTCTGCGAAGAATCGAATCAGTCATGCGCAAGCGACTGGGTTCGCTGTTTTAATGAATTTGGTCGGCATCCCTCTGTTAGGTGAGTTCATCGGCGCTTCTTCTATCGCGGGATTTAGTCGCGATCTTGAGCGTGAAGCGGACATGGAAGCTATTCAGAGAATGCAACTAGCTGGCTATGATATTCGAGAAGCAAAAAAAATATTTGAATTTATGGCCTCAGATGCGCTGGCAAACGATATAGAGGCCTCATGGTTTTTTGCCTCACACCCTGATCTATTAGAACGTATTGAGAACTTTGAGCAATATGTTGCTAATAATTTTGATGATGACAATATCAATCCAATTTATAACGACAAAGAGGTTTATAAAGCCAATTTTGCAGAGGTACGTAATTTTGCTATCAGCGAAAAATTAGAGCTGGGCCATTATAATAGTTTGATAAATGAGTACGAAACTCATTTTGGTAATAGCGTTTATAAAAATAATGTAGGTGAGTTGTCGTATTTTGCCCAAGCATATCGAATGCGCAAACAAGAAGATGATCTAGAAACTGCCTTATCGCTCTATGACACCTATTTTAAACATGTTGAAAATGACCACGAATCTCTCATGCATGCTGGAATTGTTTGCATGGAATTAAACGATAATGCATGCGCTCGAAAGTATCTAGAAGCAGCTAACCAAGCCGCCGAAGGTAAAAGCGGTTACGTGAAAATGTATTTAAAAAAGCTAAATAAAAAGGAAGTAACTAGTGAACATTAAAAGAATTCTTGTTGTATCTTTGACCATTGTATTATTGAGTGGATGTGTAGCTCAATGGCAAAAGGTTAATTCAAAAAATGCTAAAGTTACCCAGCAAGGTATGACTATAACACTACCGGATGGTTGGGTGACGATTGCCGTTAATAAGAACTTAACAATCGCGTCTAAAGATGGCCCTTCGTTGAATAGTATGCTGATTGAAACTATTCCTTTTTCAACGTTGGAGAAAGTGCTAGAAACCAAAATTAAGTCGGATATGGACGTATTAGAAGCTTCAAAAACTTACATAAGTTATTGGAGTAAAATGAATAACGTAACAGATTTCGATATAGTGTCTGAGGATTATCGAGAAATGGATAGTGTAGGGCATTATTTCGTTGAATGGACTCATCGTGACTCCAATGGCACAACTATGCGACATGTTACGCAAGGAACTATTAAAGGCAAAAATTTAGTTAAAGTGTCCTTTTCTGCGCCAAATATTCATTATTTTAACGAAAACCTTCCAGCCTTTAATCAGGTGGTCGAACAAATAGAACATGCTGGATAATCTAAAATAAATGCTTCAAGCCCTCTTTATGAGGGCTTTTTCATGAAGCAAATGAAGGCATACCAATAGAATGATTTTCATCTACTGCTTGAATTTGGTTTCGGCCATTATGCTTGGCTTTGTATAGCGCATCGTCGGCAGCTTTATATAAATCTTCAAACTTATTGTAGCTTAAATTATGGTTGGCTAATCCCACGCTAAATGTCAGTTCATCGATTGCTAGATTACTTTCTGGGAATTTCCTCTGAGTTTCTTCCATTAGTCTTTGCGCGAGCTTATATCCGTCTTCTTCATTACTGTGCGGCAATACCATCAAAAACTCTTCACCGCCGACACGACCGATGGAATCAGATTTACGCAAAACACCTGTAAATACCTCGGTGAGAAATTTAAGCGCTTTGTCTCCTACACCATGTCCGTGTGTATCATTGATCTGTTTGAAGTTATCTATGTCTATCATCAACACACACATATCATGTTTATATCGCTTGCTCAGAGAAAATAAGCGTTCACCAATCTCAAATATCGTCCGTCTATTAGGCAACCCTGTTAGTGAATCTTTACTGGCTAGTTTTTTATTAGTCAGATATAGGCGGTATATAATGGACAAAGAAACTAAAGTGAATAGGGTGGATACAGACAGCATCCAAATTGTAGAGTTCTGTCGAGATTGAAGTAGCTGTTCTTTTTCAAGCTCACGTTGTAATAAGTCGTTTTTTTCGTCAAGATATTGATTATTTAATTTTTCTTTTTGTAAATTAAATTCAGTATTTAATCGCGCTGTTTCGGCCGTAATGTCCAACCTAGCCTTTGCAAGCAATGCGCGCTCAGATTGGTGCATATATTCGTAGGCTTGTTGATAGTCACCTTTCTCAGAAAGTAAATGTGCATAATTGCCAAAGGCATCCCATTTCCCGGATAAATCATCCGTGTCCTTTACGATGTTAGATGCTTTTTCGGCATACTCTAGCGCCTTTTCTAGTTGTCCATTGTCAAATAGAGTTCCGCTGTAATGTACGTAAGCATTGGCGATATTAGCGCTAGTACCAATTTTTTCTCTTAATTCTACTGACTTGGATATCCATACAAGAGATAAAGGATAGTTATTATCTTTACTGTAAAAATACGATTTGAGCAAATACCCAAACGCAAGTGAACTTAAATCCTGATAGTTTTGCAGCGTTTTAAGAGATTGATCTAGACGCTCAAAGGCTTCCCGCCTATCACCAACAATATTTATCATTTGAGCTTCAGTTAGTAATGCCAAAGCTTTGAAGTGTTCAGCCTCAGGTGGAAAAGCAAGTTGAGCTTGGTGGTAATATTCTAGCGCCTGTTCGTAGTTTTTAATTTCATAACTCACCATTCCAAGAAAATAAAAACTCAAACCATATATGATTGGCCAGTCCAGTGCTTTTGCAGTGACATTGATTTCAGAAAGTTGGAAGGTGGCGTCAGAGTATTGCTGTAGATAGGCGAGGTTTAAAGAGGAATAAAGTTGCAATACAGTGAGTAAATATTGGCTTTCTTTAAGTTGAAGTACCTCATCGGGCACCCGTAACATTTCATTAAATGCTCGTTTGAAACTGTCATTCGCCATACCATATTTAGTTTGATAATAAAGGGCATATCCATTAAACAAATACCACTTGGTTCGGTTTAAAATATTGGTTTCATTCTCAAGGGTTTGCTCAAGTCTGCTAAGTAAGGGGGCTAGTAAGTCTATGCGCTCGTAAGTCAAATAAAGAGAAGCAAGTTGGTACTGTAAAGCAATTTTATCTTGTAGATTTGAATTGGCAGAAATTTGCTGAATGATTTCATTTTGTAAAGCAGGAAAGGAAAGTTTTGATTGGGCGTGAGGGAAAAATGAATTTGCATTGGCCATTCCCATATATGTTAACAATAGGAGTATCGGAAACAGGTATTTAATCGCTATCCATTTGCTACACTGCATTTTCATTCGGGTCCTTAAAGCAGAATTTGTCAATAATAATCTAAAATTCTCGACTCGTGGTTATCCCTTAAACCAACAGATCGAACAGTATTTTACGAGTATTTTCAACACTATATCAAAATTAAACACTATCAATTGTTGGAAATCTAATGCTTTCATTAAGAATAATAAAATATCGGCGTTTTTCCAACAATACGCCGAAATCAACCTAGGGTATAAACAAAAATACTTAGATTTTTACATGTGGAGAACCTTTGTTCAGTTTGACTCGTCTTTACATAAAAGAAATACATATTGGAAACCACATGCACAGGGAAAATGAACCATGAAACAAGCTAAGATCGACCTCTTGGTGCTTGAAGCTCAGGAGGGAAAGAAAAGGGCCTTAGCGTTACTTTATGGACATTTTGTTACGCCGATGCGCAGATTTGCGTTGATGCGGGTCAAAGACATCATGGTGGCTGAAGATTTAGTGCAAAACGTGTGGCTGAAAGTCGCAAGACGTATTCAGCGTTTAGAAAACGTAAGCTTATTTCGAAGTTGGTTATATCGAGCTTTACGATGGGAAATTACTGATTACATGCGTGCAAATAGCAAGTGGCAACAAGATGATAGCGCACAAGATGAATTAGCAGAAACCCCCGACATGGTTAATCTTCTTGCTCTGGCTCCAATGATTGCGAGTTTGCCTGAAGATGAGAAAGATGTAGTAGAACTATTTTATTTAAATGATTTGAGTTTACTCGAAGTAGCGCTTGTGCTTGAGGTGCCAGAAGGCACTGTGAAATCAAGGCTTCATAGAGCAAGAACAAAATTAAGAAAATTGGATTAACAATGGAGATTAATCACCATGAACAGCGATGAAAAAATAAAGCAGGATTTACAGCAACAAGCAAAGGCGTTAGATGATTTGATGCGAGATCAAAGTAGTTTGGCGGATTATTTAAAAATGGGATTTGCTTCAAACTTTGGTTGGTTAGTCAAACTAGGTTATGGCATCGCCATTATTTTATCAATTTTGATGTTTTACTGTGGATACCAATTTTTTAATGCATCTCCAGATAATGAGCTTTTTTGGGGAATTTGTTTGATGTTAAGTTTTAATGCACAAATAGCCACAAAATTATGGGTTTTCATGCAAATTAATCGAAATCATCTAGCCAAAGAAATTCGCTATTTAGAATTGAGATTAAAAAGTTAAGACTGACTAACTGCAAATGCTTCATAAATATTGAAATTTATGCCGCCAGTCATTGAAAATAATGTTAATATCATGCCCCTACAATTCATAGGGGCATTGTGCCATTAGAATGGGCGTTTAATAGTATGCTCAGATGATTGTAGGTAACTCATTTTTTAGCACTATTTGTAAACGGAAACCCGAGATGTCAGCACTTCCTCCTTGTCCACAATGTAACGGCGAATTCGCCTATGAAGATCGTAATTTATTAATTTGTCCAGAATGTGGTCATGAATGGGACCCAAATGCCAAAGCTGATGATGGTTATGATATTAAAGATAGTAACGGTAATCAGCTTGCGGAAGGTGATAAAGTAACCTTAATTAAAGATCTAAAAGTAAAAGGCAGCTCACAAGTACTAAAAGTAGGCACCAAAGCCGTAATTAAAAGGTTTGCAGACGGCGACCATGACATTGACTGTAAAGTCGATGGCGCCGGCAACATGATGCTGAAATCGCAATTTGTGAAAAAAGCCTAATTAACCTGAATACTGGTTAATAGCACTCACACATTAGTGCGAGTGCTCTCCAACGGCATGCAGTTGTTGTTTGTCGTCCATGTGGTAAAAGCCAGAACTCGATTTTTCAATGAAACCAAGGTTTACCATTTTGGTTAAAAATGGGTCTGTATGGTCATCTCCTATGTCCGCGTAGTCTGTGGTTTGGTAGGTGTTTAATTGGGATAAAAATACGCTGGAATCAGTTGCTAGTTCAGTTGATTGCAACTCCCATTTTTCTAACAAGTTTCCCTTTTCATCAGTAATTTCAAACGCTGTGAGTATGTCTTTAGCAGTGTCAATGGTAGCAACAAAAGTGTTGTGATCTTGGGTGATACTATATGCAATTACATCACCACAATCATTGGTCTGTTTAATTTGCTGGCTGGCGTTATCAAGAAAGTTCTTACCCATTAATTTGTATTTTTGTGCCCAATCTAAGTTTCTGATGTTATTTAGTTTGTCATTGGGTTGATATTCGATACCACGTTTATGATCATTAAAATATTTCGTGAGTTTCACTTGTCCCGCTTTATTAAGTTCATAAAGCTCGGTAATTTGATTTTTGGGATAGTAGTGAGCAACGGTATTTTTGTTGCGATAAAGTTCAAGAATTTCGGTTTTATCCAATCTAGGTTGATAAATTTTATAACTTGCCACAGTTACCGCGCCTGAACATTGAGATTCTTCGGCTAACCCTTTACTTGCTATGGTGCAAAGTAATAAGAAGGTCAAAATTAAACTTAGTACAATTTTATTTTTCATCTTATATGTTTCCTGAAATACAAAAACAGCGGCATAACCTTTGGTTTGCCGCTGTTTTTAGTGCAGATTTATTTATTTAAATCACCAGCGAAGTTCATGATGTGGAACACCATGTTTTGCTCATTAGTACCAGTGACCAAGAATGCACCTGGACCTTTGGCAAAAATACCGATGTCTTCACCTGAGTGGGTTTCAGATGTAAGTGGTACTAAGCTTTCTTGGTGGAATCCAGGAGACTCAGTGTTAACGTCAGTTAAGTCTTTACGACCTGCATCCGGCGCTGCTGCATAGCTTGCATCGGCATCAAACACCATGTCACCTAGGTTTCTATAGCCCAAACCATTGGTATAGCCAAGTGTAGTGTAAGGCATGCCGTCTGCATCGGTTGCTGGCTCTTCGCTTCCGACACTTACTACTTTACCTAAGATTGGGTTACCGCGCTTAGGATATCCAGCAATGGTAAACACATGACCGTGGTCGGCAGTCACTATGATAAGCGTATCGCTGTCATCGGTCATTTTGTCTGCAACATCTACGGCTTCTGCAAGTGCAATAGTGTCAGTTAAAGCACCATATGCACTTCCAGCATGGTGAGCGTGGTCAATACGGCCAGATTCAACCATTAAGAAAAAGCCATCTTCGTTGTTATCTAGAATATTGATAGCGGTAGCTGTCATTTCAGCAATGCTTGGTTCGCCGGCAATGTCATTACCGCGATCCGCTTCGTACTGCATGTGTGATTCGTTAAATAAACCAAATACACGCTCTACAGTTTCAGTGTTAATGGCATCAAATCCTGCTTGATCATATACGTATTGACCTGCGGGATATTGCGCCATCCATTCGGCAGTCAGGTCTCTGTTGTCAGTACGATCACCTTCTACAGAGCTAACAGCGTCAGGGCTGTTAAATGCGGCGTCTCTTGGTAAGAAGTGACGACGACCACCACCAAATACTACTTCGATGCCATCTACATCTGAATCAGCTACGCGAGATTCTAAATAAGCTTCAAAATTCACTAACTGGTCCGCAATATCTTTACAGCCTGCATCAACAGCTGCTGTTGGCATGTCTGATACATCTTCCCAGTTGCGATCAGCTGATTTTGCGTAGGTTGCTGCTGGCGTTGCGTGAGTTATACGCGCTGTAGAAATGATACCAGTAGACTTACCTTGTAATTCGGCAAGTTCTAACGCAGTAGCTAATTCATTTCCTGTCACTGTGGAGCAGTCACCACGGACGATATCTTCATCAACACCAATAACGCCCACATCTGTTTTAAGCCCAGACATCATAGCTGTCATTGTACCCGCAGAATCAGGCGTTTGAGCGTCAACGTTATAAGTTTTCGCTAAGCCGGCAAACGGGAATTTATCGAATGAAAGTTGATGTTCTTCACCGTCTTTGCCTGCCATTTGACCATCTAAAATTCTGGCAGAAGTGATAGTAGAAACACCCATGCCATCACCTACAAATAGGATGACGTTTTTGGCTTGACCTTTTAGGCTATCTACTAAGGCTTGTTTTTCAGCGGCTGAATTAGTTTTATAACTGGTGACTTGAGCTGTAGTTGCATTACCAGTTTGACTAGTGCTAGTCGCTTGTAACCAAGTAGTTCTCGCTTCAGCGATTTCTTGTTGAGCTTCAACAAACCAAGGATTGTTTAAGTTAGTGAGTAACTCGCTAGAATTCACCGAGGTTACGCCAGGCTGACAAGCATAGCTTGTTTCATTTACTTCAGAATCCGCTAGTGAACCATCACCGTCAGTATCTAAACCTGAGTCAATTTGAACACCGCCATTTGGGCAATTTGCATTACCAACAGCTAGTTGAGTTTGACGGATAAGTGAATTTAGGCCAGATTCCCCTTGAGGGCCTGTTTGACCTCTTACACCTTGTGCACCATCGTCACCGTCATCAAGACATCCAGATAGACCGATTATTGCGGTCGCTAGCAATGTAAGTTGCAATTTTTTCATTGTTCTAATTCCTTATTAGTTGCTAGTCAAGTTAAGCGCTTGGTCTATTAGATGAAAGACCATGTTCTGTTCAATGTTACCTTGTGCTAATTGAGCGCCAGGTCCCATGGCATGTAGACTGATATCTTCACCTGAGTGAGTTTCAGAACCTAATGGCACAAGGGCTTCTTGATGATAGCCGCTAGTAGTAGTATCGATTTGGGTAATATCTTTGCGACCAGTATTAGGTGCAAAAGCATAAGAAGCATCGGCATCAGTTTCGTCGCCTAAATCCATCATGCCTAAACCGTTAGTGTAACCAAGGGTAGTGTAAGCAAGGCCGTCAGCTGCAGTTGCTGGTTCTTCACTACCTACATTTACTACTTTGCCTAAAATTGGATTACCACGTTTTGGATAACCTGCGATAGTGAATACGTGACCGTGGTCAGCAGTAACGATAATCAAGGTTTCTTCTGGGTTTGTCATTTCCATTGCTGCACGTACGGCATTAGATAACTCAATGGTGTCAGTCAGTGCGCCATATGCGCTACCCGCATGGTGGCCGTGGTCAATACGACCAGATTCAACCATTAAGAAAAAGCCTTTTTCATTGTTATCTAGAATATCAATGGCTTTTGATGTCATTTCAGTAAGTGAAGGCTCACCTGCAATGTCATTTGCGCGATCAGCTTCATATTGCATATGACTTTCATTGAATAACCCGAACACTCTTTCGGTAGATGCTGGATCAATCGCATCAAATCCAGTCTGATCCATTACATAAGAACCTTGTGGGTAGGTAGTTTGCCATTCTGCTGTAAGGTCTCGATTATCAGTGCGATCACCTTCAACAGAACTAACAGCATCAGCGCTATTAAATGCTTCATCGCGCGGTAAGAAATGACGACGACCACCACCAAATACAACTTCAATACCATCTACATCAACGCCGGTAAAACGTGCTTCTAAATTGGCTTCAAAGTTAACTAACTGATCAGCGATATCAGTACAAGTAGTACCTTCTGGCATGTCTGAAATATCTTCCCAGTTACGATCTGCAGATTTCGCGTAGGTCGCTGCTGGCGTTGCGTGAGTTATACGAGCAGTAGAAATAATGCCGGTGGATAAGCCTTTAATTTCAGCTAATTCAAGTGCTGAAGTTACCTCGTTACCAGCGACGCTAGCGCAATCACCTCTAACAATGTCTTCATCAACACCAATAACGCCAACGTCTGTTTTAAGTCCAGACATCATAGCTGTCATAGTACCTGCAGAATCAGGGGTTTGCGCGTCAACGTTATACGTTTTCACCAATGCAGAATAAGGAAAGGTTTCAAAACTCAATAGGTTTTCTTCACCCATCATATCCTGTTGCTGACCTTCGAGAATTCGAGCTGCGGTCAGGGTAGAAATGCCCATTCCGTCACCAACGAACAAGATGACATTTTTAGCTTTAAAGCTATTATTTACATCCAGTTTTTGCATCAACAGTTCATTTGCTGAGGTATACCATGCATTGCTTGTTTGATGTTCCGGTAACGAGTTTGCTAGTGCAGAAGATGCACTTGAAATAGCAACAGCAAGTCCGGTCCATGCAACATATTTAGCGACATTAATCTTCATGTTGTAATCCGTATGTTATTAGTAGTGAGTAGTTAAAAAACTATGATTAACGCTAGCGTTTGAAATTTGAGAAGTGGAATAATCGCTCAATCAAACAGGCGTTAATGAGCGACAAGAGTAGAAATACAATGTGACGTTTGCTTGTCAGGAAAATGAAATTTTATTGGCAGAAATGTTGCGTTTTGTTGAAGGAAATGTTGCAAAGACTATGGGGATGCTTTTTATATACACGCAAAATAGTATTAAAAAATTTGGTAATCATGGGGTTACAAAATAAATTAAAGATTATCCTGCGCGTTTTTTGGGCGCTAAGTATTTATTGATTTGTTGGAAGGTCAGGGGTTTACAAAGATAAAAACCTTGCACCATTTCTGCGTCAAGCTTGTTCAAAGCATCGAGGGCAAATTGAGTTTCAACCCCTTCAGCAACTACTTTTAAGTCAAGGGATTTAGCAAGAGCAATAATGGATTTTGTAATTTTCGCGTCATTACTATTCTCAGATAAGTCATCAATAAATGTCCGATCAATTTTCAAGATATCGATTGGAAATTTCTGTAAATAGCTTAATGAAGAATACCCAGTTCCAAAATCATCTAGGGCAATACGAACCCCATTTTGTCTAAGAATGTTTAAGATCGACTTTATTTTTTCCGGCTTATTGATAAGTACCGATTCAGTGATTTCCATCACAATGCAACGGGGGGGTATATCGTGACTTTTGATACAGTTTAAGAAGTGAGTGGTAAAATCTGGATGTAGCAACTCTTTTGCCGAAACATTAATAGTGATGTAAGCACTGTCTGGAAAACTAGAGGAAGCTAAAAACTCTTTCAAGCGTTCACATAATTTCACCACTACCCAGCGACCAACATCAATTATCATGTTAGTTTCTTCCAAAATTGGGATAAATTTGTCTGGTGATATGTTTTCATCTTGATGGGTTTTAAATCTCAGTAGGGCTTCGGCCGCTACGAATTCGTTTGATTTA
Organism: Glaciecola sp. 1036; assembly: GCF_050306235.1. Taxonomy (NCBI): domain Bacteria; kingdom Pseudomonadati; phylum Pseudomonadota; class Gammaproteobacteria; order Alteromonadales; family Alteromonadaceae; genus Glaciecola; species Glaciecola sp. 1036. Next base: position 128,690 of record NZ_JBLWFH010000003.1, on the reverse strand, counting down.
CAATCAAAAATAGGTTGGAAAACCAAGTTGTATTGATCATCTGACAGGCCACCTCTGAGTTCATTTTGTAGCATCACGCGCTGTCTATTTTCTTCATCAAAACTTGAGCTATAGACCTCTAATTTGTTTTTTCCACTGCGTTTAGCGCGATATAACGCAGAATCTGCATATTTAAGTAATTCATTTGCGCTAATTTCTTCACCATAGCCTTGCGCTATGCCCACGCTGGTGGTGAGAAAAACGGTCTGGTTCTTAATTTTATAAGGTTGCGAAACCGAATTTATGATTTTATCTGCGACCTTAATAATGTCTGTTGGTGTATCATTGTGCCCAATTAGAATGACAAATTCATCACCACCGAAACGTGATACTGTATCCGTTTTACGCAGTAAATTTATAAGTCGTTCGGCAACTGCTTTTAATACAAGATCACCAGCATCATGGCCCAAGGTATCATTTACATCTTTAAAGCCATCTAGATCCAAGAAAAATACGGTTACCAGTTCCTTGTCTCGGGCACTGGATTCTAATGCCCTTTCTAATAATTGATGAAATTTATTACGATTGGTTAAGCCTGTGAGGCCGTCATATTCAGCCGCTACTCGGAGCTTTTCTTTATTTACATAACGGTCGGTAACATCAGTAAAAGTACCAATAAATCCGGTGATATTGTTATTGTTATCAGATAAAACGCGGATACTAAAATCCACCCAAGTGACTGATCCATTGACGTTAACCAAGCGAATTTCTCTATTAAAATCAGCACCGTCATTTAGATGATAATAAAGTTTTGCAAGGGTATCTTGTATGTCATCAAAATGAATAGCATTAATCCATCCATGGTGTTCACTCTCAGCTTGATTAAGCCCAGTGATTTCAGACCATTTTTCGTTAGTTAAGGTGCAATTCCATTGGTCATCCACTTGAATAATTCCAACCGGCACTAAATAGGTTAATGCTTGAAATTGTTGAGACGCTTGTTTGTAATTATTGGCGGTATTTTCGTATATCGTTATATCTTGTATCTGTAGTATCGAATATAGGCGCTTACCTTTACGAAACCGAAAAACGGTCAAATTTAAAATTCTAGGTTCGCCAAATTTGTTTTTGGCCACTACACGATTCCATATATTTGGGATGATGGCCTTTTGCTCTAAACCAGTTTTATCAGGTTGATTTGACCACTGAAATAAATCATCGAAGTTGGGAATGAACTCTTTAATGTCAATGTTTTCAAGAGAACAATTATGGTCTTCATCGACATTATCTTTTATGTGATAAAAAATATCTTGTGCTATTGGGTTGCTATTGACTATTTTGTTGTCTTCACCCACTACTATGATACCAGAAGGAGACGATGCTAATAGGGTATCGACAAATTCTCTTCCAAAAAGCTCCTGATTAAGACCTAAGTAATCGGAATCAACTGATTCACTACTATGAACTGCACAAGCAGTTGAGGCAATGACGGGTTTGATGCGTTTAAGCACATAGGATGAAAAAGTGCTCTGTGTTTTGGTTAATAGAAATACCGCTCTTAATTCTAAATGCACAAAAATAGGCACTATCATTAACGAATTTACTTTAGTATCAGGCGCGAGCAACCCTTGCCAATGTTCAGACATCGGAGAATTAATGAAAACAGGATGTAACAATTGCCCTGTATTGATCCATTCAGTGAGCGCTTCTGTGTTAAAAACGTCTTTGTCTTCAGTGGTAGAGATGAGTTTTTTTAACCGCAATTGGCCTAATTCAGTAAATTTTTGTGCATTGTCAACTGTAAAACAAGCAGCATAATCACTGATAGTAACGCCGACCAAATAGTTAAGTGTTTTGGCATAAGCTCGTTCTGTACTATCAGGGTCATAAAAACAGACCTGAAGTTCATTAATGGTTTGGCGAGTAAAACTATCTAAACGACGGTTTTTATTGTCAGAAGATAAATTTAAATTCTTATTGACCATATTACCTAATATGTTTCATTGTACGCAAAATGACACTTATCATTCATAATTTACGCTTGAATGTGCAAGTGACTTTGGCAAAGTTATTATACTATTGTATAAATACAGTATTAATCTATACTGCTGAAAAACAAGAAATTCAAGTAAAAAGTGTTAAAAAAATTATTCTATTTCTACTCGCTCCCATGGTATTTTGTTAAAAATAGGGGTAAATACTGTAAAATATTGTTAGATTAATTTTTATAACATTTTGACTTCGCCTAGGATAAATGGAGTTAATGTGAACGATAATCAAAATAATAAAATAGAAGTGCCCGTTATAGGTGTAGGGGCTTCAGCTGGCGGATTGGAAGCCTTGCAGGCTTTGGTAAGCAATTTACCAATTGACCTTGGGGCTTGTGTGGTGATTGTTCAGCATTTGTTTCCTGATTACAAAAGCATGATGCAAGAATTACTGCAAAAACATACCGATTTAGAGGTTGAAACTATTGAATCAGTCGCAGAAATTTTGCCAAATAAAATATACTTACTGCCGCCGAAGAAAAATGTCACTATTTATCAAGATTCACTCCATCTAGAACATAAAAATCAAAACGATGTGCCAAATTTTGGCATCAACAAGTTTTTCGTATCCTTAGCAGAACAGAAAAAAAGCAACGCCATAGCAATTGTTTTGTCAGGTACTGGTTCTGATGGCAGTAAAGGGTTGAAACATGTTAAAGAGTTTGGCGGACTAACCCTTGTGCAAAAACCTGAAACCGCAAAGTTTGATGGTATGCCGATGAGTGCTATTCATACCGGTGATGTTGATTTTATTCTAGCACCGGATGAAATGGGTGAGAAACTCCATGACTACTTTGAAAGTCATGAGGATCTTAGTAAAGGCGTACTCAAGAATATTGATGTCGAATCTTTTAAAAACAAAAATGTTTTTGCTGAAATTCTTGAATATATTCATGAGAATTTCGCGATTGATTTTTCAGCCTACAAAAAAAATACGCTTATTCGTCGCATGCAAAGGCGTATGTACGTGTTTAACTGTGACAGTATGTCAGAGTATTTCAGCATTCTGCAAAAAGACGATAAAGAAGCCGAGAAACTAAAACAAGATTTTTTAATTGGTGTGACCCAATTTTTTAGGGATAAAGAGCCTTACACTTTTTTAACTAATCACGTTATCCCTAAAATTGTGCGAGAAGCAACAGGTGATGATCCCATTAGAGTCTGGTGTGTTGCGTGCTCAACTGGGGAGGAAATCTATTCTTTGGCAATATTATTCCTAGAAGAATTGGAGAAACAAGGAAAATCTAATTTATTAAAATGCTTTGCCACCGACGTTAACAAAGATGCAATTTTATGGGGATCGCAAGGTCTTTATTCAAAAGATATTGAAGCTGATGTTCCTGAGCACTTGCTCAATAAATATTTTGTTCAAGTTGACGAGGACCACTATCAAGTTGTCAAAAAACTGAGAAAAGCAATTGCCTTTGCCGAACATGATGCATTACTTGACGTGCCTTTCTCAAAGGTTTCGTTTATCAGTTGTCGAAATGTTCTTATCTACTTTAATCATGAGTCGCAAACTCGGATATTATCATCTATTTTCTTTTCCCTGTGTAAAAATGGCTATCTATTTCTAGGGAAATCAGAAAATCTAGGTGAAATTTCAACAAAATTTTCCGAAGTGTCTAGAGACCTTAGAGTATTTAAAAAAATAAGTTCTGAAAGAATAATTTTAAATCAGCACCAAACTGGTCAATCTAATATGGAAAAAAATTACACGGCGAATAGTAAGATTCCTCCCATTGAATCTTTGTTAAGTGATTACCGGAGACGACCTAATACCCAATCGTTGGGATTCGCAAATGAAGCCTTAATTTTAAATTGCTTTCACCCATGTTTATTGCTGAGTGAGGATTTACACATTCTACAAATACATGGTGATATAACGCCCTTTGTAAGGAGTTTGGTGCCGAATAAATTGGGCGGGTTAATCGATGATATTATTCATGAAGATTTACTTATAGCGACAAAATCAATAATCGATAAAGCCAAAGAGAGTAAATCGCCAGTGACATTTACTGACCTAACAACCTTACATCAGGGTGAATATGTCAATGTAAACATTCGGGGATTTTATTTAAAGGAACATGATATTGAATCTGAGTTAGGTTATATCTGGTTGGTTTTTGATAAAAAATCCGAAGTTGATGATGAAAATATACTTAAATATGACCCTGAGTCTCATGCAAATCAGCGTATTAAATTACTCGAAGCTGAATTGTTAGAATGCAAAGAAGCGTTAAAGCATGCTATTGAAGATCTTGAAACGACTAACGAAGAATTGCAATCAGCGAATGAAGAGTTGATGTCATCAAATGAAGAGTTGCAAAGTACAAATGAAGAGCTGCAATCCGTAAATGAAGAGCTGTATACCGTAAACTCTGAGTATCAAGACAAAATATCTGAAATATCGCAAACCAATGCTGATTTGGATAATGTGCTTGCGTTGTCACAAATAGGAATTTTGTTCTTAGATGACGAATTTAATATTCGATTTTTTACTGAGGAGATCAAAAAGTACATCAACCTTAGGCAAACAGATGTATCTCGCCCCTTACATCATTTATCAAAAAGCTTTTCATACGATGAGATGATCAATGACGTTGAAAACGCATTTAAAAATGATGAAAAAATAGAGAAAGAAATCACCATGAAAAGTAAGCATATTGTCAGGGTGAGTATTTATCCCTATAAGTACAATGACTTGGCAAATAGTTCAGGTGTGGTAATTACTTTCAATGATATTACCCAAGCGACTTATGCGGAAAAAGGGTTAGTTGTCGCCTATAAAGAGTTGTATAAAATTGTCGATTATTCTTTGCATCAGAATACGCAGTTCGATCCATCAAAAATCAATCTACTTTTAATTGAAGATAATGATGCCTATATGGAAATTTGCCATGTTGAATTATCTAAAATAACGGATTTTGAAGTTGTTGTACATTCAGCTAAAAGTGTAGAGCAGGCAAGCTTTATACTTGCAAATATCCCAATTGATGTCTGTCTATGCGATTACTATTTAAGTAGTGAAACAGCAATCGATTTAGTGGAGAAATTTGACAATGAAATTTCGCCAGTCCCTACAATTGTAATGACGGGAGACTTAAATGATGGCATAGTGCCGCTTCTTATTTGTCATGGCCTGTTAGATTTAGTTGAAAAAGATGACATTTCATCCGAATTTCTAGCTAAACGTATTAAGAGTGCTATCCAACGGTTTACTTTGTCAAAAACATAAAAAGTATGATGAACGAAAAAGAAGAACTTAGTCAGTTAATGCGTCATTTATCTCATGATCTAAGAAATACACTTGGATCAAACGCCAAATTACTTCAACTTATGCGAACAACTTACGCCTCCAGTTTAGATGAAAGGGGAAATCGTTGGCTATCTCTAATAGAAGATGAAGCGAATTCTGGATTAAATAAACTCAAACGATTTTCTGATTTGGTAAAGTTATTTAACCAGAAACCTATTTTGAAAAGCAGTAATTTACAACAATTAATTATAAATGCAGTCAATGAATTGGCTTCTGAATTACAAATATCAGCTTCTCAAATTGAAGTAGATGTGCCCGAAGACCTAACCGTGAAAGTGGATGAAGGGCTAATCAAGCAAGCTTTAAAATACATAATTACCAATTCATTCCAACATAGTTTAGAAAATTCTGAGGATGTCAAAGTTCAAATTCAATGTGAGGAATCAGAAAAACATATTTCAATTATCATTCAAGATAACGGCAATCGTTTTCGTTCAGGCTCTATCAATATTATTACTGAAGCCTTTAGAAGTGGTGCAAGTAATCCTGAAAATACTGGACTGGGATTAAACTTCACAAAACAAATTGCAAAATTGCATAATGGGTACATGGAGTTGACCGAAGAGGATGGACCTAGGCTTATGGTTAGCTTAACCTTGTCAAAATAGTGATGGCGCTCTTATTAACAAGATGAAAAGCGCCACTGATATTTAGAATAAAAAATCAAGCCGAAGGATATCGAGCGCTTAGTCCAGCATAAACAAGTTTGCTGTAATCTTCTTGCGATATGTCCAACTCATCAAGCACGTCAACTAAGTGTTCGTTGTCTTCTCGGCCATTCCAAATTTTAATGTAATTACCAGTTTTGTAGCCCTTGTCTTGGCGGAAAAAGTTCAAAATGTTTTTACCCACATATTGTCGATATAAGGATTCACTGGTCATTTCTGCTTGCGTCACTATGTGCATAAATAGTGCTACACTGAATCGATTAGCCGCACACAAGCCAGCCATCAACTGCAAATTATCCAAGATATCCAACTGTTCAAATTCGTAATAGTTGCCATCAAATTTGATTTTGTTTTCATTGGATGCTAATTGGTCCGCAATGGTAATAGCAGACTGCTTAATGTCGCCTTTAAAGTCGATAATGATTGCTGATAATGCAAAATGCCAGATGTCGACCAGTTCCATTTGTAACTGAGGAAGATCTTTTTGTTGATGTTTCCACCATTTCCAACCATGATGTTCAATACCTTCCACAGACTCAATCATAGCGGCGCGTAAATATTGATATCCAGCATCTAACCACTCTGGATTGACTTTTTTATTCATAGCGTCTTGTAAACTCAACATAGTGGCAAGTTGAATAGATGTGAGCATTAAAAATCCTTAATTTCTTGTTATCTGTCTATTGTAAATTGACTTAGTCACAGTGCAAGAGTTTATCTACAAAAGCCGGCACTATTTCACTGGCTTTGCCATAGACCTTTTCCTCGAAAAGACTATTTCCAACGCTTGGTTCCATATTAAGCTCAACAGTTTTAGCCCCTACTTCATTAGCAAGTTGCACAAAACCAGCGGCGGGATAAACATTTCCGGATGTACCTATGGAAATAAATAAATCCGCTTGTGTTAATCGTGTTTCAATCACATCCATAGAGTAAGGGATTTCACCGAACCATACTATATCAGGACGCATGGATTGGCTGGGGGAGCAACATTCACACTGATACTCATGGCTAAAATCCATTTTGGCCGTTTCTGATTGATTACTGACAGGGCATTTAGCAGACATTAGCTCACCATGCATATGGATCACTTCTTTGCTACCAGCACGTTCATGCAGGTTATCGACATTTTGCGTAATCAATGTCACTTGATGCGGCCATTTAGCTTCTAGTTTCGCCAGTGCAATATGAGCAGCATTAGGTAAAATATTGGCTTGTAGGAGTTGCTGACGTCGTTGATTATAAAAACGGTAGACAAGTTCTGGATTTAGATAAAATCCCTCAGGCGTTGCGACTTCTTCTATACTGTGATTTTCCCAAAGACCATTATTATCTCTGAAGGTTTTTATTCCAGATTCTGCCGAAATACCTGCCCCAGTTAATATTACAATTTGCATAAAAGCTTTTATCCCCCGTAGATGTTATCTTATAACAAAAAAACACTTTGTTATAACTTATAGAAAATAGTTTCAGAAATGTTAAAAAATGTAATAAAATTACAGAAAATATGTATAAATAACGAAAAAACTAAAAATAACCCCTTAAAAATGTAATTTAATTACAGAAATTGCTTGATGTTTATTCAGTTGTGACGATAATTGAAAGTGATGACAGTCAATTATCTAATTTAAAAACACATTGGGAAATATTATGAAACTTTCAACTACTATCGCAGCAACCGCGCTTACTTTAGCAACTATGACAGCCTCTGCAAATACTGTGGTTTTCAAACCTCTTGATAGCGCTTTCGAAACTCAAGCTTGTCAAATTGCAGGTGCACAAGGATTAGAAGCAGCAAAAACATTTATTGTTAACCAGGGTGAAAGCTATCGTCGTTTTCTAGTTTCTGTAACTTGTAACGGTGTAAGTATTTCAACTTTTGCAAAAATGCACAAAGCTGCTAAAGAAGAAAAAGTACAACAAGTGGCATTGGTTGCAAAAACCAATACAGTTGAATCTCAACTATGTATGGATGCAGTTATTATGGGTGAAGCTCAAGCAAGAGCAAAACATGATGTATTAGAAGCGCCAGTACTTTGTAACGACAAACCACTGACTAAGTTTGTTGAAAAATTTGCAAAGGCTGATGTTGTACTAAAAGACTCTGCTGAATAATTAAGTTAAAGACTTAGTTTTAAAAACGCCCTTCTTCGTAAGGGCGTTTTTTTATGCGTTATGCATTTGTTTACTAGTTTAGAAGATTATTATTATTGCTTTTTTTGTTAACAAATTTCGTTATTTGCGACTTGTTGAATTTTGTTTATTTACACCAAACCTTAATTCATAGACACTGTTAACAAGCCTATAACAATAATCGGGAACATAGAGAGTGAGTATAGAAAGAGAAAATACGCTGTTTATCGTATTAGTCAGTATTGTAGCTACCATTGGTGGCTTTTTATTTGGATTTGATAGCGGCGTTATTAATGGCACCATTGATGGTCTGCAAATCGCGTTTAATTCTGACTCAGCCGGCACAGGGTTTAACGTAGCGAGCATGTTGATTGGTTGTGCAGTTGGTGCATTTTGTGCAGGTACTTTAGCGGATAAATTTGGTAGAAGAAATCTGCTTATCGTTACCGCTATTTTGTTTATCGTAAGTGCTTGGGGTTCAGGCATTGCGACGACCTCAACAGAATTTGTATTCTATCGTTTTATTGGCGGACTAGCTGTGGGTGCAGCATCCGTTATGGCACCTGCCTATATCAGTGAAATAGCACCTGCTCGTTATCGCGGTATGCTTGCTACCGTGCAACAAGTTGCGATTATATTTGGCTTGTTTATGGCGTTTCTAAGTAACTATTTCTTAGCTGACATCGCTGGCGGCTCTACCGAAGCTTTTTGGTTGGGGTTTGAAACATGGCGTTGGATGTTTTGGGTGGAATTAGCGCCTGCTATATTGTTCTTACTCGCGCTATTTTTAATTCCAGAAAGTCCGCGTTATCTTGTCATTGCGCGCAAAGAAGCCCAAGCCAGTTCTGTGTTAGCCAAACTATATGGCAATAATATTGCTGATAGAAAACTCAATGATATTAAAACCTCTTTAGCTAAAGATGGGCATAAACCATCATTTAGTGATTTAGTCGATAAAACCACAGGTAAAGTGCGAACCCTTGTTTGGATAGGTATTGGTCTGGCGACATTCCAACAATTGGTGGGTATTAATGTCGTGTTTTATTACGGTGCAGTACTTTGGCAAGCGGTTGGTTTCTCTGAATCTGATGCATTACTGATAAATGTTATCTCTGGTGCAGTAAGTATTGCAGCCTGTATCATCACAATGTATCTAATTGATAAATTAGGCCGTAAACCTTTCTTACTTATTGGTTCAATAGGTATGACAGTTTCACTTGCGTTGATGGTTTATGCATTTTTAAGTGCAGATGTAGGCGTCGATGGAAAATTAGACCTAGGAAGCAATGGTACGTTGGCATTAATTTCAGCCAATGTTTATGTGTTCTTCTTTAACCTGTCTTGGGGTCCTGTAATGTGGGTCATGTTAGGTGAGATGTTCCCTAATCAAATTCGTGGTTCAGGCCTTGCGATTAGCGGATTAGCACAATGGTCTTCAAACTTTGCGATTACCTTGACCTTCCCAATTATGCTCGCAAGCATAGGTCTTGCTGGTGCTTACGGCTTCTATACTGTTTGTGCCGCAATTTCTATATTGTTTATTGCGAAAATGGTAAAAGAAACCAAAGGCATTGAACTAGAAGATATGCAAGGCTAGTTAGCTTTTATCCCAAGATGACTGTCTGTTATAGTGCGGGCAGTCATCACATTTTTAATTTTACTATGTCCTCTTGTCCATTATGTGACTCAGATCACAGCTCCCATTATCATCAAGACAAAAAGCGCGAATATTTACAATGTCAGCACTGCGATTTAGTCTTTGTTCCTAAGCTATTTCACTTGTCCAACGAACAAGAAAAAGCCGAATACGACCAACATGAAAATCAACTTGATGATCCTGGTTATATTCGATTTCTTTCAAGAGCGATAAATCCTTTATTGGAAAGGTTACCAGAAGATACAAGCAATCTTCGAGGACTCGATTTTGGTTGTGGACCAGGACCTGCACTAGCTACCTATTTAAATAATCACGGTATCGATACTGAAAAATATGACCCTTTGTATTTTCCAGATAATCAGCTTTTACAAAACACCTATGACTTTGTTACCTGTACTGAAGTAGTAGAGCACTTCAATTCACCCAAACAAAGCTGGCTGCAACTATTTAAACTATTAAAACCTAACGGCATTTTAGTGGTAATGACCAAACTAGTCATTGATCAAGCGAGATTTGCTAATTGGCACTACAAGAATGATCCAACCCACATTTGTTTTTACTCCTACAAAACGTTGTCGTTTATTGCAAAGGAGGCGAACTATTGGGTTTCATTGGTAAACAAGGACGTTGCAATATTTGTCGCTAAAAACGAGTCGGAGTGAATGTAAAAGGTTAAATTAAAATGGGGCAATTATCGCCCCATTTGATTTATATAAAGCTATAGATTAATTTAAACAGGATTCAAGTTAATTTAGCCCTAACACTTCTTTGCCTTGATTAAAACGAATGTCCACAGGAATGCCTGCTGTGGTTAACCTGGCTAAATCTTCAGCCAGTGTATCGCTAACAACACCCAGTTCATTCACCAAGCTGTCAACGCCTTGATAATCACCATCGCCTTGTAACATCAATATCTTGTTAGACAATGAATCAATCGCTTGGCTCATTTTTTCCATATCTACTTTATATTGACCTTGCTCATTGCGACTAAAAGCACCAGCTTCTTGAAAATAGTTAAAGCGAACCATGTTGGCTTTACCATGAGCTGAACTTGCACCAAAACGCACTGATCTGAAGATGCCAGCTAAGAAAGTCACATAGTAGTCTTCTATCATGGCTTGAGTTATAGCGCCTTTTTGCAGAAGTTGTCTCACCATATATAAACCTAGGATATCAGCCTTACCTTCTTCTAATGCAGAGGCATGTTCTTTTAATGCTTCACGAACGGTTTGTTCTGAATCTAGGACATTTTTGATGCCCAAACCGTGGGCAACTTCGTGAAACATGGTGTTACCGAAAAAGGCTTCGAAGATAACGTGATCACGCTGCTCCGGCACAATTAACTGTTCAGCAATAGGTAACATTATGTGGTCAAACTTAGCGCGCATTGCATTTTTAAGTTGCAAGCGACGTGTGCCTTTACTTAACTGTACTTCTTCGTCGTTGGGTAGGTTTATCGCGATAGTTTTACTGCCAGCGTTAGAATGGCCAGCGTAATAAATTACATCGTAGGCATTCAAGTCGGCATCAGTGCCCGGCATTTGCGCTTTGTAGGCAGCGTCAACCGGTAATCCTTGCTGAAGTTCAGGTAAGTAAGCGGCGTATTTTGCCAAGCGCTCACTCCATTCCATATCTTTAAGTAGAACATAAGATTCAAAACCAGCTTTATATCCAAACAACTGATCTTCGTAAGTTTCAATGGGGCCAATTACTACGTCAATAGTGTTGTTCTTCATGTCCATCCACGCCATATCTGACGCTTGATATTGATCAGATACAAACGCTTGGGCTCTTAGCTGTAAGTAATTTGCAAATTCAGCATCTTCAGCAAATTCAGATGCTTGATTAAGCAAGTCAGCAGCCGCTTGCAACTCTTCTTCAAAATATTCTGAATAAGGAATGGCAACTAGTTTGCCTTGTTCATCCCGACGCAGCATTGTATAAAGATCGGCTTTCCCCTGAGCTTCAGACGCCTCAAATTCATCTTTGGTCATGTCATGAGGATAAAACTCTGCTCCTTTGGCTTTCTCTTCATAACCAGATAAGAAAGGTGCATCACCGTTTAATCTGTCCCAAGGACCATAATTAATATCCGCAAAAGCGTTCACTTCGTTGTTGGATAATTTGGCTAGAAATGCTGTCTTGTCTTCGCCAAAGGCTTGTTGCCAAAACAAATCGTCCATAATCACAGAAGCATCAATTAACAACGACAGCATTGTCTTTTGGTTCTCAGAATAGCCTGAGATATCTGCTGTTAAATCAACCGGGTGATAAATATTTAGTCGAGCTTCATCTACTAAAAGTTCTGATGAGGTTTCTGGTGTAGGTGTTGGCTCAACCTTAGGCTTTTCTGCTTCAGAGCATGCACTGATGAAAACGCTAGCGGTTAAGGTAAGTAAAATGGGTTTAAGTGTCATAATACCCTCTGTTTTTAAATAAGAATTATTGTTTTAGTTATCAAGCAAGCACTATAGTCAATTCCTGAGCGTTGAACAATCTTTGTATCTTAAGGATGGCAGAAAAACCTGTGCTAAGCCTATGTAACGCTTAACCTTAGTTATTAAAAGCATTAAACACAAATTGTTCATAAGCAAAAGGCATTACACTTTTATACGGTTCCGGCTTACACTCGACTGATGTCAAATTCCTTAGCTCTTTCTGCCGCCTGTCCTTGTGGTTCAAGTCTGTTAACCGCAGATTGCTGTGCGCCATATATACGACAAGAAGCATTACCGAAAACACCGGAACAACTTATGCGTTCTCGCTATGTCGCTTATTGGTGTGGTGACTATAGTTACGTGCTAAACACCTATGCGCCAGAAAAACGTGCAGAATTAACCGTAGACGAGTTAAGACGCTCTGATCTCAGCGTTCACTGGGTTGGCTTACAAGTGCTCAGCAGTGAAAACTCAACTGTCGCGTTTAAAGCTTATTATCGTATTGATAAGCAATTCTTTATGCTACATGAGCTCTCATTTTTTAAACAATACGACAATCGTTGGCTGTATAGTTCTGGACAAATTCAAGCAGACTCAGGACCGTTCAAGCCAGAACGTAATAAGCCATGTATTTGTGGAAGTGGACTGAAATTCAAACGCTGTTGTGGTAAAAACTAAGCGTCATTTAGCTATACACAGATATCACTAGTCGTCGAGCGCCGCCATGATCTCTATGTTCGGCCAAATAAATACCTTGCCAAGTACCTAATCCCAATCTTGAATTGACTATAGGGATGCTAATGCTCGGTCCTAAAATCGATGCTTTTAAATGCGCCGGCATATCATCGCTACCTTCGTAAGTATGCTCATAATAGGGCGCGTTTTCTGGCACCATCTGGTTAAAGTGGCGTTCAAAGTCTCGTCTAACACTAGGATCTGCATTTTCATTGATGGTTAATGATGCTGAAGTATGCTGAATAAACACATGCAATAAACCATTTTCTGGAAGTTCATCAATCGCATTCATCACTTTATCTGTAATTATGTGAAATCCACGTTTATATGCTGGAAGTGTTAATCCGTAATGTTTAATCATTTAAGCATCCAAGGTTATATATTCACGAGAAGTATAAAATGATTGAAAGTTACAATGCAAAGTCAGTCTTGATTTTATCGACAAAAATAGCGAGGCTAACGCAGACCTTAGAAAAGGAACACGTATGATAAAAATTATTCTGTTGGCTGTATCGGTTATTTTTAGCTCAAGGCTATTAGCGAATGCTGGATTGATTGACTATCCAGACGTTGATCCAGCGCCTTCATATACAAGTTTACTTGAATTAGATTATTCCCAATCAACCAAAACCATAGATTATGGGAGTGATCCGCAGCAGTTTGTGCAGTTTTATAAGGCTAAAAAAGCCGAAGAATCGCAAACCATGGTAATTTTTGTGCATGGGGGGTGTTGGCTATCAGAGTATGACATTCAACACTCAAGCGCTTTTGCTACTGCGCTTAGTCAAAAAGGAATGGACGTTTGGAACATTGAATACAGACGCGCGGGCAATGGCGGAGAATGGCCAGTAGCTTTAAACGATATAAAAGCGGCTATCAATATGTTCACTACCGAATTCAATAAAGAGGGTAAGTATAAGAAGGTGTTTTTGCTTGGACACAGTGCTGGTGGGCATCTCGCTATGCGAGTTGCTAGTGAGTTAAATCTGCCTAATTTACATCTCATTGGATTAGCCCCGATTGTTGATGTTCAGGCATACGCTTTCGGCGACAACAGTTGTCAGACCGCGACTAAGGCATTTATGCAAGGCATGCCGAATGACATTCCCGAGGCTTACGACAATGCTACCCTCGTAAATAAGTCGTTGTCACATTTACCATCGGCTTATATTTTCCACGGCGGTGAAGATAAAATAGTACCAATAGCGCAAACCATTCATCCTGATACTGGCTTTATGCAAATTCCTTATGCAGCGCATTTTGACTGGATCTTCCCTGGTACGCCTGGTAATAACCGGTTACTCCAATACATGGAAAAAATAGTCAATGAATAGGCTGTTAAAAGAGCAAGCCAAATCGCTAGATATCGCTGATCCTTTAGCGAAATGTAAACAGCAATTTAGTCTACCCACTCAAGTTATTTACTTGGATGGCAATTCATTGGGCGCCTTACCTTTAAGTGCGGAAAAACGTGCTCAAGAAGTAGTGAAGGAGCAATGGGGAAAAGATCTCATTAAGAGCTGGAATTGTCATCAATGGATAGATTTGCCCGAAATAGTCGGCGCTAAATTGTCACGGATAATTGGCTGTGCTAAAGATGAGGTTATTTGTTGTGATTCTATTTCAGTTAATTTGACTAAAGTACTTTGTAGCGCACTATCGATAAACTCTGAACGCAAAATTATAATGTCAGAGAGCGGCAATTTTCCCACGGATTTGTATATGGTTCAGGGACTTCAGGCATTGCTAGGCGAAAAAAGGTGCGAACTGCTCACTGTGGATGTTGATAATATTGAATCTGTAATAGATGCACGAGGAAACGAAATTGCCTTGTTGCTTTTATCCCATGTGGATTTTCGCACAGGGAAAATTAAATCCATGGAAAAAATTACCCAGATAGCCCACGACAATGGTGTTTTGGTCTGCTGGGACCTAGCCCACAGCGCCGGTATTTTACCTGTATTGCTGAATCAAGCAGATGTGGACTTCGCTGTTGGTTGTACTTATAAGTATTTGAATGGGGGACCTGGAGCTCCTGGGTTTGTGTATGTGAAACGTGCATTACATGAACGCATTAAACAACCCCTTACCGGTTGGATGGGGCATGCAACACCTTTTGATTTTTCCAACAATTATGAGGCTTCTGAGGGCATCAGAGCCATGTTAGCAGGCACGCCATCGATAATTTCTATGAGTGTATTGGATGCTGCGTTAGATGTATTTGAGCTTTTGGATATGCATCAGGTTTGGCAAAAATCCCTCGCATTGAGCGACTTTTTTCACCAGTGTTTAACGCAACTTTGTCCTAACAATGGATTAGAATATCTTTCACCGGACAACGCACATCGGGGCGGACAACTAGCTTATACGCATCCCCATGCCTACCAAATTTGCCAAGCGTTAATTGCACGTAATATTATTGGCGATTTTCGAGCGCCTAATATTCTAAGACTAGGTTTTTCTCCTCTGTATTTAAGTTATAAAGATATGGTTACTGCAGCCAATATTCTGGCTGACATTATGCAAAACAAAACTTACCTAGCACCCGAATATAGCCAAAAAACCAAGGTGACCTAATGACAAAATCTGATTATGTACGTATTTGGGACGTTATTGATTTAGTTCCAAAAGGCAAAGTGTCTTCCTATGGTCAAATTGCTGATTTAGCGGGCTTGCCAGGTCGGGCTAGGTTAGTAGGCAAAGCGTTGGGACATGTCCCTAAAGATCGCAAGGTAAATTGGCATCGAATTTTACGCAGCAATGGACAAATCGCCTTTCCTAAAGGTTCGGAACACGCGCAAAGGCAAACCGGATTATTACAACAAGAAAATGTCGCTGTGTTTAACAATCGGGTAAAAATGAATGACTTTGGGTGGCAGCCGGATATATCTGTTCTACTGCATGAATTAAAATTTTAATATTTTTTGAAAGTATAGGATAAATATTTAGGTCATATAGGTAAGTTTTTACCATCCGTTAATTTTACAATTGGAACTTTGACTATGACCAACAAACTATTATCCGTTATTGTGATCGGCGTGACATTGACGCTCGCATCATGCGGTATTATTCCAACACAAGCGAATTCTTCTATAGAAGCTATTAATGTAGATGAATCTCGATTAGCAATTAAAGGTTATGATCCAGTGGCATATTTTACGCAATCTATGCCAGTGGAAGGAAGTGCATCCTACACAGCTGAATACAAAGGTGCTATTTACCATTTTGCTTCAGCGGAGCATCAATCGTTATTTAAAGCAAATCCAGCAAAATATGCGCCTCAATACGGCGGCTATTGTGCCTTTGGAGTCTCTAAAGAAAAGAAATTTGATACTGACCCAACTGCTTGGGCTATCGTAGATAATAAGTTATATTTAAATCTGAATGATAAAGTACAGGGTCGTTGGGTACTCAATAAAGAAGAGCTTATTTCTGAAGCCAATGAAATTTGGCAACAAATTGAAAATACGCCAGTATCAGAGTTATAACTCGCATGTGGTAATTTATTTTTAAGAAAGTAATTTAGTAAAAGAGGCAGAATATACTGCCAATCTGTACCGTAAATTTAAATCAAGGAATCATCATTATGAAAACAAATATTGCTGTTGCAGCGGCTATCGCTTCGGTTATGACGTTAGGTGCAATTGATGCAGCTGAAGCTGCCGATAAGAAAAAAGAGAAATGCTATGGCGTTTCACCTGCTGGTCAAAATGACTGTGCTAACCTAGCTGGTACTCACAGTTGTGCAGGTCAATCAACCGTTGATAACGATATCGGCGAATGGCGTTTAGTACCAGCAGGCACTTGTAAAGACCTAGGTGGATATAGCCGTAAAGAAGCTAAAGAAATGTGGAAAAAAATGAAAAAAGATAAGAACAGCTAAATCATAAATGGCGTTCCATTCTTTTGATAAGCCCAACCCATTTATTGGTGTTGGGCTTCGTCATCCTCACTATCAACAAGCCTTAGATCACCAACCTGAACACCTGTCTTTTGTTGAAATTCATGCCGAAAACTTCTTTGCTTCTGGCGGTATTACCAAGCAACTATTAGCGGATGTTCGCAATCAATACGAGATAAGTGTGCACGGGACTTCTTTGGGGTTAGGTTCTCAACAAAGAGTGCCTCCCGAAGTACTGGAACAATTTTCTCAACTAGTTGCCTTTTCACAGCCTTGTTTAGTATCAGAACATCTATGTTTTAATCGCGCGCTTATCGATAATAAACTTATGCATTCGGGCGATTTATTACCGATACCTTACAATAAAGCATCGTTGGAATTAATTTGCGGACATATTAATGAAGTACAAGATGCTATTCGCAGGCCACTTCTGATAGAGAATTTGTCTGCCTATTTACAACCAACTGAATTAGCAGCGCATGCTCAGGATGATATGACGGAGGTCGAATTTTGGCATGCAATGTGTCGTCAATCAGGTTGCGGAATCCTACTTGATATTAATAACTTGATTGTGAATGCACTAAATCAAAAAGTAACCAATGTAGAAGCTGAAGTGACGCGCATACTTGAAGCAGTTTCACCAGAATTTGTGGGGGAAATTCATTTAGCTGGTTTTACAGATAATAAAGTAAATGGTTTTATCGTGGATGACCATGGTGCACAGGTGTCGGAACTTTGCTGGAAGTTGTATCAAAAGGCATTGAAGCTTTTTGGTAATCTTCCTACCCTAGTTGAATGGGATACACAATTACCGAGTTGGGAAACACTAACCGCGCAAAGTGATAGAGCCTATAAATTTGCCAAAGAGAATGGTTAATGGACTATCAACAATTATTAATCAATTCCATATTCAACCAGCAAGGTGGAAATTCGTCTGCGTTAGAGATTTATCAAAATAATTATGTGGAAAATGCCATAAACGCTTTGAGCATAAGTTTCCCTACGTTATTAGGCATAATAGGGGAACCAGACTTTCGAAAAATTGCATTTCGCTATGCTAAACAATTTCCAAAATCTAGCTTCGATTGGGCGGAGTTTGGCACTTCTTTGAGTGAATTCTTGCAGCAAGAAGAAATGTTTGAAAATTTACCTTATTTAAGCGAAATAGCGGATTTTGATTGGCGAAGACTGTGGATTGAAAGAGCCCCAGATGAAACCTTTAGTGCAGATAGTTTTGCCTTGCTACAGCAATATCCTCCCAGCGAATTAAGGTTTCGTCCAGCGGCGGGTCTGCAAAAGGTGGAATATTTTTTTCCAATCGATACTTTTTATGATTTTTGCCAACTAGACGATCAAAATTCTGAGCAAAAACAGACACTTTTACTGTCACTAAAAAAAGCCATAAATGATGCAATAAAACAACCTCATCTTAGGTCTTTTGTACTGTGGCGTCATCAAGCAAAAGCGCAATTTGAAGTTCATTCCCCTTTGTACTGCAATGCTTTTGATAAGTTGCTTGATGATGCCTCCGTTGAAGAGGTGTTAGCCACCTTAGAAAAATCGCCTGAGCAAATGCATCATTGGTTACAAAGTGTTATTGCTAAGCGTCAGGTAGTCGCAATTGAAAAGCGTTCAACCAGCGCTGATGAGTGAGAGTAAGTCATGAATAAGGTAATAAATTGGTATAATCTGGTGTTTGCTAAATTAGGATATTTAGAGTCGCCAGCATTATTGGGTGCACGTTTATACGTTGCTTGGGTGTTTTTTAAATCGGGTCTTACTAAAGTAAACGATTGGGAAAACACCTTGCTACTTTTTGAGTACGAATACGCAGTACCCGTTTTGAACTTTGAATTTGCCGCTTATCTTGCAACCTTTGGTGAACTTGTATTGCCGATTTTATTGTCTTTAGGACTATTTGCCCGTAAATCTGCCATAGGCTTATTGATAGTTAACTATGTAGCTGTTATCAGCTTAGAAGACATTCCAACCGCAGCCTTATATTTGCATCATATTTGGGGGCTAGCACTAGCCGCTGTCATCATCTGGGGATCTGGGATTTTATCTTTAGATAAGTTATTAAAAATAAAGTAATTCTAGGTTTATGTTGGGAGTGATATGTGAACCCGTAATTACGGGCTCACTTCTATCTGGATTTCAGGCCTTTTTCCCTCTAATCAATCAGACTCCGAAATATCGAGTTTTTCTACTTTTGAGAAGTACATATCCCGATATTCATGGTTGCTTTGTTGTCTAACTGAGTATGGGTGCAAAGAAGCGCCTGTGATCATGTGGCTAGCATTGAGATCAAAAATAATAAAGGCATCGGACTGAGCATTTTCGTTGTCCCAGTCGATTTTAAATCTATTGTCTTGGAAAGGAGATAAAGTACCTGTTAAGGTTTTCATTCTTGAGGACTTAATCCTCAATTCATCGTCTTCCCTGTAGATAGTCATAGACCCAAACCAAGTATCTTGGTATTCACCAATCACATCTTCTGCAGAGATAGCCATTTTCGCTGTAATCTCAGGTGCAACATAGCGTTCTAAAGACCGCTTTTGACGTTCTGCTCGATATTCTTGATAGGCAGTTATCCAAGTATTATCAAACGCAGAAGCACCTAACATGGCTTTTACGATAGTTTGCATGATCGAGCCGCGAGCACCGTAATTAGAACCATTGTTTAGCACTACAATGCCAAGCTCTAACTCCGGTAATATACCAACATAGGCTTGATAGCCAGAAAGCGTGCCTGTGTGAGAGATAAATTTGTAAGGGCCAATATTAGAAATGCGCCAGCCTAAGCCATAACTATTAAAATGTGTACCATCCCATTCATAATCTGTATCTGAGACTGACAATATAGTGTGACCTTGCCACATTTTTTCTAGTTGCCATTGGGAAAAGGGTAAATTTGTTTTGGTGGCAAGTGCCTTTGCCCACTTTGCCATGTCGTAAGCATTACAGACCATTCCTCCAGCCGCGGCCGACATAAGCGCATCCCCTGTAATAGCGTTGCGAGGAATGGCATAAATGCCTTTTTCATCATCGTAACCATATGACATAGCACTATGTTCAACCGCTTCTTGATTAACCGCGCCGACAAAACAATTCATATCTAGAGGAGCAAAAACTTTGCTTTCGATAAATTGATCAAAGGGTACTTTTGCAACTCTTTCAATCAGTTGACCTGCGGTAATATACAACACATTACTGTAGGCATACTGTGATTTAAACGCGTATTCAGGTGTTAGGTATTTTAAGTTTTCTACCACTTCGCTTCGGCTAAAACCGCTGGGTTCGGGCCAAATCATGCTGTCACCCGCACCACTGACAAGGCCACTGTTGTGGGTTAATAAATCCATAACGGTGAAATGTTCAGTGGCGTAGCTATCTTTTAATCGAAATTCCGGTAAATAATCGATGACTTTATCGTCCCAATTGACCAGACCTTCATCCACTAAAACAGCTAAACCTGCGGCAGTAAATGCTTTGCTGGTGCTGGCTAAACGAAAATAAGTATGTCCAGTAACTGGGGTTTCTTGTTCGACATTGGCAAGACCATAACCTTCTGCGTGAATGATTTCACCGTTAAGGGTAATTGCCACTGACATCCCTGGGGTATTAAAAGCCTCAAGCGCGTTGGTGACAGTATTCGCTAATGCATCTTTGTCCAACTGCAAAGGCGGCATTTGCGCGTTTGCATTGAATAATAAACTGGCTAGGGTGGAAAAAAGGGCAATTCGCCAACGAACAGACATATTTAGAACTCTTGTTATTTTTTTATAAGTCTGCTGGATAATGAATTACATTGCAAATATACAAAAAGATAAACAGGCGCTAGTTAATAGGTTAACTCATTTTTGCTAATAACGATAAAGGCGCTACACGCAATAGCAATTGGACAATAGACCAAGGCCAAGAAGGCACATAAGCATTGGCAACCTCCTTTTCTACTGCTTTGACAATGGCTTTGCATCCGGTTTCTGTGTCAACAATAAAAGGGACTTTTTCTACTTTGTCATTAATTTCGCTGCGAATGAAGCCAGGGTGTACTGTGGTGACATTGATAGGTGTTTTTAACAAGTCCACTCGAATGCCTTCGGTTAAACAGCTTAATCCTGCTTTAGTTGCGGCATAGACGTTTAGCGCGCGTCGAAATCCACGAATGGCACTGATAGAAGAAATTGTGACTAGATGCCCTGCATTTTGCTCTCTAAAAATTTCAACTGCGGCTTCACATTGTGCCAAGGCTGATACAAAGTTTGTGATAGCCGTTTGTTTGTTGGCTGCAAAAAGTCCGGTTCCGACCGAGCCGCCTTTGCCCATGCCAGCGTTAACGATAACTCTGTCAATGCTTCCTAAGCGAGTTTTAAATTGCGCAAATACGTCAAATACGGCCTGGTGATCATTTACGTCAAGAGACAATATTTCTACCTTGATATTAGGATTAATATCGAGCAGTTTTTGTTTTAAGGTTTCTAATCTATCCAAGCGGCGGGCGCAGAGGGCGAGGTTTCGTCCTTTTTTGGCGAATTCTATTGCCATTCCTTCACCTAGTCCTGAACTTGCGCCTGTAATTAATATGTTTTGCCGCATTGACTATCCTTTTTGTTTGATAATTTTTTTACATCGATAGAGTAGGTAGTGCACGAAAACCCATAAATTTTTATAGGCAGGATTGCGCGTCTGTTTATGATGATATCGATAGTAAATTTGTTGCACTATACCAGCCAACCTAAATAATCCATACACCTCATAGAAGGCAAGGTCACCGGGATCCAGTTGTTGTTTACTACAATAATATTCAATCACTTGATCTCTTGTCATCATGCCTGGAATATCAGTGGGTTGACGTCGGGTTTTACGGGCAAAAAAGTCATCATCGCTTTGCACCCAATAGGCCAGACTGTTACCTAAGTCCATGAGAGGATCACCCAAAGTAGCGAGCTCCCAGTCCAATACCCCTAGAATTTTTGCAGGATCTTTTGCATCTAACACTAGGTTATCAAATCGGTAATCATTGTGGGTGATGCAAATAGTTTCTTTGCTTGGAATACGTTCTTCCAACCAACTAATAACCTTATGGGCTTTGGGTACGTTCCAAGTACGGGCTTTTTGGTACCGACTAATCCAGCCAGAGATTTGGCGCTGGGCATATCCAGCACCTTTGCCGATGTGATCAAGGCCTGCTGCCATGTAATCGACGTTGTGTAACGAAATTAGCTCGTCAATGGCAACTTCACATAAAGTTCGCGCCTGTTGCGGTGAAATATCTACGCCACGGGGAAAATATTTGCGCGGGATTATGCCGTCAATTTTCTCCATGACATAGAATTCCGCCCCGATAACAGATTCATCATCGGTATAGCCCAACATGGTAGGAACTTTATCGTAGACAGGTTTAAGACTTTTTTGTAAGCGATATTCTCTACCCATATCATGGGCCCCTTTGGCTTTGGTGCCTTTCGGGGGGCGTCTTAGAATCAAGGAACGATTGTCAAACGCTAAACAATAGGTCCAGTTTGACGCGCCTCCAGAATATTGACTAACTTGCATGGCGCCTTCTAAGTCGGGGACATTAGCATCTAACCATTCTTTTAGGGGCGCTATGTCGAGTTCTTCGCCAGGCCGGACTTTTCCAGCTGTATCTATGATTTGATTTGTCATGTTATTTATATTTCTTTAATTCTAGTCGAGACACCATAGCCATATGCACTTCATCAGGACCGTCTGCTAATCTAAGAGACCGGGCACCAGCGGCAAATCTTGCTAATGGAAAATCGTTGCAAACGCCTCCGCCACCATGAATTTGAACTGCGAAGTCGACAACATCTTGTAGCATATTGGGTACAACTACCTTAATAGCCGAGATATCTACCATAGCGTTTTTCACTCCGAGATTGTCTATACGCCAAGCTGCTTGCATGGTGAGTAATCTGGCTTGTTCTATTGCCATTCTAGCTTTGGCTACTCGTTCTTTATTGCCGCCTAATTCAATCAGTGGACGACCAAAAGCAACTCTTTGTTTGCCGCGTTTTATTGCAAGTTCTAACGCTTTTTCTGTCATACCTATGGCGCGCATGCAGTGATGTATTCGTCCAGGTCCAAGTCGGCCTTGGGCAATTGCAAAACCCTTACCCAATCCCACGAGTAGATTTTCCTTTGGCACTTTTACATTGTCTAGCTGAACTTCTCCATGCCCGTAAGGGCCATCAAAGTCACCATAGGCAGTTAACATGCGTTTGATCGTTACACCATCAGTATCCAGGGGCACAATCACCATGCTGTGTTGATTGTGTTTATCATTTTCTGGATTTGAAAGACCCATAAAAATCATCACTTTTGCCTTTGGGTGTCCAAGTCCAGTAGACCACCATTTAGTGCCGTTTAATAGCAAATGATCGCCTTTGTCTTCGATAGTTGCCGCCATGTTGGTTGCATCTGACGAAGCAACCTCTGGTTCGGTCATGCCAAACACAGAACGAATTTCACCCGCGAGAAGGGGTGTTAACCACTTGGCTTGTTGCTGCTCATTCCCAAAATGGTAAAGGACTTCCATATTGCCGGTATCGGGTGCGTTACAATTAAAGATTTCCGCACCAAATAATATTCTGCCCATGGCTTCTGCAAGTGGCGCGTATTCTACCGTTGTTAACCCCTTACCCAACTTGGCATCAGGTAAAAATAAGTTCCATAAACCAGCGTCTTTTGCTTTTTGTTTTAACTCTGTGATTTGAGGAATTTCTTGCCATTTGGTCCAGTCCCCCGAACCATTTACTTCATGGTTTGTGTCATAAAGTTCTTTTTCGATGGGAAAGATGTGAGTGTCCATAAAATCATGGACGCGTTTGATATAATCTAGTGCTTTAGGTGTGTGTGCAAAATCCATTACTGCCTCCGACATGACTCCAATGTAATGAGTAAAATCATTGTAGCCAAGGCTTTTTTATAACGGAAATTGCTTTTGCTATGGTCTATTAATCACTAATTTTTATAGAACCTATTTATCTTTGTGCGTTAGCAATACCTTGTTTTCACCAATTTTAGACGCCAACACAATTAATGAACAAAGATAAACACCTTCTAGTTAAGAGGTGGCATCATTGTCGATAAAGCCAGTTTTTTCACTGTAATGTTTACGGCACAATGACACATATTTATCATTGCCACCTATATCTACTTGCGCGCCGTCTTTAATTACGTTGCCACTACTGTTTAGTCTCGCTACAAAATTTGCTTTACGACCACAAAAACATACTGTCTTTAATTCACTCAGTTTATCCGCCCAAGCTAATAAATAATGCGAGCCTTCAAAGGTTTCGCCTTGGAAGTCAGTTCTTAATCCGTAAGCTAATACTGGAATATCTAATTGGTCTACGATCTGCAAGCATTGTTTTACTTGTTGACGAGTTAAAAACTGTGCTTCATCAATGAAAACACATCCCAATGGCGTTGAACTGTGTTGTTGATTAACTTCAGCATATAGATCTGTGGACTTGTCGAATAAAGAAGCAGGGGAAGATAATCCTATTCTTGAAGCAATTTTTCCTTTTCCAAACCTGTCATCGAAAGATGCAGTAAAAAGAGAGACTTGCATGCCGCGCTCTTTATAATTATAGGCAGACTGTAATAAAGACGTAGATTTTCCTGCGTTCATCGCAGAGTAATAGAAATATAATTGGGCCATTGTTAGGAAAGGTCCTGCAGTAGTTATTGTTATTTTTGTCGACTAAATTTAGCGCCTGTGTATCAATGTTTATGAATACATACAGGCTCTAGTCTGTATCTTTGTATTGCCAAGAGGTTATTCTATCTGCTTCCATCGGCTTTGCAAAATAGTAACCTTGGAAAATATTAATGCCTAATTGCTGTAACTTTTCCAACTGGTCCTGACTTTCAACCCCCTCCACTATGGTCGAGGCGTGCAGCTGTTCAGCGATAAAATAAGCTGCTGAAACTATAGCGATATCTTTGGTTTCTAATCTATTGATAAAACAGCGATCAATTTTCACTGTATTAAATTCAACTTTTTGTAATTGGCGCAATGATGAGTATCCAGTACCAAAATCGTCTATGGCAACTATAACTCCCATGCTTTGAATTTCACGCACTACATCTTCAATTTGCTCGTAGGACTGAATGACTGAGGTTTCAGTAATTTCCAGCTGAAGACAAGAGGGCGGCATCTCATAAATCGCTAATGCCTGTTTAATATTTTCGACAAAGTAGTCATCCAGCATTTGAATCGCAGATACATTTACCGAAAGGTACTGAGACGTTTTGGCAAATTGCATAAATTCTTTACAGGCTTGCTGCAACACCCAAAGCCCAATTTGATTAATACGTCCGGATTTTTCCGCAATAGGAATAAATTCAGTTGGCGGAATAAATTGTCCCAAATGTTGCCATCGTATTAGCGCTTCAAAGCCAGCGATTGATTTAGTTTTAGTGTTTACTATAGGTTGGTAGACGAGGTGAAACTCACTTTGTTTAATCGCATTGGGTAAGCCTTTTCTTATGCTTTGTTCACGAATATGCTTGGCTGCTATCTCGCCATCGTACACAACTGGTGCCAAATGATGATGTTTTTGTTCATACATTGCCAAATCGGCCATTTGAATAAGTTCTTCGGCTGATGCTCCATGTTCTGGGTAACAGGAAACACCAATACTGGCTTGCATGTTAATAATGTCGCCATTTACTGATAAAGGCTCAGTGACAATGTCAATTAGTTGCTTGGCTAAGGCCAATGGCGAGGATTCATCCTTAAGCAAACTGAAGACTATGAATTCATCACCGCCCCAACGGGCGCAAATTTCGAATGTATCTTTAGGTAAATTGGATAATCGTTGGGCAATTTTTTTCAGTACAGCATCACCGTATGCATGACCGAATCCATCATTGATATCTTTAAAACTGTCTAGGTCGATGAAAAAAATTCCTATTCCTTGATTATTTTTTTCAGCCTGTTTGATTAATTTTTCGCTGTGTTTTAGTAAAGCAGTTCTATTAAGTAGTTCAGTTAGCGGGTCCAAATTAGATAAGCGATAAATTTCTTCAGTGCGCTTTTCTACTTTGTTTTCTAGCTCTTGGGTGTAATTGTCTAGGGCGTTATTGGCCACTTCTAAACGAAAATTGTAATGCTCTATTTGTTTTTTCTCGTGTTCTATAGCATTCGCTAGTTGTTTATTTTTTTCGGTTAACTCAATGGTACTGGTGATAAACTCACTGGCCTTTTTCGCAGATACCAACATAGAAGCCCAATAACAAATACCAAGAATACCGACTAGCCAAAAGCCATCAATGGATAAATTAATTGCCAAAACGGAATAGGGCAGCAATATCATTGACATATACATGGTAGCAATTCGTTGAATTGCCCCCAGTACTGCAATAGCGCCTCCGGCTAGAGCTGCCAAAACGATAGCGGTAATGGTTAGTTGGATAATTTCCATTCTTGCCATAAAGGTAAGTATGAAAACTGCCCATAGGAAACTCGAAGACGTTAGTCCTATACCAAATTTTGCGAAGTGCTTGTACGGGTGTTTGGTGATATCGCTGACATTGCTCATAGTGGTGTAGATATCTACCAGTCGCCCCAAACAAATGACCAACATAATAATGCCCATGGAAATGGCATAATAGCTACCAGATGAAACAAATAGCATGTAACAAAGCGCTGAGAAGGTAATTATGGTAACAAAAACGCCCGTGTAGGCATTTGCATAGAGTAGTTGTACTCTATCGGCGAGCTGTTGACGTTCTATTTTTGATAATAACAATCGACCTACCATTTGGTGTCCATAAAAAAAGGTGCGACTAGAGCGCACCTTTTTCTTAGATTCCGTTAGCAGGCATTTTAGGCCGCGTTTACAGTTTCCTCTTGTGTATCGAGGTGGTCTGTAACTAACTCCATGTCAAAAGTGAACTCATCTACTCTCACCGCTAGCTTACGTTTTTCATTGTAATCTAAAAGAATATCTTTCTCGTTATCGGCAAGTTCACCTCTTTCATTTAATTTTTCTACCGCATTTTCAAATGAAATGAATGGTACTACAGGCGCACTTCGTAATGCTTTTTGAACCTTAGACAGTAGTGGTAAAGCCGCATGTTTTGCTTTGAAAGCTTGCTCGTTGATGTAGTTTCCATCGCCCTCAACCGGCTTAATCAAATGGGTAATTTGCGCTTTAATGCTTGAATCTTCTAACGCCGCTTTAGACAATTCACGTACTAAGTCATCACTGATCTTGCTAGTGGCACCAGTATAAGTATTTGTAAGAACTCGCATTAATACTCTTGTTGGTGCATTTGGGAAGTTGGAAACAAAATCAACAATCGCTTTTTCAGCTTGGCTTAGTGTCCATTCCATTGCATATTTAAAGAAAGGCAGTGCTTGCTGTCTATCTTCAACTCGCTGTTCGTAAAAACGAATAGCTGCCATGCCTGCGTAGACGTAGCTGATAACGTCACCTAATCTAGCAGATAGTAATTCTGCTTTTTTCAGATCGCCGCCCAACACCAATAATGATAAATCAGCTAATGGAGCTAGTTTAGCAGACATAGCATGTAGTCTTTTTTCATACGGCAATACTTCGTTCATTGCTGAATCTGAAGAACGTAAGAAAGGTAAGTAGCTATTTACCATGCTTCTTAACGCATTTTTTACGCTGAATTTCACAGTTTTCGTCAATACTTTATTGAATTGAGCATCAGCGTTTGAATCATCGCTGTGAATAAGATCGACCATGTCTTTAAGGTATGGGTGACAACGCATAGCACCTTGACCAAAAATCATCAAATTACGCGTTAGTATATTGGCACCTTCTACTGTAATTGCGATTGGCAATGCGCTGTAGCCGTTGGCTAATGTATTTTGAGGGCCACGTTGAATAGCCTTACCAGCTTGAACATCCATTGCAGAATTACATACGTCTCTACCTATTTCTGTCATGTGGTATTTGGCAATTGCTGTCACAACAGAAGGCTTAATACCCTGACCTAAACCTTCAGTGGTTAACACACGCATAGCTTCTAACAAGAAAGTTTTACCCGCAATATCTGCAAGTTTCTCTTGAATACCTTCAAAACGGCCAATTGGCAAACCAAACTGTTCACGCACGAATGCATATTCAGCGGTAGATTTGAATGCTGACTGAGCAGTTGCAACACCCATGGCTGGTAATGAAATGCCTCGTCCTGCACCTAGACAAGACACCAGCATTTGCCAACCTTTACCAATGTTCTTTTGACCACCGATAATGAAGTCCATTGGAATGAACACGTCTTTACCTCGGGTTGTTCCGTTGTAGAATTTCACGCCCATAGGATCATGACGGTTGCCCAATTCAACTCCAGGGTGAGATTTTGGTAATAATGCACAAGTAATGCCTAGCTCAAGTTTGTCGCCAAGCAAGTGTTCGGGATCAAATACTTTAAATGCTAAACCAAGTACTGTAGCAATAGGAGCAAGGGTAATATATCGCTTATCCCAAGTGACACTAAGTCCAATGACCTCTTCGCCGTTCCACTGTCCTTTGGTAACTATGGCTGCGTCTGGAATTGCGCCAGCGTCTGAACCTGCTTCAGGACTTGTTAATGCGAAACAAGGGATCTCTTGACCCACAGCAAGTTTAGGTAACCAAAAGTTCTGTTGATCTTCTGTACCATAATGCATCAGCAACTCACCAGGACCTAATGAGTTAGGAACCATAACGGTGACGGCAACAGCGCCACTTCGCGCAGCAATGGTTGCCACTATGGTTGAGTTTGCATAAGGGCTGAACTCTAATCCACCGAATTTTTTCGGAATGATCATAGAGAAAAACTTCTCTTTGCCCAAAAAGTCCAGCACATCCTTCGGAATATGATTGCTATTGATCAATTCAAAATCATTGATCATTTCTAATAAAGTTTGTACAGGACCATCCATAAACGCTTGTTCCTCAGCACTAAGTTTGGCTTGAGGTAATTGTCTAAGCGCATGCATATCAGGATTTCCCTGATAAATACTAGATTCAATCCACACGTCACCAGCGTCTAAGGCTTCTTGTTCGGTGATTGAAATGGGTGGTAATACTTTTTTAAGGCTTTTTCTGATGCTCATGTTAACTTATCCGCTCATCTGACCAGTTGGTATTTGTATGAAAACACATTTTGTCCTTCAGGTCAAAATCTTTAATTGATTAAAAAATGCACTAAACTTTACGCCAGAGTGAACTGATTAACGTTATAATGTTCTATAACGCGTTATTCATTTAATATTTATGGCTTATTGCCGTTAAAACAGCTAGACAGTCTTAAATTGCAAAAAAAGGTTTAATAATATGCGCATGTGGCGAATTATTTTTCTATTTTTCTTAGTAAACACGATGCTAATTTCAACGCCAGTCATTGCTAAAGATCCAGAGAAAGGGTTGGAAATAGCAAAAGAAATGAAAAAGAGAGATCAAGGTTGGGGAGACTCTGTTGCAGACACCATCATGATTTTGCGCTCTCCGGATGGTCAAGAATCGGAACGTGTTTTACAGGTGAGAACGCTAGAAATCGAAGATGATGGGGATAAATCTTTGACTATCTTTTATGAACCAAGAGATGTTTCTGGAACCGCTTTTTTAAGTTTTAGTCACGCCATTGAGCCTGATGAACAATGGATTTATTTATCTGAAGCCAAGATAGTAAAACGTATTTTGTCGCATAACAAATCTGGCCCTTTCATGGGCAGCGAATTTGCTTATGAAGATATGTCGTCGTTTGAAATCGAAAAATTTACCTATGCCTATTTAAGAGATGAAACTTATAATGGGATGGAATGCTTTGTGGTAGAACAATATCCAGAATATGAAAATTCTGGCTATACCAAACAAGTTGTTTGGGTTGATAAAGCGCATTATCGAGCACAAAAAATAGAATTTTATGATCGTAAAGATGCCTTACTGAAAATACTTACCTTAGGTGACTATGAGCAATACAATGGTAAGCATTGGCGAGCACTACGATCAGATATGGATAATGCGCAGACGGGTAAAAGTACCACCTTGCTAATAGAAAACATCAAGTTTAAAACTGGTGTAGACGAGAGTGACTTTAACAAAAATGCGTTAAGACGTGTTAGATAAAAAAACGAACTCAATGCGTAAACTAAATTAAAGATAAAGGGACTATTTTATATGCGTTATTTGTTGGGTTTTACCCTAGTAATAATAGCAACAGTTAGTCATGCTGAACTACGCTTCGCGGGTTCAGCTTCAGTGCAACAGCGGTTTTTCTTCCAAGATGCTGCTTACGAGTTTCAAACCAACAGTCAAGTGTCATTGGCCGCTAAACCTCAGTTTGAATTAGACGTGGGTGATAATGGCTATTTTACCTTCACTCCCTTCGCAAGAATTGATCAGCGAGACAGCGAGCGTACTCATGCGGATGTGAGAGAAGCATTGTACTCAGTGTTTTTTGATAATTGGGAGTTCAGGGCTGGTATAGGACGAGTGTTTTGGGGCCAAACCGAATCTGTCCACCTGGTTGATATCATTAATCAGACAGATTTTGTTGAAACTATTACAAACGAAGAAAAACTTGGACAACCATTGTTAGATGCTCGATATCTGTTGGATACAGGTTATATTAGTTTTTATGCCTTGCCCTATTTTCGTGAACGTACCTTTCCAGGACTTGATGGTAGATTGCGAGGTCCATACAACATAAGTGACGACGCCTTGTACGAATCTGAAGATGAAGAGACTAATCTTGATTTTGCTGTGCGATGGCAGCAAAGTTTTGGCAATTTAGAATTCGGACTGTCTTATTTTGATGGTACTGATCGACTACCAGATTTTGTTCCACAAATAACCGATGGCGATATAGAACTTGTGCCCTTTTATCCACAATTACAACAAGTGGGTTTAGACGCTTTATATGTATTTAACGGTTGGTTATTCAAATTAGAAGCTCTTACTGGCTCACGCATGGATGAAGATTTTTCTGCGGCTGTCGCAGGTTTTGAATTTATGCATGTGAATGTGTTTGATAGTGGCTATGATCTTGGCTATCTGGTTGAATATCAATATGACGAAAGAGATCAAAATCCCTACATATACGGTCAGAATGACATTATGGTGGGTGCTAGATTCGTAGTGAATGATTTTTCAGGTTCAGAAATTCTAGTGGCTTTTATTCAAGACATGGATGAGAGCTCTAGTTATTCAGCAATGATTGAAGCCTCCACGCGTTTAACCTCAAATTGGTCAATAGAAGTTAATGGATATTTCTTTTCAAGCGATAAAGAAGATGATCCTCTGTTTTATATGCGCAGAGATGATCATCTTATGATCCAACTTGAATACTTCTTTTAGGTGTAAACATGAAAAATTGGTTTTTCGCGACTAGCTTTGTTCTTCTTATTACGCTTTCTTATAAAGCTGAAGCTCAACCTGAGTTTTACGGTATTGCCAGTGCAGGATTTGCTCAGACAGAGGTTGAAAGCTACGAGTTAGATAGTTTTTCATATAAAATTGGTTTGGGTTATGAGCTTACAAAGCAGTGGAATATTGAATTTGGTTATCAAAGCTTTGGTGAAGAAAACCCAGCTGATCCTGTGGTCAGTATCAATGAGCCGAGCGCTGAATTATCTGCGCTGTATTTAGCAATGCTGGGTAATGCTGAAGGAAACTTCGGGCAGTTGTATTATAAGGTGGGGCTGCTAGCTATCAACAGTCAAGTTGACTTTATATCTGGTACGGTTTGTGATGCAAGTTTTGAAACTGTATCCACATTAGCAGGTACTCTTTGTTCTATGGATGATACCCTGATTGCTGGGCAGTTAGGCTTAGGATTTGATTTCTATATTCACCATTCAACTATGATCCGTACTGAAATTGAGTGGACTAAAGGGCAAAATGGATTTGAAAGTGCGGCTGTCTATTTAGGTCTACGTTTAAATTTCTAGTGATCTACACATCTTTACTCAACGAATAAAAGGGTAGAGGTGAAAAATGAAAAACGAACTAGATTCAAAACAACTATTACGTGTTTTTGATAAAGTCAGACAACATGGTGAGCATGATGGCGACACATACATGCTCAACGGCGTCAAAGCCTACACTGATTTTGATGGCTATACCGTTTTTATGGAAGATGCCAAAGTCAAATTATCCTTTGGTTTTCATAACCAATACCATTTTGATTATGAAAAAGAAGAACACAGAGAAGACTTCGAGAAAAAACTCAAATCCATAGATCAAGAATTCTAAAGGTTGTCTTTTTCAGCCAAGTGAATGTTATACTTGCAACTTTGTGAGTAACGAGATTATTTAGTGTCAATAAAGTCTGTCAAGCCTCCACACTTTGAACTAAGGTTTTTACTTCCTCAATTTTGGTTAGTGTGGTTAGGTGTGTTTTTTCTTTACCTCATCACTTGGCTCCCTTATCGAATAATATTACTGCTTGGAAAAGGCGTAGGCCGGCTGATCAAAAAGTTAGCGCCTAAACGCGTTGCTGTAGCTAAACAAAATCTACAATTAACCTTTCCCGAATGGAGTGATGACAAAATTAATGCCGTGTTCGAAGCAAATGTTTATCGCACAGGTATGGCGTTGTTTGAAACCGCTATGGGCTGGTGGTGGCCATCTTGGCGGGTTAAGAGACACATTGAATTTGAAGGTATTGAACACGTTGAACAAATCTTAAAGAGTGGAAAAGGTGTTTTTGGTCTGGCTATTCATAATGTGAATCTTGAATTTGCCTGCCGTGGTATAGGATTTTACCATCCAAGCATTGCTTTTTATCGTAAGCACAATAATCCACTCATAGACTATCTTCAATACCATGGGCGTAATCGATCTAATAAGTATATGATCCACAAAAGAAATGCAAAGGCATTGATTCAAGCATTAAACGACAACGAGCTGTGCTTGTATCTACCAGATCAAGACTATGGTCCAGCACAAAGTATTTTTGTGCCCTTTGGAGGCGTAGTTCAAACGGCAACCACAACAGCTACCTTGATGTTTGCTGAACGAGCCAATTGCGTGCCCTTATTAATTACTCCCATGTACACCAAAACTGGCTATAAAATAAAATTTTGTCCAGCAATTGAATATCTTGCCGATAATAATAAAGAGAGAGCACTGACTAAGCTAAATCAAGATATTTTAGAATTAGTCGAGATGCAGCCCGAAAGCTACTTATGGATGCATAAAAGGTTTAAAACGCGTCCGCCGGAGGCACCCGAATCTCTTTATGAGCAATTCAAGTAATGTAAAATTTTGGCTTAATAGAATTCTAGTAATGCTAGCAGTGGTGCTAGCAGCTGTTCTGTTTCTAATTTTTAATCCGGAACCGGGTAATCAAACAACAGCCACTGAAAGCTCCTCCTCAGGCAACGCAGTTGCTGATAATGTGAGCAGGTTTTATTCTGAGTTTAGAGCTAGTTCTAGAGATCCCATTAAAGAAAAATTCGGGGACTTTGTTGTACCTCTCGATAAAGACGACACGCCAATTGACGAACTATTATCAAAATCTAGTAAGACGACAAATAAGGATGTTGATTGGCAAGGAGATTTTAAACAAAGAGCCTTTCCCCAAGGAAGTACTTTGATGAACGAGTCAATGTCCTATTTTGAGCAAGAAGGATTGAGGCTTGTTTGGCATTTAGATCAAGACTTCATTGTGAAAAACCGTTTTATTTCTGAAAACACCTTGGTTGGTATGTTAGAGGAAGTCGCTCAAGCTATTGATGCCAATTTTCTATTGGATGTACAGATTTATTATTGTGAAGCACAAGCAACCATGGTGATCACAGATAAACTAGAAAGCTATCTGATTGACAACTGTCGAATTT
Source organism: Glaciecola sp. 1036 (assembly GCF_050306235.1). Classification (NCBI taxonomy): domain Bacteria; kingdom Pseudomonadati; phylum Pseudomonadota; class Gammaproteobacteria; order Alteromonadales; family Alteromonadaceae; genus Glaciecola; species Glaciecola sp. 1036. The sequence continues at coordinate 94,978 of NZ_JBLWFH010000003.1, read as the reverse complement.
ATCAAGAATATTAGTTGTCATCTTCTTCTCCACCTGAAAACAAACAACTAAAACGTCTCACATTATTTAAATATTTTGATAATTCAGTACTGGGTTGAACCTGCTTTTTATCTGCGAGTTGCAATCTATGTCCTTTATGCCTTAACCATAAGTAACTCTCTTGCAGACGCTGCATTTGCTCATCATTAATAAACCCAAGTTGATTGGCCGTTTCTAGAATACGTAAATTATCAGACCACTGTGTAAGCTCAGGTGATTTGTGGGCGTTTAACAAGACTATGTATTGAACGGTAAATTCTATATCTACTATGCCACCGATGCACTGCTTTAGATCTACCGCCTCAGCGGTTGATTTATCTAGGTGCTGGCGCATTTTTTCGCGCATCTCCAAAATTTCTTGTTTCAACGTAGCGGGCTCTCTAAATTGACTTAGAATTTGCTTTCTGACTTGAATAAATCTTTGTTCCAAACTTGGTTGACCGCAGATGAATCTGGCTCTAGTCAGCGCCTGATGTTCCCAAGTCCAGGCTTCTTGTTGTTGGTACTCGGCATAGCTGTCAATGTGAGAAATTAATAATCCTGAATTTCCCGACGGACGCAATCGCAAGTCAATTTCATATAAAATCCCTTGATAAGTTTGAGTCGAGCAAAGGTGAGAAATGCGTTGCACTAGTTTGGTATAGAAATCTTGATGGCTTATAGGTTGTCGATTACCTGAATCATCGGTTTTTTCTGTTCTATCAGCATCGTATAGAAAAACCAGATCCAAATCAGAGCCATAACTTAGTTCGATACCACCGAATTTCCCATAGGCGATGATTCCCAGACCTTTTTGATTATCGGCTAAATTAGGCCGACCAAACTTTTCGCATATTTGATACCAAGCTTGTTCAACAACTTCTGAAAGCAATACTTCCGCAAGAACTGTGAGACGGTCACTGACTTTATTGATTGGCAAGGTCTTGCTGATATCCGCCGCCGCAATTCGAAGTTGCTGCGCATGTTTAAATTGGCGTAATGCATCCATTTGTGACTCCACATCCTCAAGAGGAATGCGTAATAAAATTTGGCGTAAATCGTCAGCTAATTGTCGTTTAAATTCATCTACCGATAAATCTTCTGGGGTTAAGTAATTTGGATGGAGCAACTCATCTAGCAAGATGGGGAAGCGAGCGATTTGTTTTGCGACCCATGGGCTTTTACGGCATAACAAGTAAAGTCTATTACGTACATCGGGTGTTTCATTGAGTAAGTCAATGTAAGTAGTTCGCCCCAAAACTGTTTGTAAAATTGCAAAAACGCCGGAAATACAATTTTGCACACCATTCGCTTCTGGCTCCGGTGTACCCTGATCATCTAACACACTGATTTCTTGAATTAATTGAGGCATCAAACGTTGCAGGCTTTTTTCACCTTTAGGCGACACTATACTGCGATGAATTTTGTCCTTTAGTTCATGGATTTGCTCACACAACAGAGTTTTAGATTGATCTTGCATATTATCTGGTAACAGTGACAATTGCTCATCAAGGTTCAAATCTAAACGCCAAAGATCGATATAATTTTCGTCAACTTCTTCGTTTTCTTGATTGTCTTCAGACGTATCAATTAGATCACTAAAAATGCTGTGGATTCTCTGCATAGATGCATCTATTTGTGATACACAAGAAGTAAAATCCGGATAGCCTAAAACATAGGCTAAGCGCTGCTGATCTTTTTCATCTTCAGGCAGGGTTTGGGTCTGCTCATCATTAAAAATTTGCAAATACTGCTCAACCAAACGCAAAAATAAATAATCATCACGAAGGTTCTTGGCCGTATCATCTGTAATAATCTGGCATCTGGATAAATTTTTTAAACTTACTAGTAATGATTGTTGTTGACAGTCTGGTTGTCTACCAGCGTGAATTAATTGCTGACTTTGCGCGAAGAACTCAACTTCTCTAATCCCGCCTTTTCCCAGTTTTATATTATTTTCAATTTGTTTGCGCCTGACTTCCTTTTCAATTAGCAGTTTCATTTCACGTATCGACTCTATGGTCGTAAAGTCTATGTATTTTCGATATACGAAGGGTTTAACAATATCAATTAACTCTTGGGAAAATGGGTTAGGGTTTATTATCCGCATTTTCTGCATGGCAAATCGTTCCCATTCGCGGCCTTGCTCTTGCAAATAATGTTCGAAGGCATTTAGAGGTAACACAAGCGGACCGCTGTCACCCATAGGGCGTAATCGCATATCAACCCGATAAGCCCGGCCGAATTGGTTAACTTGATCAAGTGAGGCTATTAGTTTCTGGGCCAGTTTGGTAAAGAATACCTGATGTTCTACTGGCTTTCGGCCTTCTTGAGTTTCACCGGTAAAAGAATATGCAAAAATCAGGTCTATGTCGGAAGAGAAGTTTAACTCTTGTCCACCAAGTTTCCCCATGCCCATAATTTGCAGATGTTGCTTGCGTTCAGGATAGCCATAGCGTTTGGCAAGGTTTTCATAGTGCCAATAATAGGCCGAGCAAATTATATGATCTGCAAGCTTTGAGACCTGCAAAAGGCTGGTCTCAATGCTATGAAGTTGCAACAAATCTGCTATTGCTATTTCAGCCATGCGGATTTGACGATATTGTCGGATATGATTGTTGAGTTCATTCTCAGTTGTTGAAGTGTCTACCAAATCTGAAAAAGCCGCGTAATGTGAAGTGTCTACTTGTTTGCTGTCGAGCAAATTGAATAACACTGGGGCAAACAATGCTGGAAACTGTTCACAAGTGCGCAAGACAAAGTCACTTAGACTTAACACGCGATAAATTGCTGGTTCAAAAGTCGCAATTGAAGCTAGTTCTTGCAATAGTTGTTGGTACGCTTTAATTACGTGCTCAGTGGGATGTTCGGGATTAAATAATGCCATTGATCTATGTCAGCCCATAAAGATGTTGGTATACTATAAACATAAGGACAAGTTGGCAATTATCTTCGATTCATCAATACATTACGGGACACTGCATGGAACAGTTAGTAAAGCTTCTGCCTATCTCGCAAGACACACCTATTTACTTGGCTATAGATGTAGGTATAGCAATTATTCTTTTATTTTCAATACGATCTCTGTCAGGTTTTTTTAGCAAAAAAAGCGTGCGTAAAGAGTTAGGTGAAAAAGATAACTTTGCATTTGGCATCAGCATGGCTGGCCGCATGCTGTCGTTAACTATAGTGCTTTCTGCTGTAGTAGGCAGACACATAGGATTAGGTTACGACGTTGCAGCAATTGGCATGTTGTTATTTGGTGCTAGCGGCCTATTTCTAGTGAAAGTTGGGCGTTTTGCGCATGATAAATTGGTACTGAATCGTTTGGACAAAGACGAAATGATAGACCAAAAAAATGTGTCCGTAGCCTTAGTTGATGCCGCTAGTGCCATTGCTTCGGCATTGATTACTAAGAGCATAATAGATTGGGCGCAAGGCACTGATACAAAAGCCTTTGTTGCGGTATTTTCAGGTGCCTTAGTGACGTTATCAGTTTTGTTATTTGCGACTCGACTGTATGAATACAGATTTAAAGAAAGCAATCAAAGCCATTCATTTCAGAAAACCTTAACTAAAGGACAGGTAGCGCTCGCTATTCAACATTGCGGTAACTTAATTGGAATTGCCATCGCAGTGTCATCCGCCAGCAAAATTCTACAATACGATCCTGATGGTTATGTGAGTAATCTTACAGGTTGGCTGATTGTTGGTTTGGGATTAGCAGTGATACTGATGGTAATGACTTCTATAACTAAACGAATCGTGTTACTTGGCGTCAAATGGCAATCTGAAGTGGTGTTACAGCACAACATTGGTGTCGCCAGTATAGAGGCTGTGTTATCCATAGGTATAGCCTTATTGTTTAGCCAGATTTTTGTTGTGGTCTAATTAAAATAGATACAAAAGTTAAAATGCCGTTGGCATAAGCAATTGTCTATTTACCAAGGCCCACTTTTGTTTGGGTCTTAGTTTTTTCACCCAAATCTCAGCTTTTAATGCGGTTGATTTATTTTCCAGTTGAGTTTGAAACACTAAAGATAAGGGCGATTTGCCTCTTAGCGCTTTTGCGGATTTATAGTTTTGCGCGCAATGCTCATTAAAGCGTCTATCTACATCAGTGGTTATGCCACAATATAAGCTGTTATTCGACGTTTTTACTAAATAGAGAAACCAAGGAGTTACTGCTTTTTGCTCATTCACTGGTATACTCGGCGTCATCCAAAAATACAATCATACTTATCTCATATGCAATTACCAGACTTTAGCAAAGCAAACATTCTGATATTAGGTGACTTGATGTTAGACCGGTATTGGACCGGAGCGACAGCCAGAATTTCGCCGGAAGCCCCTGTGCCTGTTGTCAATGTAAATGAAGCTGAAGATCGACCTGGTGGCGCTGCAAACGTAGCGGTGAATGCGGCAGCATTAGGGGCACAAGTCACTCTTTTGGGCTTTGTTGGAGAAGATGAGTCGGCCAATATTTTAAAAAATAAACTTGCGGCTCATGGCATAAACACAGATTTCATCTCCGTTCCCGGGTTTGACACAATTACTAAATTACGCATTATGAGTCGGCATCAACAATTAATTCGCTTAGATTTTGAAAAATCTTTCGCTTCGGTCGATAAACAAGAGATAACAGAAAAGTTTGCGCAACAGGTTGCACAGGCGGATGTGGTGATTTTATCAGATTACGCGAAAGGTGCTTTAACTCAAGTTAATCAACTTATCACTTTAGCCACGGAACATCAGGTACCTGTTGTTGTTGATCCAAAAGGCAGCGATTTTAGCAAGTACGCTGGCGCTAGTGTTATCACCCCTAATTTAAGCGAATTTGAATTAGTGTATGGTGCGGCCGATACTGAAGATGAGTTAGCAGAAAAAGCCTTTAAGGCCTGTGTGTCCCATAAGGTTAAGAATATCTTGTTGACGCGTTCGGAAAAAGGCATGAGTTTATTTAGCGATGGGCAGGTTTTTCACAATCCCGCATTGGCTAAAGAAGTATACGATGTGACGGGGGCGGGAGATACAGTGGTATCGACCCTTGCTTGTGCTCTCGCGGTGGGAAGTGAATTAAAGGTTGCTTGTCAATTAGCTAATCATGCAGCCGGCGTTGTGGTTGGGAAATTGGGTACTAGTACAGTTACTAATACTGAGTTGGCATTGGCAATCAATTCTCATAAATCTGTGGATGCTGGCGTGTTAGCGGAGGCTCAATTAATACAAGCGGTTCAGCAAGCGAAAGATAGAGGCGAAAAGGTGGTGTTTACCAATGGTTGTTTTGACATTCTTCATGCGGGACATGTGAGTTATTTGCAAGAAGCAGCGGCATTAGGAGATAGGTTAATCGTAGCGGTAAATAGCGACGAATCGGTGAGAGAGCTTAAAGGCGAAGGCAGACCGGTAAATAATGTTAACAGGCGCATGGCGGTGTTAGCCGGTTTACAATCGGTGGACTGGGTTGTTGAGTTTACCGAATCAACTCCACATAGGATTATTACTGCACTTATACCAGATATTCTGGTCAAAGGTGGAGACTATAAGATTGAAGATATTGTAGGTGCAAAAGAGGTGGTGGATAACGGTGGTAAAGTCTACTCATTGTCATTTGAGGACGGGGTATCCACAACGGGGATTATTACCCAAATATTGAATCAACAAAATTCACTTAAAAATTAGTCAATTTGTGCCAAATAAAAGCTGCTTTCAGCTATAATACCAAGCTATAAAAGTTGGGCTCAGGCAGTAAAAAATAAGGAAATTGCCCATGCAAAGGACAATAGGAATTTAAAATATGTACGAAAGTTATTACGGACTAAACTCTAAGCCTTTTCAATTAACACCTGATCCGGCGTTCTTTTATCAAAGCAGATTACACCAAAGAGCAATGTCTTATTTGCAATATGGGCTTTCTCAGGCAGAAGGGTTTATTGTTATTACTGGTGACATAGGTACAGGGAAAACCACCATTGCCAATAGCTTGTTGGACAATATTGAAGACGATATTTTAGCGGCCCAGATAGTAACGCCGAAATTAAGTCCAGACGAACTTGTCAAAATGGTAGCCTCAAAACTGATGATACCTGTAGAAGGCAAGTCAAAATCTGAAATTCTGGAAGTGCTAGAGCAATTTTTGAACCAGCTGGCAGCCAACGGCAAACGTGCTTTATTGTTAGTTGACGAAGCGCAGAACTTACCTCTAGAGACCATTGAAGAGTTGCGTATGCTGTCGAACTTTCAAAAAGACGGCAAACCTCTGTTGCAAAGTTTCTTGTTGGGACAGGCTGAATTACAACAAATATTGCGCGCGCCTAATATGGAGCAGTTTAGACAGCGCATAGTCGCCTCTTGTCATTTAACGCCATTGAGCCGAGATGAGATGGAAGAGTATGTGGTTCACAGATTAACCCATGGTGGATGTGAACGACACGATCTTATATCTAAAGAAGCGTTTGATGAAATTTACAAATTTACCAATGGCGTGCCTCGTAAGGTTAACACTCTTATGGATAGGGTGCTGCTTTACGGATTTCTAGAAGAGCTTGAGAGCATCCAATTAAAAGACGCAGCTCAAGTGATAGATGAAGTGAAAGCTGAGATGTTTGTGCCTGGTAAAATGCATGAATCCTTTGATCAAGTTTCTGATCATATGAGTGCGACTTCAGTGCCAGGTCAAGAAGTACCGGAACATCTAACACCCAAAGGAAATCGTATCCAAGATGCAAATTATTACAAAGCCATTCTAGAAGAATTGGTGGATGCATTGGACGACGCAATTAAGCACAAAATAAAACTTACTCAATACATTGATAAGCTATTGAAAAAGCGCTACCAAGCTTATGTTCGTTTAAAAACGGATGATGAAAGGAAGTAAACAAAAGCCCTCATATTGAGGGCTTTTTTGAAGACAGTAGAAATTATTGTTTATTCGAAAATTCGTAACGAATACTTAAGGATATGCGGTTGTCAGTCAAAGGCCCTTCTAAGCCTATGAAATTACCACCGATTCCAGCATTGGTAGCATCGCCTTGGCGGTCAAGGTATTTGTAACCAATAGATGCAAATAAACGCGTTCTAAATCGTCGTTCGAAGCTCACCCCAAACTCTTTCACTATTGAAGACTGGTCTTCTCCATCTTGTACTCGATCATAGTTGGTGTATCTAGCGTTAAGCTCTAATGTGGTTCGACTTACCACTCTAAACGATGCAGTCAATTGTGCTGAGTCTGAGGTTGTATTTAAATCGCTTTCAAGATCTTCATTTTTCGTTCTGCTTAAGTTTAACGAAACATTTGTTCGACGGCGTTGAATGCCGGTGGTGTACTGTGCTGTCTTTAAAATAATTGCATTGTTATTTAGCTGGAAGCGAGAGTCTACAAAGGGCACTAAATTAATATCGTCGAGACCATTGTTTGGTACATTGGGAGTATCTAACAACTCACAATTTTCAATATTAGTGTCACCATCCGGACAATTGAAGAGTAAAAGTTCTGAATTATCAATAATTTGAGCATTTGTTGTCACTACTTCCTGATAACTAAACCTGTTTCGCCAGTGTCGAGTGTTATGGGAAAATGAGATATTGCTAGAATCACCGTAGAATCGTTTACTCACATTGGCTTCGAGACTCGTTCGCGAGGTGAAGCGCCATCTGATGTTAGCGCTGATAAATGTATCGTCGTCATCGAAGTCGCCATCAATGTCTAAATCCTCGGTGTCTCTAAAGGACTTATTCAATGCCACCCGAATGCTTCTATCACGACTAGGACGCCAAGTAACGCCTAGGCCATATGAGTAGTACTCTTGAAGTTGTAAAGCACTTACATTGGCACTGCCAATGTCATTATTTTCATAGGTGCCTAGTATGGAGAACAAGAGGCTATTACTAATGGTGGGAATATTCAACTCCGCATTGACCATTGATGACTCGAAATCACTGCTACCGGAACGTTTGGTTTCTCTTATAGAACCTTGGATTCTGTAGGTGACAGGTAATATGTCGTCGCCACTTGTTAAATCTAACCCAATATCATAGGTCTCACTATCGAGATTTAATGAGGAACTAATTTCTTGCTCATAGTCAGTGGTTAATTTTCGGTAACCTATTTGCGAACTAAGACCGAATAATTTTCGATTAGGTAGGTCAAATCCAACTTCAGCACTTTTTGTAGTCAACTTCGCAAGGTTTTGCGCGTCCACTAGAAAGTCTTCAAAGATGAAGGAGTTTTCAAACGGATTTCGATAATTTTGTTGCCAACCAGCTTGGGCGTACATGAGGTCTGGCACAATATTTAAACGTAAAAGACTATTAAAAGTAGTGTAATTATTAGTGACGTTCTCGTCGTCTAGAGAGCGCCTCACGTGATTGTGCTCTGCAGAAATTACAGCTCGAAGTAACTTAGCCTCGTATTGTGAATAAATTCTTGGCGTCAAGACTAAATTATTCGAATCAATATCACGATTTTCATCAATTACTTCGATATCTTGGTGGACATACTTCGCCTCTATATCTGAACGCAGAGTCACTTTTGCGTCTGTTGTTTCAGCGAAACAGAGCATGAGCAAAGTTGCAGTAATCGAAAGTGGTATTGACTTTATTCGAGCTTCCATTGCTATTTTCTACTATTCCTTTTCTGGTTCGTGACCGTAGTAATAATAACCATAATAACCTGCTGAATCAGAGGTACTGATGGACTTATTCATCACAAAGCCAACCGCCATTTCAGGATTTAACCTTTCAACAGCATTTTGTATATCTGAAAGCTTAGACCGGCCTTCTTCAGCTACTACTACCGCTTGACCAGCAAAACTTGCTAAAATTGCAGATTCGTTAATACCAATAATAGGTGGCGTATCAATAATAACGATTCGGTCAGGATATCGAGTTGAAAATTCGTTAACAGTCGCGTGCATGGCATCACTGGCTAATAACTCTGTGGATAAGTGATGAGAACTACCCGCTGGAATCAGGCGGAGCTTATCGACATTGGTACGATAAATAAACTTGCTTAAAGGCTCATCTTCTAATAAGTAGTCCATTAAACCTTTCTTGGCCTCAAGCCCTAAGGTTCTAAGCACGTTTGGTTTTAACACATCAGCGTCCACCAGAAGCACGGTTTTATCTTGTTCAGCGGCAATACTCAAAGCTAAATTCACCGCTGTGAAGGTTTTACCTTCAGAAGGTCGTGCACTGGTCACCATTATTATATTGCTATTCGGCATTGTTTTTGACAAAGGACCAAAAGCATTAAGTAATAGCTTACGTTTTATTTCACGATATTCTTCGTTAATGCGTCGTCTGGCATCAGTTGTGGTTACGAACCCAAGTGATTCAAGACGAGCAAGATCAATTTCGTAGAAATTATCTACCGGAGATGGTGCTTCTATGGAATTTTCATTATCAACTTTTGAACGTGTTTCTGACGCTGCGGTTGATAGTTCGACATCAGAAGCGCTTTTACTGTCAGCTTCTTGAGGTTTTTCGATTTCTGTTGGCGCTTCGCTGGATGTGCTTACTTCTTTAGACGATTCTAGCGCCGAACTCGTGTCTTTATCATCACTACTGGCAGTATCAAGCTGGTCATTCTCTTTTTGATTTTCTAATTCATCAGTCTGCTTAGCTTTCGCTGCTTTTTGCATTTGTAAAGCTTTTTCAATTGTACTTTTCATTAGAGGACCTTGCTTAATAAATTAACATTCATAAGGTCTGCAGCGACCAAAACCCCGTACATAAAAATTATCGTGCCTGAAGAGACTATAAACACTAACATCCGGAGTCTATTTTTTCGTTTTATGCTATCCACATGAATATGGGTAACAGCGCCTAATACAGGAAATCCAGTGATAGTCGTAAGTTGTAGTCCTCGCACTAAAATTGGGTTTAACTGAGAAATCACAAACGCCAATGCAATGCCAGAACCAAATCCTAGTATCAGTACAGCTGTGTAATTAAACAGACGATTAGGACCTGTTGGCTCATTAGGTACCAAAGGTGGCTTTATTATTCTAAATTGAAGATCTTCAGAGGAAACTGAAGCACGCTCTGTGATATCAGCCGCTTCTTTTCTGGCTAATAATTCTTCGTATTTTTGTTTTACGATGTCATATTCACGGTTCTTAGAAATACCTTCAGCTTCAATTTGTGGCACAAGATCAATTTTGTTTTGAAGATCTTCGATTTTCTCTTTAAAGCTGGTTTCACGCACTCGTAAAGACGCAATTTGACCTTCTAACTTACTGATTTCAAGTGTTATTTCTTGGTTTAATTGATTTAACACTGGTGAAGCATCATCATCAGGTTCGCTGTTGAGATAAGCTTGAATCTCTTCTTCTCGTGATTCCACTAAGCTGTCAAGCAGCGTTTGGGTTTCGATCACGTCAGGGTGCTTGTCGGTGAATCTGAGTTTTAAATCATCTAATTTAGCTTCTAAAGCCAAGATTCGATCGTCAAAACGCGTAGTAATGGTAGGAGCTTCACCACTGCCTCTAACGGAAAAACTGTCGGTTTGTCGTTGTTTACCAGAAAGGCGGGCTTTTAATGCATTTACTTGCTGTTCACTTTCTTTAATTTGAAGTCTAATACCGGATAACTCTTCCTTTGCATTGGCTAAATTACTGTGAAAGGTTCCTTGGAGCGGAAGAATGTCTGCATGCTTTCGTTGAAAGTCTGCTTTTTGCTGTTCCGCTTCTGATAATCGAGATTCATATTCAGCGATCTGCTCATCTAAAAAGCGTGAAGCACTGTTAGTATCTTTTCTATTATTCCCTAAAGATCCTTCAACAAAAATATCCAAAGTCTCTTGAACCACTGTGCGCGCCATTTCAGGACGTTGATGTTCGTACGAAATAGTAAAGATATTTTCTCTGCCAGTATTTCCAAGGATAATTCCATTGGTTAGCTGTTGAATAAGTTTTTCATAATCAGCGTCTGTAGATACCGTAATATCTAGATCTGACTCCCTAGCGATTTCTTCAATATTGGCGCGGCTTTTAAGCGTTTTCGCCATTATTTGTACTTCTTGCTCGGGATTTTGGTAAATAGAAATGCCTGACAATATTGGCGCCAACATAGACCTTGTATCTACATATACTTGTGCCTCAGATCTGTAAACATCTGGTAGCGACGCAACGTAGGCGAATCCGATTGGGCATATAAGCCATGAACAAATAATGAGGTAGCGTTTTTTTATCCAAATGCCTCGCACATAATCGAGGATCATTTGGATTGTTTGTTGTAATTCTTGCATATTCGTTACTACTAATTAAAACCATGCTTCAGGAATAATAACGACATCTCCTGGCAACATATCAACGTTCTTAGTTATATCGCCATCTTTTATTAAATCTTCAATGAAAATACTGTAAGTAATTTGTCGACCGTCAACGACTCTAATTAATTTCGCATTGTTGCCATTGGCAAATTCTGTGAGCCCGCCCACGGAAATCATAAGGTCGAGTAAGGTCATATGTTGAGTGTAATTAATAGCTTTGGGATTTGTTGCTTCACCAATAACTCTAACTTGCTCGCTGTAAGGACCATCAAATTTGGTAACTGAGACTGTCACTCTTGGGTTATTGATATATACCGACAATTGTTCTTCCAACTCACGAGCTAACATGGTGGGAGTTCTTCCAGCCACTTCGATATCTTCTACTAAGGATGTTGTCACTTTGCCATCAGGTCGAACCACAAAACTTCCCGAAATTTCTGGGTTACGCCAGACAAATATGGAAAGCTGGTCGCCAGGACCGATGAGGTACTGGTAGTCATTTACATCTGTAGTCAAAGACGCTCTTGACATAGCGCTAGGGAGTTCAGAGGTGGCGCATCCGTTCAATAGGACACTAAGCACTGCTACAACTAAGACTGAAAAAAATGCATTTAAGCGTTCCATTATATTTTCCTTAATACGAACTTTTACAAAGCTTAAGCTAAGCATTGACGTTAAAATAGCACAATGCAGGATTATGTACCATTGTTGAATCATTTTCACTAATTCCTGCTAAATTCTTATGTTTACCAACCGATATAAATCTTTATAATGCTTACAACTTTCGATACTTATCGAAAATAAGAGTGTAAAAGCTCTATATGAAGGGAATATTGTATTTTCATGGCTAAAACAAAGCAGACCCCAAATAGACGTTCATACAAACTAGTAATTTTCGAAGCACTAATTATTGGTTATGTTTGTTATTTTGCCGCTTTAAGCCTTAAATGGCTTGATATAGTGCAAAACGTAAACAATTTAGTTACCTTTGTTAATATCTTGGTATTTACTATATCGGTCGTAATTGTAAATTTATCAGTCGGATTGTATGAATCTAAATTAAGAGAGTCTTTCCGGGGGATTATTCGACGTATTTTCGTAAGTGCTATACTTTCATTTTTCGTCAACGCTATAGTCACTGGCGTACTTTTCCAACAATTTGCTGCACATCCTTTATATGCGCCAACAACAGTGCCAATGATCATCTTGGCTTTGGTTATTTTTCGCTATTACATCTATTCTCTGGATATTTTTTATAGCAAACCTCGAATTGTTATTATGGGAGCTGGGGTCAGAGCTTCCGTCATTGAGCGACGCATGCGTCGAGACGTGGACCGCGCGGGATTTGAATTAGTTGGTTTTATTCCGGTCAATGGTGATGATAGAGATAATGGTGTTAAAAATGAAAATATTATTGAAATCAATTTAGAAGAAGAGTTTCAAGAATTTATCACTAACAATCAAATCGCAGAAATTGTAATTGCCTGTGATCAGCGAAGAGGCACAATGCCCACTGCAACCCTTTTTGATGCAAGGTTGAAAGGTACAATGGTTACCGACTTGCTCGATTTTATGGAACGAGAAACGGGTCAAATAGTAGTGGATCTAATGTATCCAAGCTGGGTTATCTATAGTAATGGTTTTCAATCACAAAACTACTTCCGTGAAATTGTCGATTATTGGATCAATGTAACCCTGGCGATTTTGATTCTCTTGGTTACCTGGCCAATTATGCTAATTACCGCATTGATCATTTATATCGATGACGGATATCGCACGAAAGCGCCTATTTTATACAAACAAGAAAGAGTAGGATTGAATGGCGCTACGTTTAATATTTTAAAATTCAGAAGTATGCGTCCAGATGCGGAAAAAGACGGTGCTAAATGGGCGTCTAAAAACGATTCAAGAGTTACCTCCATTGGTGGCTTTATCCGCAAATACCGCATTGACGAACTGCCACAATTACTTAATGTTCTAAGAGGCGACATGTCCTTTATTGGTCCCCGTCCTGAGCGTCCTCAATTTGTAGAGCAGTTAATTAAAGAAGTCCCATATTATGCTCAGCGACACAATGTTAAGCCGGGCTTAGCCGGATGGGCGCAACTTAATTATCCTTACGGTGCTAGTGTCAACGATTCTCTAGAAAAGTTGAAGTTCGATCTCTACTACGTAAAACATCAAAGTTTGTTGTTGGATTTATTGATTCTCATTAGAACAATGGAAATAGTTCTGTTCGGTAAAGGGCGGTAATAGCGAACATGAGTGATATCAACCAAAACAAAAATGCCATACATGCGATGACAGTAGATGTAGAAGATTATTTTCACGTGTCAGCATTCGAATCTGTAATTTCCCCGGCGGATTGGGATAGTCTTGCTCTTAGAGTTGAGCTCAATACCAATAGATTGATCGATCTGTTTAACAAGCACGATGTTAAAGCCACATTTTTTACCTTAGGTTGGGTGGCTAAGCGTTGCCCTGAACTCATAAAACGAATAGTTGCAGAAGGCCATGAACTATCAAGCCATGGATTCAACCATCGCAGAAATACTGCTATGCAGGAAAAAGAAGTCATTCAGGATATTACTGAGAGTAAGGATTTGTTAGAGCAAATCAGCGGTGAGAAAGTGATTGGCTATAGAGCGCCTAGTTTTAGTATCAATGATAGCAATCAGTATATCTACAGCTTGTTGGTCGATTTAGGCTTTGAGTACAGTTCCAGCACTTATCCAATACAACATGACCTTTATGGTGTGCCTGACTGGCCTAGGTTTGCTCACAAACGAGAAGAAGGGATCATTGAGATACCAATTCCAACAATTCTTGCTGGTGGTGAAAATAAAGGCATTGGCGGAGGTGGTTTTTTCCGACTTTTCCCTTATTGGTTATCTAAAAAACGAATTGAAGCTTATTTAAAAGAAACAGACCAACCTTACAATTTTTACTTTCATCCGTGGGAAATAGATGCTAAACAGCCAAGGATTAGTAATGCGCCATTTAAATCAAAGTTACGGCATTACATTAATTTAGCATCCATGGAAAAGAAACTAGAAAAACTTATGTTGGATTACCGTTTTTCATCCATGAAAAATGTGTATTCAAATCTACTATAAAAGGATTTTTAAGTGGCAATTTCTGGCGTTAGGAATGTAGTACTTGCATTCATAGTTATATTAGCTTTCTGGTTATTCTTAGTCTATCAACCACTATTTAACGCTGTCGATATTTGGATTAATAACGAGATTTATAATCATTGTTTGGTTGTGCTGCCTGCGTCTATTTATTTGATTTGGGAGCGGCGGAATCAGATTAAATGGGAACATAGTCAAACCTCGAAGATAGGCCTTATTTTTCTTGTTTTAGAGATACTCTTTTATTTGTTGTCTCGCGCAGCGGAAATTCAACTTTTTCAACATGTCGCTTTATTTGCCATGTTACCTACCCTGGCTTGGAGTTTGTTAGGTAATGCAATCGCTTGGCAACTGAAGTTTCCCTTTATTTTTGTCATATTTGCAGTACCCGTAGGGGAAGAGTTGATTCCATATTTGCAAGAAATTACAGCGGACCTCTCTGTAGAGCTGCTGCAACTGACGGGTATTCCATTATTCCGTTCAGGTTTATATATTGAAATTCCTCAAGGCAAGTTTTTAGTTGCGGAAGCCTGTTCGGGCGTTAGCTTCCTTATTGCATCCATAGTATTGGGCAATCTTTATGCCTATATGAATTTGAAAACCACTAAAAGACGTGTATTTTTTGTCATCCTATCGATCGTATTCCCGATTATTGCAAATGCATTACGGGTGTACGGCATTATCTTAATAGGTTATCTAAGTAACATGGAGCACGCAGTTGGTGCGGACCATTTAATATATGGTTGGTTCTTCTTTGCATTTGTACTGATTTGTTTATTTTGCATTGGTGAATTAATCAGAAAAATGGAAGCGAAAAAGCTTGCCACTAATAAAGATTCTCAAACTGAACCAACAAGCGAGAAAAATGTTGGAGGAAAAGTTTCTGTTTCTAAAGGGGTAACCATTGGCATCTTAGTGCTCTTGATAGTCGCATCCATTCAATCGATGAATATGGATTCAACCGGTGAAGATAGAGTCGTTGAAATTAATCATGATTTGCCCTTTGTTGAAACCAACTCCTCATTCAACGTGGTCGGTTGGGAGCCTCAGTTTGACCATGCTATTGAGCAATCACTCAAGCACTATAAAGTTGGTGACGTCGAATTTTCCGTTTTTGTCGCTGTATATGATGACGCTACTGGAGAGTTGGTATCTTCATTGAATAGGTTATATATTCAAGATAGATGGACCCTAGTAGAAAGCAATAGCGCTGTTTCTGAAGGTGAAAACATTCGAGCAGATATGATTAGTTCATCAGTGGCGGAAAAGCGGACTATTTTCTACTGGTACATGGTTGATGCTAAAGTATATAGCTCGTTTAGAGAGGTGAAACTGGCGCAACTAGTGAACAAATTTCAAGGTGAACCAGGGTTTTCTACCATAGTTGCGGTTAATTTCCCGATGAAAGATTCAGCTTTGGTAGACGAGCAACAAACCCAGCAAATTATTGCCACAATTAAGCAACACTTTACGTCACAAATGAGCAGTTATTAGAGCATGAAAACCGTATTAGTTTTGACTGAAAATTTCCCCCCGATGCATGGTGGTAGTGGTCGTTGGTTCGATGAGTTGTATTCACGATTAGGTGATTGCAAGGTCATTATTTTGGCTGATGACAAAGTTGATACTCAAGCATTCGACAAAGACTACAAATTGACCATAGTAAGGGCCAATTTACGTTCTTATGAATGGGGATTTAAAAGCTTAACGGGCATTAAATTTTATTGGAACGCAGTTAAAGCTCTACACAAGGTCGTCAAACAATATAAAGTTGACGAAATTCATTGTGGGCGGGTAATACACGAAGGTGTTACTGCTTGGTTGCATAAACTCATCTGGAAAACGCCTTTCATCTGTTATGTGCACGGTGAAGACATAAAAACTGTTGCCATGAGTAAAGAGCATTCTTTGATGGTCAAACAGGTATGCAAGTCTGCGAATTATTTGGTGTGTAATAGCGTCAACTCAGCCGAATTGGTTGAGCAATTAGGCTTTGCAGAAGCGCAAAAAAACAAGGTATTGCACCCTGGTGTTGATGCAGAACGTTTTATACCTGTAGCTGAAGATTTAGCGTTTAAAACTGACAAGGGATGGCAAGACAGATTTGTAATTATTACCGTTGGAAGACTGCAAAAACGTAAAGGCCATGACATTATGATTAAGGCGCTTCCTTCGATAAAACAACAACACCCTAATGTACTCTATGTAGTAATTGGTGATGGCGAAGAAAAGCAATATCTTGAAGGTTTAGTCGACCAATTTTCTTTAGAATCCGATGTGCAATTTTTAACCGGCTTAAACGATCTTGAGATGATCAAGTGCTACCAACAATGTGACTTGTTTATTTTACCCAATCGAACAATTGAAAACGATATTGAAGGTTTTGGCATGGTGCTTTTGGAAGCCCAAGCTTGCGGGAAACCTGTGATAGCAGGTGACTCTGGAGGGACAAAAGAAACTATGCTAATTGGCGAAACAGGCTGGGTTTTAGATTGTACTGAGGCGCAAAAACTTGCGAATAGCATGATCCCTATTATTGAAAATAAGGATCGTTTGCAAGAGATGGGCGCTAAGGGAAGAGAGCATGTCCTAAAAGAACTAGAATGGAACGTCCACGCGCAAAAAGCTAAGCAAATATTCTTCGGAAATTAGCACCTGTTTATCTTTGTTCAGCAATCATCGAGCAAAACTTAACAGGCTCTAATCAGTAGTTTTGCGAATCACTTTTCCAGGATTGCCTGCTACTATACTATTTTCTGGCACTTCATTAACTACCACTGCACCGGCAGCAATAACACAATTTGCCCCGACGTTTGCCATAATGATCGCACAATTTCCGACCCAGGTATTGTTGCCAATGGTGATTTTTTCATAATGACCACCTTGGTCTTTAATCGGCGTATTCGGATCATTAAAATTATGCTGATTTTTCCCGCTTAATACATGCACGCCACTGCCTAATAGGCAATTTTCGCCTATTTCACACATCCCGATATTTGACTGAGGACCAATGTAGGCTCCGCTATTGATGCTAGTATCTTTATGAGAAAAAAGAGTGCCAAAGCCAATCACTGCGTCTTGAGAGCAGTTAGTAAATACTAGGCGGTAAAATGCGGTTCGAAAGTAACTCCCTAATTTGCCCGGAAACAGGCTTAAAAATTGAGAAAATGCAGTGACAAGCGTATCTGGATTGGTAACAACCCTTAGTACAAAAAAGAGCAAAGCCAACGGTAAGACCAACAACAAAAAGACCAGATGTAATATTCGTTTGACCGCTGAACGCATATGTTAACCTATAGACTCTTTAAGCGGGAGCAAAACAGCATCCCAGGAGTAATGATTTACTATAAGCTGATGAGCAGCCTCACCAATAGCTTTTTTTGCATTTTCATCTGTAAGTAGCGTTAAACAAGATGCTGTAAAATCAGAAGCTTGATCAGAGATGAGTATATTTTCACCCTTAATACAATTGATGCCTTCGGCACCTAAACTAGTTGAAACTACCGGCAGAGCGCATGCCATAGCTTGCAATACTTTATTTTGCACACCTCGCGCAATTTGAAAAGGAGCAACAAAAAGGTCTGCACTATCAAAATAAGGTTTAATGTCGTCGACAAATCCAGTGACTTCAACACCGTCAATATTTTTTAATGCCAATATGTCTGAGGTTGGATTCATTCCACCAATAATAAATTTACAATTGGGTTTAGCCTCTTTGATTTGCTTCCAGCAGTTACTAACGAACCATTTTACCGCATCAATGTTAGGTTTATAGTCCATAACACCGGTAAATAGTATTTCTTGACTTTTCTTTGGTTCACGATGCACTGGGAAATACAAACCAAAATCAATACCGTTGCCTAAAACTTTTAGCTTTGAGGTTTTCGAAACGGTTTTTTCAAACAGGTTAACCTCAGCCTCAGCAATTAAAAACAGATGGTCAAAATTGGCCACGGCTTCCAATTCAAGCTTTCGAATAAGTTTATTCTCTCGCGCATAAATGTATTTCATTGGTAGCTTAGCACTAGCAACATACTGCGCCCATTTATCGGAGTCTACATCCATAAAATCAATTAACACCTGTGTTTTGGTACTGACTAATTTTCGGGCATATCGGGTCAATGATGAGGCTGTCAGTAATACGGCATCAGCGGACTCGGCTTTTTGTAAGAATAAGGTTTCTAATTCAGCAGAATAAAAATTGGCTTCGCTCATAGAGCGGCCAGTGAGAATGGCTTTTATAAATCGTACGTATTGATTACCTAGAGCTAAGGTAGATACCTCGATCTTAAAATGCTCGGCGAGATCAATCGCATATTGCTCGTCTTCACGATTAAAAACAGGGCAACAAACGCTAACCTTATACCCATGTTTATGGAGATATTCTATTTGATGGAAGGTTCTTAATTTCTCACCCTTGTTGGGGGGGAAGGGGACCCTATGGGATAGAATTACGACTGATTTCAATGTATTTTTCCATAAATGACCGAACATCCTATGCTAATTGTGCAACTTCCAATCACCATAGCTTCTTAAACGTCAGTTTAACATTAAAAAAAAATGAGAAAAGTCCTTGTTTCAACAAGATTAATCTAAAGTTTTCAATCTATGATGAGATATACAAACTAATGCTTAATTAGTTTATGATGGAACGAATGGGCAAGTAGCCATTCTAATTGAAAGGAATTGTGTAAGTGAAAAAAATTGGGTTTGTGCACAGTGTGGCTAAAATAGGCGGTGCTGAGCGAGTATCTCAAATGTTAATGGATGGGTTGGATCCAAAGCGCTTTACGCCATTTCTATTCTGTCCTACAGAGGGCGACTTAACCCAATGGGCCAAATCTAAAGGAATTGATTATCAGATTCTCCCAATGCAGCAGCCGTCTGCGAAGCACCCATTCGCGACACTTTCACAAGTGCTTATATGGAGAAAGTTTTTAACAAAACAAAATATTCAAATTCTGCATACAGCTGATCCTTATTGCACAAGAGCTATTCTAATAGCGGCTAAGCTTTCAGGCGTTAAAGTACTCTGTCACTTTCACTTCCCTTTTTCTGAGTCTCAGCTTGCATGGTTATTTAATCGGCTTCCGACGCCCACAGCTTTTGTTTTTTGTAGTCAAGATTTATCCGATGATGTGGGAGGGAAGCTAAAACGCGTATTAGCCAATCCTGATTTGCATACCATTCATAACGGCGTGGATACTGAAAAATACCAACCTAAAGCAAAGCCTAGTTCCCCAGACATTCACATTGGTATTATTGCAAATTTACAAGAAAGAAAAGGCCATCTAGATTTTATTAACATGGCAAGCATACTGATGCCTGAGCATGACAATTTAATTTTTCATGTGATCGGCGGAGATATCTTAGAACAACCTCGACAGCCTTTATTGGAAGCCAAAGTAAAAGCACTTGGATTGTCTGAGAAATTTGTCTTTCATGGCCAGGTACCCGATGTGTTAAATGAATTAAATGCACTGGATATTGTAGTTTGCGCATCCCATGAAGAAGCTTTTCCTATTGCAATCCTTGAGGCTATGGCAATGCAAAAAGCCATTGTTAGTACAAACGTTAATGGAATACCTGAAGCCCTTGAACAAGAGTTAAGTGGTTTAATGGTCGCGCCTCATGCCCCTCAGGCCTTGGCTACTCAAGTAAAGCGCTTGATTTTGGATGAAGGCTTAAGACAAAAACTTGCAGAAAATGCAAAAAAACGTGTATCAGATAACTTTGGACTAACCGTATTTTTGTCGAAATTTGAAGATTTATATGAGCGTATATAAACAGGCTCTAATTACCACTATGGCAAACTAGCAAAATGAATAGATTAACGCGTAAAGAATGGTCATCAATTTCTTTTAAATTACTTTGTTTAGTCGCTTGTTTCTATTTGTTTTTCCCAAATGCAAGATTGGACTTTACCGATTTTAATAGTCACGATTCGGAAGGATATTTAACACTTTCATATAATATGCTTCATCAAGGGTATTACAGCTTTTCATTTGATGAAAATGAATATTTGCCACATATGCTCTGGCCGCCAGGTATGCCCATAATATTATCACCGGCAGTTTATTTAAGCGGCGATACGTTAAATTTCTATTTGGTTAAATATACGATGATTTTGATTGGAATTGTCGGCATTTTTGCCGTACGCAAACTTCTGATTGAATTTAATTTGAATCGAACCAAGGCTAATATTGCTGCCATCTTTTTCGCACTTAATCCTTTTTATTGGCATTTTAGCCGCATTAGTATGGCTGAAGTTCCTATTATCTGCTGGCTTTTAATTTCCCTGATTTTATTGAGCCAACTTTTTAGTAAAGACAACTTAACGTATCGAAGGGCGATATTCGCAGGAGCGTTTGCTGGTTTTGGAATGCTAATTAAAGGCATGATGATCGGCATAGCCGCAGTTCCCTTGGTGCTTATTTTTTACCGAAAACTTGATGTTAAAAAAGCTACTTCAAGATATTTCGTTTTTATGCTGATTTTCATCATTCCTTTCGCAATTTGGAATTTGAGGAATGCGCAAATTGATCGTACTGGTTTGGGATTTGATGGTGTAAACCAAATTCAAATGATTACCAAAGAAGTAATTGAAGATCCTGAGAGTCCAACGAAAACAGTACCGCAGATTTTACAGTCGGTTAAAGAGAACTTTCTTTGGCATGCTATCTATCATATTCCCAATCATACGTTACCCTTGATTCGTATATTGGATCTTAAACAGACTACTTTTGGGAATTTTGTTGCCATAGGATTATGCGTATTAATTTTACTCCTATCCCTGCGAGGTCCGAGGCTGTTAACCCTTAGCTTTTTAATTATGATAGCGCCAATTGTTTTATTAATCTTACCCATGACAATAGGTGGAGCTGAAAGATATTGGTTTAATATTACGACATTTATTGGTTTGTTACTTTTTATCGGATTTTTACAATTATCCAATGCTTCTATTAAACGACTGCTTATTCCTAGTTTATTTATTTTACAAATAGTCTCGCTTTCTCTTTATATCGTTAAACTGGAAAAGGATCCTTATTCACACACGGATTATCGTAATGAATTAGTTCAGGTATTTGATTATTTGTCTGATTTTTGCGCTGAACAACCGGTAGATATTTATACCGGCAATGCATATTCATTAGCTCTGACAACAAATTGTACGAGCGCTCGCATTAACATTAGAAGGGGACTGAATCCTTCGTTTGATTATATTGTGAAGGAAAAGCAGAATATTGATGATTTACCACCTTATAAGGTGTTGTTTGAAACAGAAAATTTAGCATTTGTGCATCTGGCTAGCCCAATTACGGGAAAAGAAATCATGGAACAGCATAACGCAAGTCATTAGGAATTCTTTCCAAAAGTAGCGTTATTTTTGTGATGGTGTAGATTTTTGTGTATGAATTCGAACCTGTTCTAAAGGACTAGCCAAAACGCCCATCAAGGTTGTTAACACTACCGCTATTATCCAGACAAGATAATTATTTAATCCAATTTGATTTTGCAGTTGGATGGCGAGGTAATAACCTATTCCTTGCCACAAATAGATAGAGTATCCATGCTTTATAAATAGACTAACCAAAAATTGATTGGAGAGCTTATCTATAAAGCGGTTACTGACAAAATAAGGTAACAATAAAGCTAAACAAACCCAAATGGCGCTAAAAATTAAAAATGTAATGTTGGGCGGAAATTTGTTCTCTTGCATATCAATGTTGGCATCAAACAGGATAATGCCAATGGTCAAAATCAGAAAAAACACCGCAGCTGCCATCAGAAGCGTTTGTTTTTGCGGATAAGATTTATCAGCAATTACAAATCCTAACCAAGCCCAAAATAAATAAAATGTAGGATCAGCGAGTTTCAGCTGCACAGCACTAAAAATAGTGAACCCGATTAAAAAACTTATAAGTAACAAAAATGTAGGAAGTTTTTTTAACGGGGTATATTTAAATAACGGAAGGCAAAGAGTAACCACGATAAACTGAGGGATAAACCACAGGTGCCAGTTTAATGTAGACTCAGTAGCGCCGGCTCCATATTTGATTGGATTTAGCCACTTTATCGCAGTATGCAGCACACCTTGTTCATAGGTACTACTAAATAAAAGCAATAGTATTGTGGCTATCGCAAGGCCGAAATAAGGGACTAGTATTCGAGTTAGTCTAGATACGGCAAAATTTAAGTAAGAAAATCTTGAGTTGGTCCCAGAAGTTAGCCCGAAAGTGTACCCAGAGATTAAAAAAATCAAAGGCATTTCAAGTAATAAAAATCCAGAAAAAGGCGCTGGCATTAAGCCTAGCCAGAATACACCATGGATGATTACGACAATGTAAATCATAAGCAGCCCACGGGATAAATCTAAGCCTAGGTTTCTCATGACCGTAGTTCGTCAGTTAGTGTAGTGAGCATGAGAATAATCCTTTTGAATCGCTGTAATGGCCGGTGGCGTTAATGATTCTCTATTTTTTTATATTGAAAGAGGTCTAATAGCAATTTATGGCTTAAGTAGGTAGCCGCGTCTTTATTCAAATGACCGTAATCAAAGGAAATCAAACTGCCGTCAAAGTCAACTTTACACTTAAGTGTCGACTCATCTTCTAAACATAATTCATTGATAATTGAAACATAATTGACATCTTCTACGCGAGTGAATTTATTACTCATGATTTGATCTGTTTCTACTACATAAGGGTCTAGCTTGTTATCAGACAAATATTCTTTTCCAAAGGACTCTCTAACATACACCAATGGAACTGAGGGGTACCATTGAGGCGTAGGGCCGATAATAATGATATTTTTAACCCCGTTTTCTTTTAAAAATGCAATATTGTTGTCCCAATCGGTTTCTTCATGCTTATCTTTCATTGCTATAATGACAGTCTCGGGTTGTGTCTGCTCAACGACTTGTTTCGCCAAACTATTTGCTTCGTCACAAGCTCGGCGCAAGCGACTAGACGTCCCCACTTTATTGGTAATCGTTGGTCTACAGCCTGAAGAAATAACTATGTTCACTCCCGTTTCACGTAACACATCTTCTTCAAACCCTTGAGTAATGGCTTCTGCGTGAGAGTCTCCCCACACCATTAAGCCATTTTTAAACTCTAAATTGATGCATCTTTCTGGTAGCGCATAACTATTGTCTGAGTTCATATTGGCACTGACTCGACAAGACTGGTTACTCGACTCTTGCTCTGCTTTTAAACGCTCTTGATTGTAGCGAGCAATTAATTGATTACCAGGATTGCTTGACATGGTACGGGCTGAATCTGTACCTATTGAAAAAGCATATGCGAAGTTAGCGAACAAGAGCGCACCAGCAAAAAGTGTAAACTTGCCGATGAAAAACTTACTTTGTTCAACAAACTGATAAGATAAGAAACCAAGAAAAATAGACACTAAGATGCCTATAAAATTGTGATACCACTCTATACTGAAAGATTGATTATTCAAGAATACAACGATTGGCCAATGCCAGAGATAAATTGAATACGACCATTTGCCCAACTTAACAATGGGGGAAAGATTGAAAAAACCGAAGGTTCCTGAATTATTGGGTATCATCACCAGCGCAGCGCCAATAATAGGTAAAGCGGCGTAAACGCCTGGCCATCCAATGCTAGATGAGAAAAAGACGGCGCTAAAGCATATACAACCTAATCCAATGTAAACCAAAAAGTTCGATTGATATTTAGTGGGAATGGGAAATAAGAAAATAATGGCGCCAGTCAACATTTGCCAAGCACGAGTGGGTAATGAAAAATAAGCTGGGTCGGGCCAGATATCTGTCGCATAAACGCCTAAACCAAAACTGGCGACAGTTGCAAACACAATCAATGCCTTTACTATTTTCTTGCTGAGCAATAAAAGTAGGGCACTTATCACTACCGGATAGATAATATAAAACTGCCATTCTACTGAAAGAGACCAAGTATGTAGAAGCCAATTTTCATGGGCATTTGCTGAGAAATATCCAGCTTCTTGCCAATAAATGATATTGGAGTAAAACAATAAAGAAGAAAATAAGTGACGTAAATAGGCTTCAAATTCAACATCAAATAAGTTAAACCAACAATAAATTGTTACCACGGTTAGCATCACGGTTAGCGCAGGGATAATACGCTTTGCTCTAGCTTTATAGAATTGAAGAATACTAAATCTATTATCTTCAAGTTTATCGAAGATAATTTTAGTCATCAGAAATCCTGAAAGAACAAAAAATATGTCAACCCCTACGAACCCGCCAGGTAGCCAGTTAGCATTGAAATGAAAAAATACCACTATCATCACTGATATAGCACGTAGTCCATTAATGTCCTGTCTAAATTTCATTTTTAGCGGTAACCTTTATATTTGACTTTCAATAAGCAGATAAACTACTTAGTTAGTAATTTTTGCAATCTTTTTTTTACCAAATAAGTTTTTATTATTCCTAGGTGTGAGGTTAAGTTATCAAAATCTGCATCAATCTTCATGTTAATTTCGCGCATATTCTCTGGCCAGTCTTCGACAGCTAAAGCATCTAAAAATGTTTCTTGGATTTTGCCAAGTTCATATCTGGCAATGCGATTTTTATAGAGTTTGATGTCATCAATTTTAAATGGAGAAAGGCTTTCAAATTCAAATCCAACCCCTTTTTGATAAATCACTCTGTTGGGTAAATTGTAGGGGTGAAATTGTATGTCTGTGTTTGCAGCTTTAGTTAAAAATGAGTCTATCCAGTTTAAACCCACAGGTAACGAAAACTTTTTGCTGCGAACCATCTCTAAATATTGCTCACTAGCGCCGTATAAATTCCCAAAAAAACAGCTTCGTTCTTCGACTAGCATTTGATAGAAAGGCAGATTTCGACCGCTAAGCGGGTATCCTGCAACAATATTTGGTGTAGGGGTCGCATTTAGTAATAAAGCGTGTAGTTTTGGAAAGCATTGCTCTGTAAACACAACATCTGAATCAACAAAAAAATGACAGTCAGCGTTAGCATCTGGACTAATCTTATGCACATAATGATTCCAAGCATTACATTTATCACCGATTTTAATCGTTATTATGTTTAAAGAATCAAGCTCATGGGTTTGTTTAAACTTTTCAGCTAACTCAACCGTCTTGTCAGTGCATCCATTTGCCAGCAAATAAACCGCATTTAGATCTTTGTCGACATTATCGTATATCGTTTTTAGCGACTGCTGAATGTGTTTTTCTTCGTTATATGCAAAAACGGCGATATTGTAAGACATTTTTGTTTCCTATTTTGAATGGGATATAAAAACAATACCGGACACGATCAACAAGGTGCCAATTACTTTATATGTGGTCATTGATTCTCCTAGGAACCAATAGGCAAATAGCATAGTTAAGATAAATCCTAGACCAACAAATGGATATGCCTTACTTACATCAAGTTTTGACAACACCACTAACCAAACACCAGCGCTTGCGACATAGGCAAATAAACCGGCCAACACACTAATATTGGTAAATATTTGAATCATCATGTTAAACAGGGTTTCAGACGATGATTTATATAAATTAACCCGCGTCATGCCATGTTTTAGTAAAATTTGTGCCACCACAGATAAAAATACACTGCAGAAAACTAAAGCTAAGGTAAATATGTTCATAACAATAAGGCTAATACGGTAGTTACAAAAACGAAAGATAAGGCAACAATACTGCCGTGATCTTTCAGTGAATAGACGATTGGATCGTCATGCATTTCTCCGCGAAGGGTTTTTACCCACATTCGCATCAACCAATAACCTAAGGCTGGAAGACTTAACCATAGCAAATCTGGTTCTTGGTATTGATCGGCTAATACGCCACTTTCCATATAAAAACAATACATTAGTAAGGACATCATGGCCGAAGTAGCACCAAAGGATGTAAACACCGTAAGGTCGGTCACGCTGTAGTCTCTACCTGATACATGGTCTTTATTTTGTTGTTTGATGGCGACTAATTCAGTGCATCGTTTAACTAAGGCTAGGCTCAAGAAAATAAACATAGAAAAACTCAGCAACCAAAAGGATACATTGACACCTATAAGAGCTGCTCCAGCAAAAATCCTTATGGTATATAATCCTGCTAACGCAATGACGTCCATAGCAAAATAGCGTTTTAGCTTTAATGAATAGGACAAGGTTAAAAATAGGTAAGCGAGTAGAACGACAGCAAATTTCAGACTTAACAAAAGGGCGCCAGCAAAGGCTATGAAGGTCATCAAAAACGCAACCATTATGCCGGAGGGGATGGATATCTTACATGCCGCTAAAGGTCGATCTTTTTTGGTTCTATGCACTCTGTCATTATCAAGATCTAATAAGTCGTTAACAATATACGTAGCAGAGGCCAACATACCAAAAAATACAAACCCTAAAATGGTCGCCACAACTAATGAGATTTGAGTAAAGTTGCTGGACACCAATATTGGCACAAAAATCAAAAAGTTTTTAACCCATTGATGCAGTCTTAATTGTTTCTTCCAAACTTTCAAAGTACTAATTGCTTCGCTTTCTAGAACTTCATCTACAGGGTGTTTTGCATGTAGTCGCTTGGCTTTTTTTGTCGGGTTTACCAAAACACTATGCTGAGCCTCGCAAAACACCTCAAAGTCCTCGCTACTGTTCCCCATATACGCAAAATCAGGGTCTATACTTTGAATCTTTTTCGTCTTGTTTTTACCCTTGAGGTTATGTTTAGGGTCTGATGCAACGTAATCGTCGAATACATCGTATTGGCTGACAAATTTTTTCGCAATACCTTGGTTACTCGCAGTCGCTAAAACAACCTTTCTCTCTTCAAGCTTGGCTTTTTTAAGGTAAGCAAGGGTTTGCTCATTCACAGGAATACTACTGATATCAATATCAATACTTTCATTAATTTTGTTCTTAAGATGAGCTTTGCCTTTCAGCAACCAAAAAGGGACTGAAAATAGCTTTAACGGATGTTGCTTAAGCAGGCAGAATAAGCTTTCAAACAACATGTCTGACTTGATGAATGTACCATCCAAATCAACATAAAGCGGTAGTTTAGCACTAGGATTCATTGATTTTGTCTCTAATAAATTTTAACAACATATGGCCGACTGAAAAAAGGACCAAAGGCAAAGTAACATAGGCATACCTATATTCACTATGTACGATGGTATGCATAGCCCAATGAGAAACGATCGCCAAGGTAGCGATATAGAAAATCAGTTGGCGATTCTTGAAAAGGCTGACAAGCCATAAGATCAAAAGCGGCAGGCCAATAATTAAACTCTTGTTTGAAGGTTTCCAAGAATCACTTGGAATGTACATCCAGTACTTAAAGGCTTTTCTCACCAAGAGTTGCGCTGATTCAACTGGATTTGCTATCGCATCTTTGATTGCTAATTGTTTAAAATATTTGTCTTTTTCTAATGCATTAAGGTCTTTGGCATTTTCTTCAATTTGTCTGAACTCGGCAAGCTCCCTGGCATTTCCCGCTGGCGCACCTTGGCTCGGGATATGGTTTCCTAAAAAAAGTGCATAACCGCCTTGCAAGGTAAAGGGAATAAAAGTGTTAAATTGCTGATAATTCAGTATAGGTAAACTGGCATATACAATTAAAAATCCAGCAGCACATATGGCAATTAAACGTTTCTGGTGTCTCAATATGAAAAAGGAGAAGATAAAAAGTCCTGCTATAAAGAATAATGAGGACGGCCTCACGTTAATTAACACCCCCATTAAAATGCCAAGGGCAATAGCGAGAACATAGTTTTTTGCTGAAGTTTCTTTTTCGGTGAATATCTTGTGGGTTAAAAAGGTCAAAAGAATAACCAAAAATGCCCCTATAGGTTCTGAAAAGTAATAACCATACAAATAAGAATATGCCGGCCAGATCGTCCATACGGCACTGACGGCGAGGGCTAATAATATTGAACGCGATATTTTACTGATGAAGAGTATCAAGGCGACACAAGTTAAAAGATGAAATAACGCATTAATTATTTGTACCGATTCAGGAATCCCCATTAAACAATAGGAGCCTGCAAACAATAGACTAAGCAAATAGCCACGCTCAGGGGAATAAGCGCTGGTCGCGGAAATATTACAACCAAGCTCTTGTTGCGCTACGAGTTTCTCTACTAAATGGCCCCATCCATCGAGGTCATAGGGTAAAGATTTAAGGCTAACCTGGTACTGAGCTTGAAAATAAATGTAAATACCTGCCAACACGAAAAAGCCGATATTAGCGATCAGCTGGAACTTAGCTGATTCTGAAAGCTTGCTGTCATAGTTAATAATAGGCGATAAAATGTTCGTCAAAGTGGTCAATTCTGTACTGCTCCCGTTTGCCGAATACGTCTATTCATGGGTGAATTAGGCACAGGCTTCTCGTTTTCTACTTCTGATGTAAGATGTACTTTCTTCAATAAATAGTTAACACTTACCATTAAAATAAGAAGGAAGTAGAAAGGTTCAAAAATGATTAAATCTAAAAACATTGCCCCTACAAAAAAGCCGATAAGACTTACAAAAGTCGCTTTATTTAAAAACTCATAACTTTCATCAAACTTTTGTTTCAATATTTCGTTGTTTTCTTTATACAATCGCCAAGATTTATAGAAAAAATACAAATAAATAAAGGCGGCTATATATCCCAGATTAGCTAAGAAATTAATCAAGGTAGAGTGAGCAACGTGAGGTGTTCTTCCTGGGAAATAAAAGCGGACAGCCTGTTGAAAGCGTTCTGGTCCCACCCCTAGTATCGGATGTTTTAATGACAGATCGAATCCTGCTTTCCAAGAAATGAGGCGAGGGTTAATAGGTTCTTCGCTTTCAGTCTGAGCTACCGCAATAGTATTGGAGGTTCTTGCTGTAAGCTGTGCACCTTGATCTATGATAAACAAGCAAACGCCAATACCAATGAATATGTTAAAGACTTTAGATCTCACCATAAAGGCTGTGGCTAGACTTGCAACGCCTGCACTTAGCAAAGCTCCCCGCGAAGCACACAAAATTATGCCATGCCAAATGAAAGGAAGGGAAAGGATTAAAAGGGCTTTGAGCCAAACTTTTTTAACCGCAAAAATACCAAATAAAATAAAAGGTAAACCAATCACAAAAATGATGGAAAGGGCGTTCCCATCCGCGTAGGGACTATTAAATGGTCCTAATAATCTTCCGTTTTCAAAGTATGCCCAATTATAAGAAAAGTATTTATCATTCGCCCAATACGCATAATAAATTGTAATCGCTATGATAGACCAAGCCAGCCCCATGGCGGCACGCTTGTTATTAATTAATCCCAGCACCACGAAAAACATGATAACTATGGTTAAGTAGATTCCAATTACCAAATCAGAACTTACAGAAGAGGAGAAGCTTTGAAACGGACTTACCATATCTGAAATATAATATAAAACCAGTAAACCCAGTAATCCCCAGACAATCCCATTGTTGTAGACAGAAAAATCCACCTTCTTTTTTAAACCGGCGAAGATTACCGCTAAAATCGCAATACCTGCAGAAATTTTGAATATGGAAAACCCATCAAAAACCCAGAACCAAACATATTGGGGTTGAAGTATACTCACTATGGAATACAGTAAAGCCGAAATCCATGGCTTTGAAAACATATAACCAATAGAGGTAAGTACGGATAAAATTATCAATAACTTAAACATTTAGTTTTTGCTTCCGTAAAGTATTTGATATTCAGATGCCATTTTTTGACTTGAAAAATAGTCGTCAAAACGTTTTTTAGCCGCTTGTCCATATGCTTGTATTAACTCAGGTGACTGTACAAGTTTGGTTATTCCTTGAGCAAACAAAACGCCATCTTCATTTGGGGTGACAAAACCTGTTTCACAATCTTTAATCACTTCAGGATTTCCGCCGGCATCAGTTACAACGCAAGGCTTAGCCAACGACATTGCTTCTAATAATGTCATGGAAGTTCCTTCACTGAGTGAGGAGAGTAAAAACACATCAATTGCCATTAAAATATTGATTGGATTATTAATATATCCGGTAAAGATGACTTTTTCTTTAATTCCCAAAGATTCTACTTTTTTTTCTAGTGCATCTCGCATTTGACCATCGCCAACAATTACCAACGTCATCTTTGAAAATTCATTAGATGCTAAGGCAAAGGCTTCTAACATCATTAATTGGTTTTTAATGGGATCTAGCCTTGCGACTGTTCCCAGTAAAATATCATTAGGGTGAACCTGGTGATCGAGTCGAAATTTTTCACTCTGCATTGGATCAGGATATAGCGGGTCTATACCGTTATAAATCACATTAATCCGCTCTATTGGAATATTTTCGAATTCTACCAATGCTAACTTGGTAGCCTTTGATATCGAAGTAATATGGTTTGTTGCTCTCGCCAACCAAGGATTGATTAGGTTACGTTTCCAACTGCTGGAATCTGGATGAAAGCGGCCATGCTCGGTAAATATGACCTTGGCTTTTTTACCTAAAGCTGCAAGGCATCCATACACCCAAGGAGTGTATTGATGGCAGTGAACAACATCAATCTTTTCTGAAGTTATCAATCTACGTATTTTTTTTATGAGTAGACGATCGAATCCTGGTTGACGATTTCCCATAAAGACAGGAATACCGGCTTCATTGAGTTCTCTTCCCCATGGTCCCATTTTATCTTCTATACAAAAAATAGAATGGGAATACTGATTACTGTCAGTGCTTGAAATAATATTTTTAATTACGGTTTCCGTGCCGCCAATCTGCATATCATAAGTGACATGAAGTATGTTTACTTTATGCATATGTCGGTAGTTCCCTTTTTGAGGAGACTGGGATTTTTTCTCTCAAATTGATGAAAGTTATTTCAACAAATCGATAGAGGATTTCAGCCATTATCAAAACGATCAAAAATGATAATAGATAAAACGGAATCCAATCTGTAGGGGACACTAACTTTTTGGCTATTGCAAAAGCGTCTGGGTGTAACAGGTAAATACTGTAGGAGCGAGTGCTGATGTGCATAATACTCTTATGAGCAAAAGGTAATTTTTGCACTGGATTTACAACGGCGTAGATAACCATACAAGCGAAAATGACCGCTAGTATCAATTTCGATGGGTCTGAGTAATTTTCAACGGGTGGGAACCAACGAAAAAGATAACATACCGCATATGCCAATATTGCAATGACCAGCAGTGCGCTCGCCCAAGATTTAATTCGGTTCCAAAGGTTTTGAAAATTGGCATGTAGATTTGCCAATATTATACCCATAATACAACAGTCCCACCTGACGTGAGTTTCAGCTAAGCTACCGTATAGGTTAAAATATCTGAACACGCTAGGAGAAATCAATAAACACAATAAAATGATTAATTGTAGATGCTTAGACGATAATCTTGATGTGAGTAATATCAAAGGAGCAATAAACAAATAGAACTGTTCTTCTAATGCAAGCGACCAACTGATGCTGAAATAGGGTAAAGGAACATAATAGTTTTGAATAAATAAGAAATAGGGAAGTGGATTTTCTACGGTATTTTTGCTCAGATAGAGTTGGGTTAAGGTCGCTGCTAACACCGCAAAATAAGCTGGCATAGTTCGCATCCATCGTCGGATCCAAAATTTCACTAAGTTGATATCGCCAAACTTTTTCTGTTCAGCAAATAACTGATAACCAATCAACCAGCCGGAAAGTAGAAAAAATAAATCAACGCCTGTGCCACCAAAGGCTAGAGGCGCAAGCAAAGTGCCATTAAGGGCAAATACCGAATGCCCCGTAAATACCAGCATAATGGCAAGTGCGCGCAGTAGGTCTAAATAATAAATACGCTCCCTAAGCATCCAACATGTACCTTTGATACCACATTTCAAACATCAATAATGACCAAAGTTTGGTGCTATGATCTGCTTTAAGCGCTTGATGTTCTTGCCAGAACTGTTCAATAGTTGTCTTTTTGAAATACTGTTGCAAACCAACGCTTTCTTCCAATAAATAGCGTTCTGCTATCGGTTTTATCTCATTTCTAAACCAATCAGCCAAAGGAACGTTAAAGCCCATTTTTTTGCGATAAAGAATTTCATCCGGGAGTAATTTTTTAAATATGTTTTTAAGGATGTATTTCTTTTCCCCATCCTTAAATTTTCTATCTGAAGGCAGAGTAGCTGCATATTCAAGTACATTCATATCAAGCAGGGGAGCTCTAACTTCTAATGAATGTGCCATGCTCATTCGGTCTACTTTCACTAGTATTCCGCCAGTCATGTAAGTTTTGATGTCGGTATACAGTATTTTGGATAAATGATCAGGCCCATCAGCTTTTTGATAGAAGTGCAGCGTACTTTCTGATGGATGATAATTTTTTAGTTTCTCTGAAAGTTCTTCGGTCGCGAGGTTTTGCCATTCATCATCTCTAATTTGAGAGTTAGTGATGTAAAAGCCCATTGCAGGATCAACAGATAGACTTTTTAACAGTGAACCCGCTCTACGAAATGAATGAATGCTAGAGTTTAATAAAAACTGACTGAGTTTGGGAAAAACTTTGGTTCTAATGCTTTGAGGAAATTTTTCACGTAATTTATTCTCTAAATCATCATTATTATATTTCTGGTAGCCAGCGAACACTTCATCACCACCGTCACCCGATATGGCTACTGTCACAGCGGACCTTGCCAGCTCAGATACAAAGTAGGTAGGTACCAATGATGGATCGCCAAAGGGTTCATCAAAGAAGGATACTATGTGCTCTAAATTATCTTGAACATTTTGATGAACTAAAAATTCATGATGGTCAGTAGCGTATTTTTCGGATACTATTTTTGCAAATTCAGATTCGTTAAAAGCTTCTTTATCGAATGCGATATTACAGGTTTTTACTGGGCTTTCAGAGTTTTTAGACATCAATGCCACTATACCGCTGGAATCTACACCACCACTTAGAAACGCACCTAAAGGTACATCTGCTAGCATGCGGCTGGTGGTTGATTGTTCGATAATCTTGGCTAATGCCTGTTCCTGTGAAGATTCATCCTGGTTAGACACTTGGGCAAAAGAAAGATCCCAATATTCACTAATTTGAATCCCCTGTTCTGAGGCAATCATATAATGGCCTGGGGGGAGTTTGTGTATATGTTTAAAAATACTTTTTGGGTCTGGTATGTACTGATAAGCAAAGAAATCCCAAACCGCATCATCACGAATTTCTCTGGGGACTTCTGGCAACGCTAATAAAGACTTAATTTCCGAAGCGAATGCAAATCTATCCTGATGTTGTAGGTAATATAAAGGCTTCTTGCCTAGCCTGTCTCTCGCTATGAAGAGTTCTTGCTTTTGTTTATCCCAAATAGCAAAAGCAAACATACCATTTAATTGGGCTAGACAATCTGTCCCTAATTTTTGATACAAGTGGATGATAACTTCAGTGTCTGTTCCGGTAACAAAGGTTATACCTTCAAGTTCCAACGCGGCACGAAGTTCTGGGAAATTGTAGATCTCACCATTAAAAACGATGACAATATTGCCATCTGGAGAAAACATGGGCTGATTCCCAGCTTCACTTAAGTCCAGAATGCTTAATCTTCTGTGGCATAACCCAACCAAGTCATCTAGATATTCACCATGGGCATCGGGACCACGATGGGCAATTTCATTTCCCATGGAAACTAATAAATCTGTATTTTGACAGTTAAATCCTTTATTCAGAAAACCCGCTATACCACACATGATGCATTAACCCTTTATAAACTGATACGTTTTCGAACCGGAGGACCTAGTTTTTTAGTCACTTCGAGTGGTAAATTTCGCCAAATTCTTTCGACAAATTGACGGGCATTTTGAGATTTTTCCGTTGCGGGCTTTTCTTGTTGGCCGTTAACAAAGCTTAACCAAGTTAACTCAGCAGGTTCTGCTCCCCATTGTTTTTTAAACTTGTAAGTGCCTTCGCCAATGGTCGAGCGCCCAAAATCAAACTCAGACAAACCTAGATTACATGCCTGCTCTAATACCGCCCAATACAACAACATATTAGGGGCTAGACGGTTGTATTCGCCAATTGTACTCGCCCAAGGAATCGAAGCTTTATTTGCGCAAGTAAGTACAATCCCTGCCGCTATAACTTTATCTTCGAGCATTACCAATGCCATATAACAATGGTGAGCATAGTTTTCGATAACTTCTTTATACCAAGCGAACGAGTGGACCGGAGAGCCTAACGCTCGCATGTTATTCGCTATAACCTCATAAAAGGCGTTAAGTTCTGTGTTGGTTACAGACTTTCCATCGACTACTCGGTAGGTCAGGTTGTTTTTTTCTGCTTTGCGAATTTGGCTTCTTAGCTTTGATTTGAACTGGGCCATCAATTTTTCAGAAGTTGAAGGCAGTGGCAACAACATTCTAACCTTGGCGGCAGGAGATATTGCCGACTCATCAACTTTTTCACCACAAGTTCTGATTTCCACTATTTTGATACTATGTTTTTGAGCAAAATCATGTAAGTGCGCGGTTAAAAGCTCGCATGCATTCGATTGGCCTATAGGCCCTGCAAAATCGCAATAGGGTAAAGAGGTTAGGACTTTTTTGCCACTCAGGGTTTTCATCTCAACCACTGGTAAGATCGCGACTATCTTGTTATCCACAAGACAGGTAAATCGATAAACTCTATATCCGTAAGCCTTGTGTACGGCTTGTGTCCAAGCGAATAGATGATAAGGCGAACTAGCGGGTTCTGATTCTATAAAATCATCCCATTGCTTACTCTGAGACTGATCAAAATCGACTATTTGATAATTCTGTTGCCCGTCCATAATACTAGGCCGCCATATATTCTTCGTTTATTGAACAATGGGTTTTAGCCTCAGATAAGGTCAAACATTTCACATCATGGGTTTTGGACAAATGTTCGACTACCCCTTGGATTCGGCTAGTAATAACTTGGAATGGGTCATCTGCTTTTAATACACCTGTGACGTCACTGATTAAACTTGAGCTATGGAAATACATGTGAATTATAGGACAGCCATTGTGAATAATTGAATCACAAAGAAGTTTGAGGTTATTTAAATCAGTTACCTCTGGGCTCATATAGATTTTCTTCAAAAGACCTGTATGCCACATGATGGCATTTGCTTTTAATTTTTGCATAGCCGGCGTATCTAATGTGTTGTAGACGGAGTTTGCGATACCAAAGGATGCTCTATTGAAGCCTACTGATACTGGAATTTCCAGTAAATTACGTTGCACGCCAGCACCAAGAACGTCGTCGAAGGAAGGCCAATAAGGTTTGACAGGGGCACCCTGACATGAAAAGTACTCATTTTCGTAAAAGGGGTAAACACTAGAATCGATCTCGAAGCCTTTTTTAAACAATAACTTCATGATATCTCCAGAAATTCCCCATCGGCCTGTGCGAAAACTCTTAGGATGTGAGTGAAATTTTGTGGTTAAAAGCTCAATTAATAAATCGAGTTTTTCTTCTACTTGGTGTAGTGGCAAATTAATAACATGTGAAGTAAATTCGTCGGGTTTACCAAAGAAAGGCGGGTTTGCCCAAGGATGCAAATGAGCACCAATTTCAGCTTTGTTGCTCAGGACTGACTGAACAAACTCACCATTTGAAGGAATTGCTTTAGCCGCAGCATAATCGACCAAATAGGTGGGTTTGACTGAAATACTCTCACAAAACTGTTGAAAACGAGGGAGTTGTTGAGTGTTTTCAGTGTCAAACTGGTCCTCAGGAAAAGGGCCGTTCCAATCCCATTCCTCTTCGGTATCTATACTGAGTAAGAAAACTAATTCTGGTTTAACCATGTTCCCTCATCTTATAGAAGGTTGTTAAACAAACGTTCATATTCCTGCGCCATCCTTTTTGCTGAATAATGTTTATTTACATACTCAATCCCAGCATTTCCATATTTATCGGCAAGTTCACTGTTATCTAAAAGTCTAGTCCAGTAATCTTTCAGTTCAGCCTTGTCGCCAAATTTCGCTAATAGTCCATTGTACTCATGCTTTATCAATTGATCCACACCAGGAATATTATAAGCGACTGTGGGGATTCCCATGGCACAGGCCTCCATAAGACACCTTGGTATGCCCTCGAGAGACGACGTCATTACAAAGAGGTCGAAACTTCGAAGATAATCTAGTCTATCGTTTCGATAACCCAAAAAGGATATATTGTCAGCTGATTTTAGTGTTTTGGCCAAGGCTTCTAAGCGTTCTCTTTCATCTCCGTCACCTAAAAGAATCAATTCAACGTCATCTCTTTGGGCACTGATTTCATCAAATACCCACAAAATATCATCGATCACTTTTCGGCTGATCATCTGCCCAATAAAGCCTATGCGTTTCTTTTCTTTAATTAACTTTGCTGGCGCGTCCCTGAATGCTTCAACTTCAGATAGATCAACGCCATTTTGAATATATTCAATTTTTTTAGGGGCGACACCGAAGGCCGTAACATCCTCTACTAACTGTTTGGACAAAGGCACAATTTTATCTGCAAAACGCATGGCAAAATTGCCTAGCTTAATAAATAAAGATAATTTCAAATCATTAGAGTTTTCAAAGCCATGTGGCGTCACAACCACGGGAATTTTGGCTTTTTTCGCCGCTAGTATGCCAATAATATCGGATTTGTACCCATGGGTGTGAATGATATCTATGTCATTTTCTTTAATTAAGGTGACGAGTTTATTAACCACGCCTAGATCAAACCTACCTTTCATAGGTACTTCGAATGCTGTTCCACCTTGTTCTCGGAACTGTTTCACTAGTTCTAAATCTTGCGAGTTTTGTTCTAACGTTATCGCCAGAGAATGCTGTGATTTATCTGGATCTGAGTTTCGAAAAAGTGCAAGAATCCATCTCTCAGCACCATAAAATCCAGTGGAACAGATAAATTGAAGTATTTTAGGGGCTTTTTTATCCATAAATTACCGAAGAATTAATTAAGTATTCCTTTGATCGTTCCCCAAGTCCTAGCAGGGAAATAAAGGGAGTAAAACGTGAGTATGGTTAAAAATCCCGGTTTTCCACCCGTTAATCTCCTCAGTCTGACACAGTAAGACAAAAAGACAACCAATGCTGAAAATACAAAGGTATTTGCAATTATACCTAAGTCTGCAAAATAGAATGGGATGGCGCCTAAAAGGCCAAAAGTTATAATTAATGGCGCAATAAAACTTGGCCATTCAGAAAAGGGAATTCGTCTACCTTTTATTGATTTGAAGTTAGATAAACCGCGCCAGACTTCCTTTTTCGCCATTGGGATAAATTCTTTGTCTTCTCCAAGGTGAACATACCAGGTGGCCGACGAATAATATAAAGTGCCGAGCTCCGCGACTTTTTGGGTAAAGTAATAATCTTCACAGGTAATTAAATGCTCGGGAAAACCTTCGACCTCGTAAAAGGTTTCCTTGAGCATAACTAGGTTTCGGCCGGGTAAAAACTCGACATTTTGATCTAGCACTGCATTACTGAGCTTAACTCTTAATAATTCAAGGGGAGAAGGTTTCTCACTGGCTTTTTGAGAAGCGCTGACAATTTTTCGATTTTTATCTTTGTCCAGCTCGTTTAACATTACCTTGAGCCAATCGGGTGAGAGCCCGATATCAGCATCTAAAAAGCAAAAAATTTCTCCACTTGCGGCTTGAGCCCCCATATTTCTTTGATACGAAATAGTTTTATCACTTTTTGAATGCAAAAATTGAATACTCAGCGTTTTTTCAAAGGCTTTTAGGTTAGAGGAAATTTCCTGGTTTTTTGTAACCACAATCACTTCAATAGCGGTCAAGTCAAAATCAAGCGATGTAATGGAGGCAATTGTCTGATCCAAAAGCTCTTCTCTGCCCATATGTGGAATAATGAAACTTATCTGAGTAGCCATTAAGGTTTACCTATCCATTTCTGTAATTTAGGTATACGTTTTTTCAAATGAGAAAATTCTTTAGATACGCTGTATTCCCGAAGAAATCTGAGACTTCTTTTGAAAAGGCTTTGATTGAGATCTGTATGGGTTGTTAGATGCTTTTTGCAATCCAAGGGCCTGCCGTTAGGATACTTCTCAATGAGGCTTAGACCACCGTAATTTTGCATACATAATGCGAGAATTCGGGTGTAAGATTTTTCTTCACTATGTTGTAATTTCTGTGCAATGAAGCTATTAAAGTACTGCGCTTTTTGTTTATAAACTTCTCGTCGCTCAGGGTTAGAGGTGTATAAGTAACCTATGCATAATAATTGCTCTTTTCGAAGATCTTGTGCAGTCCAGGTGTCGTTGGCAAACTCCAGTTTATCCGCTGAATTTAAATAGGGTTCCTCGTGATCAGCAATATAATCTATGTAGCGTAAAAAGCTCTCTATAATGCTGTAACAAGCGTCTCTTTTTAACGAAAAATGTTCTATGAAGTGCAGATATTTGGCAACTGATTGAAGAAAAACTGTGTAATACCATGTATTTTCAATGTCTTCAAAAGCTTCTGTTGTTGGGGCAGGTCTAAATCCTATGGTATTTAAGATGACAAATTCTGCTTGGCTTAAATAGGAATTTTTTCTGGTCAGTTCAAATGCATCTAGCAGAGCATTGACATAATTACCGGTTCCTCGATCGAGAGGATAAGTGTTAGTAATAGGGTTTCTCACAACACCTGTACCAAAGCCAAAAATTAATTTTTGGGTAAACGGGATGTTTAAATAATTGGCGTTTTTTAGCTGTAAAAATTTACCTAATAGCGTGCCATCACTCTCATAAACCTTGGTTAGCCATTCAGTCAAATTAACCACGGTTTCTAACGCGTCATTGTTCTTGGTGAGTTGATAATACAACGCCAACCCTGAGGTGTAACAATGGTGAGAACCAGGTCCACCACCGCCAGCATGATCAATGTAGATATCTTTTGCTTGATGTTTAGAATAGGTTCTATGGGTAGCTGTTTCTGCTTGGGTATAATGATCAGTGTGCCAGAACAGACCTTGGTTATAGTCAGGTTTGTCTAGTAACGTATGGTATATGTCAATGTCGACTATATGCTGAAAAAGATCCTCAGCTAATTCATACCATTGTGAATTGCTTGACAATATCCACTGTTTTAGAAAACCTAGCAAAGGGTCATATTGGTTATTGTAGTGAGAAACGAAAGGCAATGGGCCTTTGAAATTGTGCGCTTCATGATCAGCATAGAGATCACCAAAATTCCTCCATCCATACTCGTCTAGCAGTTCTCGTTTCATAAAAAAGTTATTTTGGGAAGTGAGTCCTAAATCGACGATTTCTTGGATGGGATCTCGTTGCATGCCAAGTTCATAAAAAGGCAAAATATTGGTGTTTTCAAATAAGGTTGCGTCGGTTGCTAATCTAAGCTTACGTGCTGGTTGAGTTGCTAAGTTAAATACAAGCTTGTGTGATTTCCTTTCCCCAGGCTGCAATTCTTCCAGCTGTTCAGCATCCTTTAACACATATTCCATACTTAAAGATTGATCTTCAAAGTCAATTTTAGCGGGAAATTTTTGCCAGAATTTCAATGGTGATATTTCGACTTTATCGCCGTTGACTTTACATTGAAGGGTAGGTGAAATTCTTGCTTGTTCCCTACGTTTACTGTCAACTTCAATAAGCGAACCTTTATGTTGTAGTTCAACTCTGTTATTGGCAGTTTTATGAACTGGACTTTGCCAATTTTCTCCACCACTGGAATATTGCGTAATACTCAACCCATGATTGGTATTAATCGATTGTCCTGTGATGTCATCGACCACAACCAGCTCGTCAATCGGCGTCATGCATTTAAAGCCAAAGCGAGTTATGTGTAAACTATTTTTATTGCCTAAATCCCATTGGCCGCCATCGTGATCAAGGGGGCTTTTATTTGTCACACTGAGAGACACTTGCGCTTGCTTAATAAATAAATTGTACGTGAAGGTCAGGTCTAGGCTCGCCGTTAAACCATTTGAAGTGGCAAGCTCGACATTTAGGATTTCTTTTATCTCGAACAGTTTTTCAGTGTTGGTGTAACTTAGAAATTGTTGGCGTGACAGTGTTTGAGAGCTAAGTGATTGGGAAAAACTCACGCCGCAGTGTACTTGAGTATGTTGATTAAGCGTTAATTCTAAAGCAGCGTCAAAGGCATTATCCGAAGACGTTGGCAGTAAGCTTACACAACTAGGATTTTCAGTGGCGGTTAAATCAAACGTTAGGGTGCTTTTATCCCGCACGGGTGACTTGCGTAAATATATTGCCGCTGTAGTTTGTTCAATATTCAAAATCTGCAAATGCAACCATCGGATGCTGGTGTCATTCCATCGGGATAAAACGTTCGCGCAATTCTCGTAAACATTTCCTGTATCATCAACAATTTCAATGTGTTCAACATGCGTTACAAAGGACTTAGGAAGTGGCACACTACAAATGCCTAGTTGGCATTCTTGTAAGGATGCTTGAGGTAAAATCAACAACGAATTCTCGCAGATTTGGTTCGCTGACACTTTATTATTTCCCTATATTTGCAATGAGTGCGTGTCTAATCTTATTTGCCGTATACAACATTCTATTCACCAAGGAATTTTTTACTAGTTCAACGGAGTACATTTTATAACTGGCATTAGATAGCGAAGTTTTATATCTGGCTTCCCCACCTAAAAAGTCGTACTTGTCATACCCCTGCGATAAAAAATAGTCAGCGGCTAAATTATGCATCACAAGTCCTGGATTAAATTTATTATCCGAATCAAAATAATCAATGGCAGACAGATAAAAGTTGCATGTAGTGGTAGAATTCAAAAAATATAGATACCCCAAAATAGGGTATTGAGCATTGTCTAATCTAAATTCCAATATTTCAGGTTTTATTTGATCACTAGTTTGAGAACAGATTGACTGATGGAATTTACAGAAAATAGGGTTCGTAAATCCACTTTCTATCCCTTTTGGTTGCCACTGCTTGATATGCATTGGTGCAACTTTGTCTTGTAATATCTGTGCACAGTTTTCTTTATGTCTAATTAGGGTGATAGAGCCAAATTTTTGCTCAATGTATTTCAAAGCGCGACGTATACTTGCTCTTGTGTTCTTACTTAACGCTTGAATGTGAGTGCTACTTTCACTACGAAGTTTTGCCAAATCGATAAAATTCACTGGCTCTTCAATTTTTGACCATTGAAATAGCTGCTCATTATACCAAGCATCAGATGTTGACATAGACACTGTTAGTTTAAAAAAACGCGACTGTTGTAATAGCCAAGCAAGAAAGTGCTGTCTACATTCTACTAAACTGTCTTCTTCAGCAAGAATATCGTTGTTTTCAATCCACATTTGATCGTTTTCAGTTAATCCTTGCTGATTTAAAAAATATGTTGTGCCCCAAAAGCCTTTTTTATTCCCTATAAATGCGATGCCTTTGACTATATCGGCATCTTTAAAAATAACGCACTCAGGCTGATTGCTAATGCAGTTAAGCCAAGATTCAAACCATGATCGAGACAAGAATATATTGTCACTAGATCCTTGTATCGTCTTAATCAAGTTAGCAACTTCAGATGCATTGTAACTTGTTAAGGCAGTGATATTCATGACTTATGAAGATTCCGAGACATAATAAAAAAGATTAAAATTATTAGATAGTTATCGACAGTTTCTGGCTTTTCAAAAGCAAAATTTTTCATTTTTACGCTATCCATGCTTACAACCTAATCGGTTTGTTTAAAAATATGTTGCATTAACATTTTCAATAGTGCCGCGTATTCATACAGAGCTTCAGCACTTTTTTCAAGATTATAATAGGCTGTTAAAAACCAACCTTGATCACCTAATTCCAATGGTGTTTGTCCAACTGAGCTAAAGCTATACTGATAATCTGTATTATGTTTGAGTAAATAGTCAAGACGCTTGATGTGGGAAGCGTTTGAAATAACAGTCAATTTTATAGATGAGTCGATGTGTGTGGTTAGTGAAACAATTTCCTCCAGTGAGTTCGTACCTTCATCAATGCTTATAATTTTTTCTTTAGGGACCCCAAGAGAAATTAAAAATTGTTTGGCAAAGTATGCGTAGCTTTTATCTGTGGTACCTAAAAAATAGCCCCCAGTGACAACAATGGAGCATCCTTTAGCTTTAAAGAGTGAATAAGCATGGACTAAACGTTGCAAAGAATTCGGACTAAAGTTGCTAGCTTGCGGATAATCTGGGTAGTTGGCATAGTATCCCCCAAGCACAAATATCATTTCTTGTTTAGAATTGTGATTGTTAGTTACTTGATGATTTTCACTGTATCTTTGCAAAGGAACCATTAGTATATGGCTAAACCAAGTTTGCGAACAAAGTGATAGCCAAACAAAAGCGATAGTAAAAAGCCAGATAGGTTTTTTACCCACAGGCGTCTTATTTAATTTATTTTTTAAATAGATGATTAGACCCGCAGCAAGTAGCAGTAAGACCTGATTTACAGGATCCATCAATTGAATTATAAGACTTTTAAACATGAGAAAATGAAAATGGGAACATATAACCTGATTCTTCACTATTTATCCCAAACATTCAATAAAGGCTTCAACACAGCAATATTGCTCTTTGTATGTCTTTTTTTTCAAACAGATGCAACGGCATCTTTAGTTGAAAAAGTAAAACAAACCTCATCATCAGTGGTCGCCATAGGGCTATCGACGCCAATTGAAAGTGATAAGCCGGTATTGCTCGGAACTGGCTTCGTCGTTGGAAACGGTAAATATGTCGTCACTAACTATCACGTTGTTTCCAAAGAGCTGGAGACGCAAATTGTACAGCGATATGTCGCCATGAGTGGCAGTGGGCAAATTATTGGCGTTCACCCGCTTGAAATTCTAGGCATCGATCCTGTGCATGATCTCGCTATCTTGAAAATTACTGATAATTCAAAGTTACCCAGTCTGGAACTAAATAATAACGACTTATTGGATGCCGGGACTGATGTTTATTTTACAGGATTTCCAATAGGCGCCGTTCTAGGGCTTTATCCAGCAAGTCACAGAGGCATGATTGCGGCAATTGCTCCTGATGTGAATCCGGCTAGAAATGCTAATGAACTTACATTGAAGATGCTCAAGCGTCTCAAACAGCCCTTTATGATCTATCAGTTAGACGCGACTGCATATCCAGGCAATAGTGGAAGTCCGGTTTTTAATGTCGATACCAATACGGTCATTGGCATCATAAATAAAGTCTTTGTTAGCGGTGGAAAAGAAGCCGCACTTTCGAATCCTTCGGGTATAAGTTATGCTATTCCCGTGAGGCATTTAAGGAAACTAGCACTTGATAACGGTTTACGCTTATAATGTGTCAATAAATTTGT
Source organism: Glaciecola sp. 1036 (assembly GCF_050306235.1). Taxonomy (NCBI): domain Bacteria; kingdom Pseudomonadati; phylum Pseudomonadota; class Gammaproteobacteria; order Alteromonadales; family Alteromonadaceae; genus Glaciecola; species Glaciecola sp. 1036. The sequence goes on along the minus strand of NZ_JBLWFH010000003.1, from coordinate 51,269 downwards.
CACTCGTAAATTTTGTATCTAAGAAAACCCATAAAATACAAGGTTTTAGCGTATTGGATCAGAAATTGCATTGTTAATGGAAGAATATTCCGATGGATTGATCTCGTATGTTGTTTCAGCCAAAGTGGGTAATTAAATTGGTAGGTAAAAATGGAAAATAAAAATGTAAGCTCTGACAATCAAAACCAGTCAGCAGAAGGTCGTCGTCGATTCCTGAAAAAAGCAGGTGTGGGTGTAGCCATTGCAAGTTTACCTGCTAAATCAGTTTGGGCCACCAGTGGTTTAAATGGCTCTGTCGTTGCTTCTAATAACGCTTCAGCCAACACTAGTACAGCTGATTATCACCTCAAACACCCTGATCATTGGCTAGGTATGAATAAGCCTGAACTTGATCACAAATATTTTGATTGCACGGGTGGATATGCCAATATAGATTGGTGTAATTATAAAGTGCCTAATGACGCGAAAAAACATATTAAAATTCGTCATGTATTGGGTGATGTGCATTCAATAGTACATGACCTTTCTTATGTCCCTGGTGTAGTAATAAAGTACAAAAAGAATGGCTATTGGCGCGGACTAGATAGAAGCAATTTTTATTTGATTGGCTCTTCTTTAAGCCTTTATAATGTTAAAGCGGTATTCACCAACAGTTACAATGCATCTAGGTTAGTTTCTGATATCGTAAAAGATTTTACTGGCCACGATAACATGAACAAATACATTGCCAGCGCATTTTTGAATGCTTGTTATCATAATACTCATGGTATCGTTTTCCCGATCTGTGGTTACGAAAACGGTAGACAACTGGCCTATGTAAATCCAAAAGCTTTTGCTAAAGATATGCATGACAGACGGAGTTCCAGATTGAAAGCGCAATTGGAAACCTTGCACTTTAATCCTAGCAACTATCACAACGTCTAGTAGTAAGTGAAGCTTAAATTAAAACAAGGGATGCTAATGCATCCCTTTTCTGATAATTCAGGTGTCACATTTTTTAACACTGTGAACATGGATATTACCACTTCTTTTATTGACACTGACGCATTTATGGCTATTTTAGATGGCACTAGGCTTGCCGATGATGATCAAATGCAACATATAGAAACCTTGATCGACAAAGGTATACTCACCAAAGCAAAAGATGACCTATAAGTAAAATGCAGGAGTTCCAACTCAATACGTCCCCCTTTGTTTTTCAAATTTCTACCAATGTTCCCATGGTGGTTGAAAATGCAAAACGTATTTATAAGAGCCACTTTCTAACAGAAAAAGATTTTCGTGCTTCTGTCGATTATCATTTATCTCTTACTTACACTGGTGGTATTCGACGATTAACAAAATCACAAGTTACCTTTAAATGTGATGACAGAGAACCGTTCAAACCCTTGCCAGCCAATCAAGCCTTTGCAATGTTAGAATGGGGAATGAATTGGACGGTGGCTTTACATGAATTTCAGCATGTCATAATTCACTCTGCTGTTTTGGCAAAAGACGGTAAGGCCATTTTGTTTCCCGCGCCTCCTGGTTCAGGTAAAAGTACCCTAACTGCTTATTTGGCAAACCACGGTTGGCGACTACTGTCTGATGAAATGGCGCTTATTACACCATACGAGCTTAATGTAACACCTTTTGTAAGAGCTATATGCTTGAAGAACGCGTCTATCAATCTATGTAAGCAATGGTTTCCCGACCTGGCGTATTCTGATACAGCTTTTGCAACTCACAAAGGTGATGTTGCACATATGGCGCCTTCAGACAATTCTCTAGCATGCGCTCGAGAGCAAGCCAGAGTTGTTGGTGTTGTGTTTCCTAATTATGACAAAAGCCTGTTTTTGGATATTTATGAATTAGATAAAGCGAACGCTTTTATGCAGTTCGCTAACAATGCATTTAATTTCAATTTACTTGGCACTCTTGGGTTTGATACAGCTACTGCTTTAATCGAAAATGCCTTTCTTTATGAAATCCACTACAACAATGTTGAAGAAGTAGAGCGTTTTTTGTCTGAGAGGATAACAAACACATGATAGCGCCGGAATTGATTAAAGATTGTATATTAAGGCCTTCAATTGTAACTAGTTTATCGCAAAAGCAGTTGAGTGACTTAGTGATAGTATTAAGACAGCAAAAATTGCTAGCGACCTTTGCTGTTTTGGCGCAAGAACAGCAAGTATTTGAAGATTTACCAGAACAAACAAAACGGCATTTGTTAAATGCATTAGTCGTGGTTTCTCGGCAAAATGAACAAGTCACCGTTGAAGCTTTGCGAATCAAAGATATTTTATCTGAAACCTCTGAATTTGTCGTTTTCTTAAAAGGTGCAGCTTATAGCTTGGCCAAGCTCCCATTATCAAAAGGACGAATATATTCTGATATTGATGTACTGGTCGAAGAAAAAAACATAAAACAATGTGAGCAAGCGTTAGTTTTGGATGGGTGGGCTTACACTGAGATTAGTGACTATGATGACATGTATTATCGAAAGTGGGCCCACGAAATACCACCAATGCAGCACATCACACGTGGTACTAGTATAGATGTTCATCATAATATTATCCCAGTGGTATCCAAAGACAGCCCAAAGGTCGCAAAATTAGTTCCTTACATTCAAACTCGAGCGGACGGTATTCAGGTATTAAACCCTGAGATGCAGTTTGTTCACAGTGCGGTGCATTTATTCAGAAATGAAGAGTACAAAACAGCTCTTCGCGATCTGTTTGATTTATATTTTATGCTGGTGTCACAAGAACAAAGCTTTATAGAGGATGTTCTTGAAGTGGCTAAAGATGTTGGCTTTTTATATGAAACTGGCTTAGCATTATATTTTATTAATCATACGTTAGGTTTTAATTGCTCAGATGTTTTAATAACCCATGCGCTTGGGGAAAAAAGCAAATTTAGAGTGTGGTTAGATATCAGTATTTTTTCACGAATTTTCGTACCAACTCACCCTCTAATACAACATAGCAAACACGCGACAGCGCACTTTTTCGCTATGTTGAGAGGGCATTTTATTAAAATGCCCATAGGACTATTGATTTACCATATTTCAATGAAGTCTTTTAGGGGCATAGTGACGAAAATTATGGGTGAACACTTTTTTACACCAGAAGATTCAAAGTCACAAGGACTAAAATAAGGGAATTTTACATGAAATTTTTAGTAACAGGTGCGTCTGGATTTATTGGCGCTAGCACAGTCCGAAGGCTTTTATCTGATAATTATCAGGTAGTAGGAATTGATAATAACAATGACTATTATGAAGTTTCGCTAAAACTGGATAGACTAAAATGGGTCAACTCCCATTCAAATGCATCTAACTTCAGTTTTATAGAAATGAACATTGCAGACAGAGCTGCGATGGAAGCACTTTTTGCCGAACATCAGTTTACCCATGTTATTCATTTAGCCGCTCAAGCTGGAGTTCGTTATTCAATAGAAAATCCACATGCTTATATTGAATCGAATATTGTTGGGTTTATGAATATTTTAGAGGGATGCCGACATCATAAGGTTACTCATTTATGTTATGCATCAAGTAGTTCGGTGTATGGCGCAAATGAAAAAATGCCTTTTTCAGTGGAAGACAATGTGGATCATCCATTGTCTTTGTATGCAGCGAGTAAAAAATCAAATGAGCTAATGGCTCACACATATTCGCATTTGTATCAATTGCCGACCACAGGATTAAGATTTTTTACCGTTTACGGTCCGTGGGGCAGACCTGACATGGCACCATTTAAATTCACTAAAGCAATTTCTCAAGATAAGCCCATTGACGTTTATAATTATGGTAATCATAGGCGAGACTTTACTTATATTGACGATATTGTTGAGGGGGTTGTGCAATCGACTTTACATGTTGCACAAGGCAATCCTGAATGGGACGGGTTACAGCCTCAATCTAGTTCAAGCAAGGCACCATGGCGAGTTTACAATATAGGTGCGCAAACGCCGGTTCATTTACTTACTTTTATTGAATCTATTGAAAAAGCCTTGGGCAAACAAGCTATTAAGAATATGCTTCCAATGCAGCCTGGTGACGTTGAAGCAACTTACGCTGATGTGGAAGCCTTGGTACATGATGTAGGTTATCGCCCTTCCACCGATTTAGACACAGGTATCAAAGCCTTTGTCGATTGGTATGTCGACTATTACGGCTAATAAAAAATCTATTCAAACTCGATAAAAATCGGGTTTGAATAGGCGCTTAAGTCATGTTCTTCCGGTGTTTCTCTGACTAATCTGGTTCTTACGTAACATTGTTGCACTTTTTTATTAACAGGTAAGAATAGCAGAGATCTGGATTTTTCAGGTGGCACGTAGTCAGATGATAATGCAACACCTGATGGGCCACAATTAGTAATAATATCGGCGCGCATAAAATCGTCTTTGTATTGCTCATTTCGTACAAAGGATAAGTTGACTGAAAGTAATTCACTTTCTCCCTTTATTTTAATGGTTCCACCGGGGAAGATTTGTTCGTTTGAGTTGGAGGCGGTGATAGAAAAATCATAAGTTTTTAATAGCTTACCATGATCTGCCCAAAAGGTGCCTTTGTCCAAAGCGGTTATTATCCCTTTATAATTAAATTCAGGCGCTCTGATATGAATTCGTGAGAATTCACAAGGGGCATAATCCATATTGAAATCATGAAAATCAGAGGACGCAATAGCCCCCCAAATTCGTTGTCCTTTTTCTAATAATTTGTCCCAAAAACCGCCAACTTCTTCTACTCCAGGATCCCAGCGATCTTTGGTTTTAAAAACACCAAAATAGCTTCCGATATCATCTCTATTTTGATGTCCAGGCGCTCCAGAAATAGAGGAAATTAGCCTTCCATTTTTATTCCAGATACTTAAATCACTCATATTTTCATCTAAAGATTCATCTTTGCGTGTTGGGTGATTATAAATAGCTACTGCTTCTCCCTTTTCCAAATTTACGGCTTCAAGTACAGATACATCCCAATCTTGTTTTGATAGATCGTTTTGTGACAATAAGTTTGCCATTACTTTAGAAAGCACTCTTTCCTCAGAGGCCGGTGTAACAAGTATATTAACGTGTTCTCTACCAAAGTATGACGGCATACCAACTTCAACGCCATTGAAAATGAGCATGCCTTTATATTGTTCTCTTAAATCTCTGATCTGAGCAAATTTATCCAGAGACATAATGCTTTTATTGCCGCCGTGGTCAGTGATGCTCATTGCGTCACAGCCTTTCAAATATCCCTGTTCAACTAATGCATCTACACTAAGACTTCCATCAGAATAAGTGGTGTGGGCATGGTGATCGAATATTATCTCATTCGTTTTATTGCCCGCCCATGAGGGTTGATCTATTTGAATCTTTGTTTCTGGTTCCCTACTAAAATAAAAAAGAGCGACCGCGATTAAGCAGCATAAACATATGGAATAAATAGCGTACTTCTTGGAACTAAACACTAACATATTGCTACCTTTCTTCTTTGTACTAGTAAGCTTGACTGCATTTTCGGCCTTGGGAGGCACTTTTTCCCTGATGCGCGTTGATTTATATTTTCGCATTATTGGGCGTTCTATAAAATAATAAGATATTCCTGCAACAAACAATGTCAAAACAAAAGTTGCCAGACCATAAACTACGGCATAATCACTTAACGATATATTTAACATGTTAAAGGCTAGGAAACCTGCTTTTTGAATCGGGTAATGAAAAATATAAATACCGTACGAAACCACACCGATAAACTTTATCATGGACGATTCTAGTAGGAATTTCGCCGTTTTACTCAATGGTGCAGACAAAAGTACAGTTGCTAAGAGTAGAGGAATATAAGGAAAGTTATATCTTCCATATGTCACTTGCAGACTATCATCAAGAGGTGTTGCTAAAATGATGAAAGATGCAATTAAGGCACTCCAAAAAAGTAAATCAAATAAGATAGTTGAAGATACATTTTTAACTTTAAGAAATATGCTTGCAGTAAAAACACCTAATAAAAAGTGGGGCAGGTGAGCAAGGGTTGAATATTTTAATGCACCTGAAAAATTAGCATGACTTTCAAATCCAAATGGCCAAATTAAAGAAAAAGTAATTGGCCAGTCAGTGTAAGATTCCAGCTTATGCATCAGCCAAATATGAAGCAAGAATAAGCCGATAGCTAATAAAAAGATGCTGGTTTGTTTAAAAATGGTCGATAGAGGCTTTATGGCTAAGAAAAATAAAGGTAAAAGCAGGTAAAACTGGAATTCAACTGCTAGCGTCCAAAATGGAGGGTTTAAACTCATAACTTGATAATCTTTAAGATTATGCAGAAAGAACAAATGAGAGATAATATTGTTGAAATTTGCATCTGCTCCGGAAAAGCCCTTTAAGGCTAACAAAGCAAATAGGCAGATGTAATAAATAGGAATTATTCTAAGTGCTCGATTGGCAAAATACTCTTTAATGTTGGGCAACTGGTTTGATTCAGCCTTGCCCCAAAAGGGCATCGATAATAGAAAACCACTGAGAATAAAAAACAAAGCAACGCCTGTGTTTCCGTTTATCATTAAACGTTCAAAATCAAACATGCCAGCACTGCCAGATACCTTAGTAAATTGCTGAAAATGTACGATAAAAACAGAGACGGCAGCTATTGCTCGTAAACCGTCTAGAGAGGCTATGTAGCCAATGGAAGACTTGCTTAGCACTTTTTCTGACTGAATGGAGTGAGCTTTAACTTCTTCTATTTGTTCTGCTGAGCTCTGCTGGTGAGGCTTGTGTAGATTTACTTGATGCAAAATAAACCCTGCAAATAAGGCAAGCAGGGCATCGGTAGATTCGGGCACTGAATAGATAAAAAAGGTCTGGGTATACTCGAGTAAAAAAATAAAAACTGAGGTAAAAATGCTAGCCACCATTAGTTTGTTAGTGGCTTTATATAAGCTCCAGATGAATAACGTCATGAACAGGAGCTTTTTACTTACCGCTAAAATATTAAGTAAAATATTGCCGCCCATGGCGCCTGTAAAGGGAATCCAATTAAAGGCTGATTGAGTCTCTCTAAATGTGAAAGGGTAAAGACCATTGCCTAAAATTACCAAGAACATCAGGACTGACAGGGTTTTAAAGCCAACTTTCTGTTTTAAAATTGGCCACAAAGAGAGCGCTAACAGCGCCCCCACCATTTTAGATAAATTGATATCGCTGGAAATGATAATGAATTTAAGTCCAAGAACTATGCAGGTTAAGACAATAAATTTACTGTAAATATTGTGTTTTTTAGTCGCAATGGAAAGGCAGAAAAAGACAAAGGTCCAAAGCACAAAGTTCTCAAATACCCAATAAAAATCAACGTCAGGATTTGCGATTAGCTGCTTAATGTTATCTTTTAAAACTTGGAAATCGACAGTAGGTGCAAAAGGAGAAAGTTGAAGTAGAATTATAGCTATGGCAAATACCAGTGCTAATTTATTGTTGACTTGATTACCTTCTAGTAAACGAGTGTTAGAAAAGCTGCTAATTGCATATACACAAGCACCAAAAGCAAACCCCACTAAATTCCAAATGGCATCGCCGCCCCAAGGTGCTCTATCAATAAACCATAGTTGAAATATTTGAATGACATAAGCAAATATGAAGCAAAGTACAGTTGGAATTAGAAAGTGCGGGAATTTATTAAACCTAGGGTAGCTACTACAAAACAGAAACCCGAATGGAACAAAAAGCACTATGTTGGCAATAATATCTGAGAAATTAGTGCGAAATATTGAGAAATTGAGTAAAAGGCTAAGCCGTTCTTGGGAGAAATTACTTAACTCAAAAGTAAACGGATACAACGAACCATATGCAATCAGAAAACAAACTAAATAAAAAATCTTCTTCATAGTATTCTAAAACCGAGCAGCTATTAAATTTCGACGAAAACTAGGTTTTGAGCTATTTAGAACGAAAGCTTCAGACCTACATCTTATTTAATATCCCCTGCTAAACTAGGTACATCCTATTTCCCTCGAGAATATAGTCTAATACTCACTGTATTTGACTTTGAATGCAAGTACTGGCTGATTAGAAAATGCGTAAACAGGCTCGAAATAAAAAAGGAAACCCGAGGGTTTCCTTTGATTAGGTTGCTAGTGTGGCTGTTTAGGCTTCAAAAGCGCGATCTATCTTATCCACAATAAATGCTTTGTGGATTTCAGAGGCGTTGTCACCTCGACTATTGTCCGCCATATCTTTAATACGCTTTAATTCATGAGTGGCAACAGCTTGCATTATATTGTCATAGCTACTTGCTTTTTCTAAACCAGCAGCTGCAATTAAGCGTTCCACATATTCCACTTGCAGATTTTGACGATAGCTATTAACGCTACCTTTAATATCTGAGCTGAAAATGCCATTGGTTAAATCCTGCATCACTTCATTTAAAGGATATTCGTTGCCGAAAGTGGCTGTATCGGTAATGCGTTTTGCAACATTTGGATGCATTAAGTGATCAAGCACTGAGCGTTGAACATTTAACAACATATCATGCACACGCGGAGATTCATCACGTCCCCAACCACTAAAGCCACGACGTTGGCGTTGTAAATAAGCGTAAAGGTTTTCCATCTCCTCAACTGCATCCGGGGCAAATAACTGTTTGCTTAGTAATTGCATAGCGCGTTTCTGATCTTTCTTTGGTACAGGTGTTAAAGGCTGTGTATAACCTTCTTGACCAACAAAAGCACGATTTAAATAAACGCCACCTATATAGCGACTTACAACGCTAGCTTGACGGGCAAATTCATTGAAAATTACATTGGTCCCTACCACCAAATCATTGTGTGAGCGACCATCTACCAATAATTTATCTTTTAACTTGCCTGCTACGTCTTCAACCAGTTCTATCCTATCGCTTGCATACTCGATAGCATCACTGGACATATCAAAAATATTGATTCTTGGATCTACATGACGTCCAGGGGCTCTCATGTCGTCTGCATCGTTACCAAAGGCTAATTCAGGTTCAGCAGAACGGGATAAAATTGCATTTAGACGTGCCTCTTCAGCTTCAGGGTCTTCTAAAGCCACTGAATAACCATATTCAATTACCCAATCATCATAAGGTCCTGGTTTTTCAGTGTAAAAATCACCTTGCTCCATGCCTACAGGCGCATAGTTAACCGCAGGGTAATCCATTACTGAACCAGCCAAAATACCATTAGTTACCTCTATATCATGGGCTTCTTTAGGGCCATGCAGTTGGGTAGCCATCATATTATGATTCAAACCGAGTGTGTGGCCTATTTCATGTAGAATTAAATAATGCATGGATTGACGTAACAAACGATCTTTTTCAATATCGCCTATACCTTGTGACAGACCAGCATAATTACCAAACAATTGGCCCATTTGTAGCTCATGACCAAGGGAACAATAATTTACTTGCTCAGCAGTCAAACCTGACTGAGGAAGGTGTTTTCCGAGCGGGTTAGCGCCATCGGTAAACATTTCACCCGCTATCCAACGGCCTTGTAAGAATGTGTATTCGAGCATTACATCTGCTGCGAGAATTTGTCCCGTGAGTGGGTGAGCAACACTTGGTCCATAACCACCAAACGGAGGTTGTGGTGAAGACGTCCAGCGTAGAACATTGTATCGAACATCATCAGCAGACCAATCAGCGTCGTCAGGCTGCACTTTTACCTGAATTGCGTTACTAAATCCTGCTTTTTCAAAAGATGAGTTCCAAGCTAAAGCAGCTTCGGTAATTGTGTCTCGCCATTCCACTGGCGTGGTGTTTTCAATCCACCAAACAATAGGTTCAACTGGATCAGAAATGGCTGCATTTGGATCTTTCTTTTCTAGGTGCCAGCGATTAATAACATCACGGAAATTTACGGTTTGGTCGGTTGTAAGGTCATCAAATTGTTGAGTGAAATAACCAACACGAGGATCGTCCTTACGGGCCTGGAAGTTATTTTCTGGTACTTTCACAAAAGCATGCTGAATGCTAAGGGTAGTATAACGTTGGTCCGCAATTTCACTGCCCCCAAACACTTTTGGAGTAGAGTTTTCATAAACGTAATCTACAACTATGTGCGTATTTTCAGGGAAATTGTTGATGTCAGTAATACGTGACTTGTCGGCTGAGAATTTGCCTGGATCAAAACGATTTTTATCAATTTCAGGATTGCCTGAAGGCATCGGAGATACTCTATGCAAGTCTTCGTTTTTTACTAAGCTTTGCAATGAAAAGGCTATTTTACCTTCTTCATCATGTTTGATTTCGGTGGAAACTAGAATCGCTTCACTGGTATTAGCATCGGCGGCGCGGCTAATTGCACTTTCTGGATCAAAGTAAAATCTTGGAGTAGTAGAAACCACATCAATTCTGTTAAAACGGCGTCTAAACTCAATCAGTTTAGTTTCACGGTATTGACCTCTGAAAGTACCTGCGGCGACTACACCGTCTGTAGCACTGGCAATATAAAGAAATGGCTTATTTAAATCTGATTCTTCAATCACTATAAGCCCAGCGCCATCTTTGTTATCGCGGTAGATGTCGAGAAAGCCTTCAAAGGCTTCTTGTTTCTCCAAAATTTCAGATAAAGTGGGGTCTTTATCCTCTTCTTCTTTTTTTGCTTCTTCTTCTGCCCAGACACTGGCCTGAAAACTGACCAAAGTAGCTGCAAGCAACAACTTGCTTAAGCTGTTTTTCATGGATGCTTCCTTTTATTTTATTAGCGTAAAATGGATTACATTGTTACTACGGAATATTCTGTCAATATCCATACTACTACTATCAAAAAAAAGTTTGCATCTTAAGTTTCAGAGAAAATGTTTCAGAATGTTACGGCTTTATTCTACGACCATTTGGAGATCTACGAATTCTTTGTATTCGGGGTTAGTTTGATATAAATCTTTATGTACACCAGAAGCAATTATTTTGCCTTTGTCCATTACATAAATTTTATCAGCATTGGCTACGGTCGACAGTCTATGTGCAATAATTAAGGTGGTTTTTTCCTTCATTAATGAGTCTAGGGCCTGTTTGATAACTTTTTCACTTTTAGCGTCGAGGGCGCTTGTGGCTTCATCCAGAAGTAAAATTGGGCGGTTGGCGGCTATGGCTCTGGCGATTGCTATTCGTTGTTTTTGGCCGCCTGAGAGCTTAACCCCTCGTTCACCCAATTGGCTATCGTATTGAAGGGGTAATTCTTGAATAAAATCATCTGCAAAAGCAAGCTTAGCTGCGTTGATAATATCTTCTCGATCTAAGGTTGGATCACCAAAGCTTATATTTTCGGCGACACTTCCAGCAAAAATTACGGGGTCTTGTGATACAAAGGCAAATTGGCTTCTAAGATCGTGCAGGCTATAATCAGAATGAGGTTTCCCATTTAGTTTTATTTGTCCTTGGCTAATATCATAAAACCTTAAGATTAAATCAAATAGGGTTGATTTACCGGCGCCACTTGGTCCTACAAAAGCGACCTTTTGCCCATAATTAATTTCACAGCTTAATTGACGAATAACGTTTTCTTCTTCGTAGGCAAAACTAATATTTTCCAGCGCTAATATGGGGTCAGATATGCTTTCTAGTGTTTTGTTCCCAGAACTTTTAATATGTGATTCTTGAGATAAAAGCTGAATAATTCTTTCGCTTGCTCCTGCTGCTTTTTGTATTTCTCCAATGACTTCACTGATGGTGGCTATTCCGCCGCCTGCCATAACAGCATAAAACATAAAGGCGATTAATTGACCGCTGGATATTTCGTCAGCCAAAACGGCTCGCATACCTATCCAAGCGACAAATACGATAGCGCACATACTGACTATCATAACTGTGGTGATAAGCAATGCTCGGTACTTAATTCGACCACTGGCACTTTGCATAACTAAATTAACTTGATCTGCAAATCTGGTTTTAGCTTGTGATTGAGCGTTAAACGCTTGCACAGTTTTTATTTCATGTAAATTTTCGTCTACCAAACTGCCCATTTCAGCCACTTTATCTTGGCTGTCTTTACTAAATTCTCTTACTTTAGGTCCAATAATTTTAACCGGAATTAAAATTAGCGGAATTGCTAGGAACACATACAAGGTAAGCATTGGGCTAGTAAATAACATTAATACCAGAGCGCCAATAAAGGTTACAGCCGATCGCAAGGCCATAGAGATGCCAGTTCCAACGACAGATTGCAGTAAGGTGGTGTCACTGGTAAAGCGAGATATAATTTCTCCAGTCCTTTCTTGTTCGTAAAAACTGGGAGACAAGGTGATTAGATGATTAAACAAAGATTTGCGAATGTCAGCAGATACTCTTTCACCTAACCAAACCATGTAATAAAAACGTACGAAAGTGGCGAAGCTCCCTATGATGACAATGACCAACACCGCAATAAATGCTTGATTAATAACATTTAAGTCATTATTTGCGAAACCATTGTCGACCACATATTTGATGCCTTGACCTAATACCAACCAGGTTGAAGCACTGATTCCCAAGGCAATCACTGCAAATAGAACTTGTCGTTTGTAAGGTGAAAGAAAACCGGCTAACCAGCGTACAACAGATACGTCTTTTTGTGGTTCACTCAACGCTTAATCCTTGGCTTGTGATGAAAGTTGAATGCTCATTTAAATGTTTTCCAGTCAATGTCTGTGGAAAGTAATAATTCCCTTAAGGACAAGGCTCTGGGAATTGCTTTACCTTTTGGGGTCCAGCGGTGGCCTCCACAAGCTGCCACCATTACAGGTTTACCAGGTTTGAGCAACTTGTATTTGGTTTGCTTAGGAATAATGTCGAAGTATTCACCGGTTTTGGAAAACCAGCCAAATTGATTTAAATGAATGCGATCAGACGCGATTCTATCAATACTGTCTAATTCAATATGTTCTTCACCGAGATGCTCTACATAAACTGCAACCACTTGGCCGTAGCGCGCATGTTCAGAAAACCAACGCAAGACTTTATCTGTGTCCTGAGTGGCAATAGGGCATTTTCCTGCTTGCTTCGCCTGCCATGTGCCGTTGTGAACATCGACATCCATAGGGGAGTTACCGTCCAATAGATGCATAGCTGCGTTTTTTATGTGGAAGGTTAATCCTTTGAGCTTACGTTTCAATAAACGGGGGTCTGAAATATTACTGTTGGCGAGACGGATCAGTTCTCTTTCATACAAGGCATTACTCAATTCGGCAAAATTAGGATATTTAGCCGTTAGATTGAAAATACTGGTTTGTTCAAGTAATTCAGGAGACACAGGTTAGATAGTAGTTATTTTTATTCGGCGGAAATCATATCACAAAAAAATCGCACTGATAATAATGGCACAGAAAAATGGAGCCGTAGTTCATAAATAATGGAGCAGAAAAAATGGAGCCGTAGTTCATAAATAATGGAGCCGTAGTTCATTATCACCTTAAACCTAGTATAAATAACTTACATCTGGTTGGTGGGTGATAATGAACTACGGCTCCATTATTTATGAACTACGGCTCCATTATTAAACTACGGCGCCACTGTTGCGTTATTGTTATTACTGACCTTTTATTTCAGAACGGCCTTTGTATGGTGCTTTTTCGCCTAGCTCGCCTTCAATTCTTAATAATTGATTGTACTTGGCTACACGGTCAGAACGACATAGAGAGCCTGTTTTGATTTGACCTGCAGCTGTTCCAACGGCTAAATCAGCAATGGTTGCATCTTCTGTTTCACCACTGCGATGTGAAATAACAGCAGTAAAACCAGCGTCTTTCGCCATCTTAATAGCATTTAAGGTTTCAGTAAGAGATCCGATTTGGTTGAATTTGATCAAAATCGAATTACCTACACCGTTATCGATACCACGCTTCAAAATCTTGGTATTAGTCACGAATAAATCATCGCCCACTAATTGGATTTTGTTACCTAGTTTTTCAGTCAGATATGCCCAACCATCCCAATCGCTTTCGTCTAAACCATCTTCAATTGAAACAATAGGATATTGATTGGTTAGTTCTGCAAGATAATCACTGAAGCCGTTTGAGTCGAAAGATTTGTCTTCGCCGCTTAATACGTATTGACCGTCTTTATAGAACTCAGAAGATGCACAATCCAGCGCTAGGGTTACGTCATCATTCATTTTGTAACCGGCGTTTTCAACAGCTTCAACGATTACCGCAAGTGCTTCTGCATTTGAACTGAGGTTAGGTGCAAAACCACCTTCGTCACCTACTGCTGTATTTAAGCCTTTTGCAGATAATACTTTTTTCAACGAATGGAATATTTCTGCACCCATTCTTAAGGCTTCATGGAAGTTTTTCGCGCCTACTGGCTGTACCATAAATTCTTGGATATCGACATTATTATCCGCGTGTTCGCCACCGTTGATAATGTTCATCATAGGTACAGGCATGGAATATTGACCTGAAGTGCCGTTTAAGTCAGCAATATGCGCATACAGGGGTTTTCCAGCGCTAATAGCTTGGGCTTTAGCGACTGCTAATGAAACTGCCAATATTGCGTTTGCACCTAATACTTCTTTATTTTCTGTGCCGTCTAAATCGATCATGATTTGGTCGATTTCAGCTTGTTCGTTTGCGTCCTTACCTTCAATTGCGCTGGCAATTTTATCATTAATTGCAGCAACCGCTTTAAGAACACCTTTACCAAGATAGCGACTTTTATCTCCGTCTCTTAACTCTAATGCTTCGCGTGACCCGGTTGAAGCACCAGAGGGAGCTGCCGCTCTTCCCATAGCGCCACATTCTAAGTAAACATCAGCTTCTACTGTTGGGTTACCACGTGAATCTAGAATTTCTCTTCCTACAACTTGGCGAATCTTAGCCATTAATAAGTCCTCTTGTTTAATGCTTAATGCGATTTAATGATGCTTCTTTCTGTACTCGTTGGCGGCGGCAATAAACCCTTTAAATAAAGGATGGCCATCTCTTGGGGTTGAATTAAATTCTGGGTGAAATTGACCCGCAATAAACCAAGGATGATCTTCTAATTCAATTACTTCTACCAAACGCTTGTCTGTCGATAAGCCGCTTATTTTAAGTCCTGCATCTTCTACTTGTTGGCGTAGATTATTGTTTACTTCGTATCTATGGCGATGACGTTCGTAAATTTCGGTGGAGCCATACATATTGGCAACTTTTGTATCTTTGATCAAATGGCAAAGTTGACTACCAAGTCTCATAGTACCACCTAAATCATCTGAAACATCTCTGATCTCTGTAGAGCCCGTTGAATCTAACCACTCTGTTATTAGGCCTACAACAGGGAAGGGGGTTTCTGGATTAAATTCGGTACTATTTGCGTTATCCATGCCGGCAACATTTCGTGCAAATTCGATGTAGGCAACCTGCATACCCAAACAAATACCTAAATAGGGCACATCGTTTTCTCTGGCATATTTAGCGGCAGCAATTTTGCCTTCAATTCCGCGTTCACCAAATCCTCCAGGCACCAGTATGGCATCTAAATCTTTTAATAAAGTAACGCCCTTGCTTTCGATATCTTGCGAGTCAATATAATGAATGTTAACGGTTAGTCTATTTTTAAGACCCGCATGTTTTAATGCTTCGTTTACAGATTTATATGCGTCCGGCAACTCAACATATTTACCCACCATACCCACATTAACTTCACCTACTGGGTTGGACTCCGCATACAATACTTGTTCCCATTCGCTTAAATCAGCTTCTGGACAATCTAAGCCGAAGCGATCAACCACTAGTTGATCCATACCTTGAGCTTTCAACGCTGCTGGGATCTTGTAGATACTATCTGCGTCTCGTAATGAAATTACAGCCTTTTCATTTACGTTAGTAAACAAGGCAATTTTAGATCTTTCATTGGAAGGTAGCGGGCATTCTGAACGACAGACTAAAATGTCAGGTTGAATACCTACTGATCTCAGTTCTTTTACTGAATGCTGCGTTGGTTTTGTCTTGACTTCCCCCGACGCTGCCAAAAATGGTACAAGGGTTAGGTGCATGAACATAGTTCTCTCACGACCTATTTCGGTGCCTAATTGTCTAATTGCTTCAATAAATGGCTGTGATTCAATGTCACCAACAGTGCCACCGATTTCGACGATGGCAATTTCGTTACCTTCTGCGCCAGCAATGACTCGACGTTTAATTTCATTGGTGATGTGCGGAATAACCTGAATAGTTGCCCCTAGGTAATCGCCACGTCGTTCTCTGCGCAGTACTTCTTCATACACAGCACCTGTGGTGAAGTTGTTGCGCTGGGTCATGCGGGTACGAATAAAACGTTCGTAATGGCCTAAATCTAAATCCGTTTCTGCACCATCGTCTGTTACAAAGACTTCGCCGTGTTGAATAGGGCTCATAGTACCGGGATCTACATTAATGTAGGGGTCCAATTTGAGCATAGTTACCTTGAGGCCGCGGGCTTCAAGAATAGCTGCCAATGAGGCTGCAGCAATACCTTTTCCAAGTGATGAAACAACACCACCAGTGACGAAGATATAGTTTGTCATGTTAGGCCTAAAGTTTCCGAATTTTATTGTGAAAGCATAAATTTGAAGAACGAAATTTATACAAATTTAAAGCACAAGAATGCACTCATTCGATGGGCCGATAGTATAACGTTTTTTGTTTAGTTTAGTAAATTATAATTATTGTTTATTGCGTAATTGTTCTCGCCACTGGTATAGCAATGCTTGAGATTCTCTCGGGCTAAGTTCATCTAGATCTACTTGCGAAAGTTTTTGTTCTAGCCAATGCGGCGCTTCGATTTCAATCTGCATTTGCTGCGGCGCATCGACTTGCTCTAACGGGTGATTTTGTTGCTGCGGCGTCGCTGTTTCAAGCAATGCAAGTTTAGCTTTGGCAATGGTTAAAACATGATTTGGAACACCGGCGAGTTTAGCCACTTGAAGACCATAACTTTTATTAGCAGCACCTTGTTGCACTTGATGCATAAACTTAATGTCGTCATTATGTTCAATGGCATTTAAATGTACATTGCTGATATTTGAATATTTCTCAGTAAGCGAAGTAAGCTCAAAGTAATGGGTCGCAAATAAGGTAAAACAGTTAATTTTTTCAGCTAAGTAAGTTGCGCAGGCCCAAGCCAATGATAGTCCATCATAGGTGCTAGTTCCCCGACCAATTTCGTCCATTAGCACTAAACTATTGGCAGTAGCATTATTTAAGATATTGGCAGTATCTGTCATTTCTACCATAAAGGTAGAACGGCCTGACGCTAGATCATCCGATGCACCTATACGTGTAAAAATTCTATCGATAGGTCCGATACGCGCAGCTTCTGCCGGAACACAGCTACCCAAATATGTTAGCAACACAATTAAAGCAGTTTGACGCATATAAGTGGATTTTCCCCCCATGTTAGG
The DNA here is from genome assembly GCF_050306235.1 of Glaciecola sp. 1036. Lineage (NCBI taxonomy): Bacteria > Pseudomonadati > Pseudomonadota > Gammaproteobacteria > Alteromonadales > Alteromonadaceae > Glaciecola > Glaciecola sp. 1036. The sequence goes on along the minus strand of NZ_JBLWFH010000003.1, from coordinate 33,939 downwards.
GCCAGTTATCATTAGCATCTTGGTGCTGTCATTAATCAACAGAGGATTGGCAATGAAAGGCGACTCCATCACTTCTTCAACTACTGGGTGTCTACCTGCTGAATATTCAATAAGGTTTTCTTCAACAAGTTGTGGCCTAACCCAAGCTAGACTATCGGCTCGTTCTGCAAAATTTGCCATGACGTCTAGTTTTGCCAGATAATGCGCTGACTGCATCAGCGCTTTAAGGTGAGGAATAAATTGATCAAAAAGCTCGTCATACAAGCGTTTTTCTAGAGCCAAAGCACGACTTTGACTGTTTAATACTTTATCTTCATGCTCTTTAAGCTCAGGAATAATGTACCTTTCATTATTCTTTAATGTTTGGCGGCGTATATAGTCCGCAGGCACAAGTTCGCTGTTAGCTCGACTTACTTCAATATAAAAGCCATGTACTTTGTTATAATTTACTTTAAGGGTACTGATACCGGTGCGAATGCGTTCTCGATTTTCTAGTTGAGTTAAGAAATCAGTTGCACCTTGGGCAAGATCTCTAAGTTCATCTAGTTCAGTACTATATTCTGCTTTTATTACCCCGCCGTCTCGAATAACTACTGGCGGGTTTTCTGCAATTGCGCGCTCGAGTAATTCCGACAGTTCAGGATATTGCGTTATATGTTGAATATAGGATGATAGAGATTGACTAGCATTTTCATCTTCAGTATTTTGTATAACCTCTAACACAGAAAGAATATCTGGCAACACAGCCAACGCACTGCTAAGTCTCGAGAAGTCTCTTGGTCTGGCACTTCTAAGGGCAATGCGCGATAGCACGCGTTCCATATCTCCAACTTGTTTTAAAAGTTGTCGTAACTCATTGAAATCAGCGTTTTGAATAGCCTGCACTGATGTTTGACGTGACTTTATTTCTTCTGGCTCTCTCTCAGGCGCATGCATCATGCGTTGCAATAAACGTGATCCCATGGGGGTAACAGTTTTATCCAGCACACTGAGTAAGGTGTTTTCTAGTCCGCCAGATAAATTTCGTGTTAATTCTAAATTTTTCTGAGTTGCGGCATCCATTTGTAAACTGTGTTGAGGATTATCTTGGATTAGTTTATTGACATGTACCAGTTGAGTGCGCTGTGTTTCATTTACATATAATAATAAACAACCCGCACAACCAATTGACAACAAACTTTCATCAACGCCAAATCCGTCAAGGGTATTTGTTCCAAACTGTTGATTTAGCTTGTTGACGGCCGTTTGTTGGTCAAATTCCCATACCGGTCGTCGTCTGGAGCCTTTTAACACAGTCACTAATTGTGGAAACTGAAAATCTTCTGGATAGAGAATTTCTGCCACGTTAATTTTGGATAAATTGGCTAACAGGGCTTCTTCGCTGTGGCAATCAATGACGGTAAAACGTCCGCTGGCTAAATCTAAACTTGCACAGCCAAAACTCCCCTTATATTCATTAACAGCGACCAAAACGGCTTCTTTCTTTTCTTCTAACAAGGCCTCGTCGGTGATAGTGCCGGGCGTTACTATACGCACAACCTTGCGCTCTACTGGCCCTTTACTAGTGGCTGGATCTCCAATTTGCTCACAAATAGCAACGGATTCGCCCATTTTTACCAGTTTAGCGAGATAATTTTCAGCAGCATGATAGGGGACACCTGCCATAGGAATGGGTTCGCCGCCAGATTTTCCCCGAGCCGTTAGGGAAATATTCAATAATTCAGCGGCTTTTTTTGCATCAGAATAAAATAATTCATAAAAATCACCCATACGATAAAACAGCAAAATGTCAGGGTGTTCAGCTTTAATCTTTAAATATTGCGCCATCATAGGCGTGTGTTTTGTCGCAGTGTCAGGCATTGATTTTTATTATTCTTCTGTATTAATGGCGTTTAAATTTTGTGTGATCTAATGTACTTGCTTTATTATATTCTAAAGTAAAAATGCAGTGATGATAACAATGCTAAACAATCAACTAGAAAAAAAATTGCAGTTGTCTGAAGACTTGGGCCGACGTTTGATAGAAAAAAATGCTTTCGTCACTACCATAGAAAGCTGCACGGGTGGTGGTTTAGCCTACGCCATTACTGAAGTTCCTGGGTCAAGTGCTTATATTAAGCAAAGTTGGGTGACTTATTCCAATGAGGCTAAAATGTCACTGGTCGGGGTAAAAGCCAAGACCTTAGATCGTTATGGTGCGGTGTCCAAAGATACAGTAGTTGAAATGGCTAATGGTGGTTTATTGCGCTCAGCTGCCGACTATGCTGTTGCTATTAGTGGTATTGCAGGACCAACAGGCGGAAGCGCTCACAAGCCAGTAGGGTTAGTTTGGTTTGCTATAGCAACTAAATCTACCACAGTCAGTTTTAATCGTAAGTTCAGTGGCGATCGCCATTTAGTGCGCGAGCAAGCCATAGTGTTAGCCATTGAAAAACTGATCGATTGTATAGTTCAAGAACCGAATTAAACCTGTGATAATAAGGTTATTGTATATAGGTGTTAGGCTTTTTCGTGCTTAAATTAGGGCTCAGAAAAATTTAATTTACATGTAAATTCATACAGTTATTAAAAAATTCAAAAAAAGTCATTGAAACTGTATGGCTATACAGTATACTTCCGATATAAATGATTAGATGCTTAGTCGTTTGAATATAATTAAATGGTAATTTTTACCTGTAGTGTTATTGATAAAACACTCAAATTACGCAAGGATAAAATTGTGAAAGATAATAAAAATCAAGCTCTTAATGCGGCGCTAAGTCAAATTGAAAAGCAATTTGGTAAAGGTTCTATTATGCGTCTGGGTGATAATCAGGCGATGGATATAGAGTCAATATCAACAGGTAGCTTAAGTATTGATATTGCATTAGGAATCGGTGGTTTACCTTGCGGTCGAGTGGTTGAAATATATGGACCTGAATCCTCGGGTAAAACTACCTTGACTCTTCAGGTGATCGCCGAAGCTCAGAAAAAAGGGAAAACCTGTGCTTTCGTGGATGCGGAGCATGCATTAGACCCAGTTTATGCTGAGAAGTTAGGCGTAAACATCGAAGATTTACTGGTATCTCAGCCTGACACAGGTGAACAAGCACTTGAAATTTGTGACATGTTAGTCAGGTCTGGTGCTGTAGATGTTGTAATCGTTGACTCAGTAGCAGCACTTACACCTAAAGCAGAAATTGAAGGTGACATGGGAGATTCTCATGTTGGTCTACAAGCGAGATTAATGTCCCAAGCATTACGTAAGTTAACGGCAAACATTAAGCGTTCGAACACTTTATGTATTTTCATTAACCAAATTCGTATGAAAATTGGTGTTATGTTTGGTAACCCTGAGACTACAACGGGTGGTAATGCTCTTAAATTCTATTCCTCTGTTCGTTTGGATATTCGCCGTATAGGTGCAATTAAAGAAGGTGACGAGGTAGTTGGCAACGAAACTCGGGTTAAAGTCGTAAAAAATAAAGTTGCGCCTCCGTTTAAACAAGCTGAATTCCAAATTATGTATGGTTCTGGCATAAGTAAGGAAGCTGAGTTAATTGATCTCGGTGTAAGCCAGAAGTATGTTGAAAAAGCAGGTGCTTGGTACAGTTATAATGGCAACCGAATTGGTCAGGGTAAAGCCAATGTTGTGAAATATCTTAAAGAAAACCCTGAAATTGCCAACGAATTGGAAGGCAGAATTAGAGAAGCGTTATTGATGCCTAAAAAGCCAGCTGAAAAATCAGATACTGAAGTTTTAGCAGAATCAGAGTAATCACAAGTTTCATTGAAAGTTGTTAGCGCACACTTTCCCAACACTTAGCCCGCTTCACGCGGGCTTTTTTTCAATTCAAATTTAATCAGTAGCGAAAGGCCGTAATTGGCAATATTGATGAAGCTAGACGTTGAAATCGACCTTGTTATGCAGGTTACGCCAATTCTCGGGAAACTTACCTTGTAGTAAATAACTAAACGCGATCAATTCAGCTATAACTAGATAAAGAGCTTCAGGAATTTCTTGACCTAGATCCAGCTGTGACAATACCTGCATAAGCTCCTCGTCTTCATGAACCAAAATACCATGAGCTTGAGCGATGGCTAGTATTTCATCAGCAATTTGACCTTCGCCTTTTGCGATGACTTTTGGGCTAGATTTTGCTCCATCGTATTTCAAACCCACTGCTTTGGACTTATGTAATGAATGTTTGTCGTAGGTATCCATTATCGATCTCTTAAGCAAAGGCGTTCATAGTGCTTAGATGAGTTTGCATAATACTTGGAGGTATTTTCGCAGTGTAACAATTAGCGTTATTTATCTGCAATCCAAGTGATTCAAGCCGTTTGCTAAGCAATGGTAAAAATTTTTGAGCTTTTCGGGTTAATTGTTCTGAACTAGCATAGAGTGATAATTCTATCTTGTTTTTGATTACTTTGGTTTTGGCTAAAATTTCACCTTGCTTGCCTATATCCAATTTCATATCAAGCAGCCAGTGTGTTTGTAACCTTTGATTAGAGCTTTCTTCTTTACTTTGTTCTCGACGAATTTTTATTTCTAAATCTTTGTTTTCTGGAGAGATCAAATTAGGCAGAGTAAAGTACAAACTATCTTGACCTTGCAGACTATTCTCTGCGCTACGTAATGCGTTAAATTGTCGTTGATTAATGCTATTTGAAATCGCTCGGAAAAAGGTTGCTGATCCATCTAATTTTTCCAAGTCATGAGCAGCTTTAGTGACCGATTGAGGGGAAGCTTTGTCGTTATTTTTGCTTAACTTGGAAGACAACATATTAGCCAATTGAAAATATCCCTCTGATTGAGGTGATATTTTCCCTAACAAACGAATAGTTAATAAACTCACAAGTCCGTCTATGGCTGAATTTTGTGATTGGTTCATTAGTGCTTTCATGCTTAATAGTTGCGGCGAAAGGGCACTAGACAGCGTTTGCTGAAGAAGTTGTCGACTATTGTGTTCTTGTTCAGTTGTTTGATAGTCAAACTCGCTAAAGACCTCTGACTGGTTCATCAGGTTTTCAACTATTTTTCTAATTCCTTGCTCGGTTATTTGAGAACCCGCTGGGGGCGAGCTTTGCTCCTGTTTTCCTACAGGCATGATTTCAGTAGTCAGTTTTTGATTTTTTGCCATTAGCAATTGAGAGACTAGATCAGAGGATTCTTTTGGTAATTTTGCCAAGATTTGTGCAATGCCAGGATAAATACTAGTTGAATTTCCTCGTTCAGAGGGTAATAAACTTAGATTTTGGGTGATTTGTTTTTGAAACTTGTCGATTAACAAGGATACACCCCCATTCCCTAGTTTATCTAAGAGCGACGTCTTATAGGTTGATTTATTTATACTCTCAGTGTTTTGTGAAGAATTGGGCTCAGGAGGTATACTATACTGCTTTGACGTACCCTCATTTTTGCGAGGCGTAGAATCGGCTGAGCTATTAGCATCCCCTGTGCCATGTAAACTCTCAACAGGAGTCATAACGGTAACAGGACGAGGGACCAAGGTTAGATGAACGGTTTTGCCGTTTGGCGCAGCATACTTGGCAACCGCGAGTAGATTGTCCGTTTTTTGGGTAATATCTAGCGTTTGAATCTGTTTTGGTAAAACTTGCTCTAAAAGAGCCTTGTTGGGCTTTATTATAAGTATATCTGGGCTCGTCACCTGATTACTTGGATTAAATAAATTATCTTTAAGTAAATGATTTAGATTTACTTGGTTGGCGTTTGTCAGTTTTTGATTCAGGGTTTTTAGTTCATTAAAAGCTAACGGGCTAGCATCTATTTTTAACTGGCTAATAACTACATTGTTTGATTGTGTAGGATTAACGGCAAGTTTCATTTGTACCACTTGTTCAGGCTTTATATTCTGCAGCTTGGACAGGTTCACTGGCAAAGTTACTGGGAGCGTTCTCCCATTGTCATGCATCTCTACTTGAATATTATTTATGCCAACTTTATTGACGAGTCCTTGAATACTTACTTGCACGTTATTTAACGCGGAACTAGCCAGTTTAAGCAGTGTTTGCGCTAACTGTTTTTGTTCTAAAGGACTTTTAATTATTTTATCGAGAATTGGATAAGTCACAATTTTTGATATGTCATGAGGTGAAATATTAGGCCATTGTGAAGCTAATTCTCTCATTACTTGAGGAGGGATTGCTTGATTTTGCTTCAGTGACGCATTTTGCAATAGCCCAGAAGTTGAAACGACTAATTTTGCCAGCTCCCCTTTCACGCCTGTCAATACCAAGCGATCGCCTTTATTTAATTGACCATCAGCAATCAACTGTTCAACCGGTATCTGTAATTTTTGTTTACTAGAATCTACCTGTAAGGTTACTTTTCCCTGACCTACATTAAGAATTGTAAGCGACAACGTCATGGATTCTTTTGCCGCGTGGTGTGCATGTTCACTGACCACAAGCTTTTGGCCGCCTTGAATCGCATCTTGCAAGGCGTTTAGAGGGCTGACATGTGATATGGAATTTTGATTCATTCTCTGTTATCGGCATTCTTTAAAAAAATACAAGTTTCACTCGTCGAGGTAGTGAATAAATCATAGACGCGAATTTCATCTTGACATTAATCAATGAATAATTGTTTTGATTGACATTTTTTCTGTTTGAACTTGGCGTTGTCCATGTTGTTTGTGCTATTATTTCGCGGTTTTTTAAATAGCGGATTTAACTTGAAAATTCTTGAATTAAGCGGTGTTAGTTGTGAAAAACAAGACCGTGAATTATTTCACAATATAAACTTGACTCTGACCGGCGGTGAATTGCTTTTTTTGAAAGGTGAAAACGGAGCAGGTAAAACCAGTTTAATTAGGATTATCACAGGGTTATCAAGGCCAACCTCCGGAGATGTATTAATCCAACAAGAAAACATTCACAAATACCCAGATGCGGCAAAAAAACTGGTGTACTGTGGACATAAATTAGGCTTAAACGCCAATCTTTCAGCGCTAGAAAACTTAGGGTTTTGGTGTCAATTACATGGCAAACCTGTAGACAATGCTGAGCTGCAAATTGTATTGGAAAACCTCGGATTAGAAGGGTTAGAAGATTTGCCCGTCAAACATCTTTCTGCAGGACAGCAAAGAAGAGCATCCTTGGCCAAATTATGGCTATCAACCAATGCATCTTTATGGGTTTTAGATGAACCTTTTACGGCATTGGACGTTAATACTGTGAAGTTGTTATGTCATCAAGTTGACTCATTTGTAAACGCCGGCGGAGCAGTTGTCATGACCTCGCACCAACAAGTAGAACTCACTTGTAAAACATCTGAATTTTATCTGGAGTATCATTGGTGATCAGACGTTTAGTCGCAGTATCTAATAGAGAGTTTTCTCTAGCATTTAGACAAGCTTCTGAATTGATGCAGCCATTGATGTTTTTTATTATTGTGATAAGCCTTTTCCCTTTGGCAGTGGGGCCAGGTCCGGATATTTTGCAACGCATATCCGCCGGCGTTGTTTGGGTGGCTGCAATTTTGTCATTGCTGATGGGATTGGAACGCCTGTTCAGGGACGATTTTATCGACGGTAGCATGGAGCAATACATGTTAACCGATCTTCCTTTATATCTAATTGTCTTGATCAAAGTATTGACTCATTGGCTAATTTCCATGATTCCATTGTTGTTGTTGAGTCCAATGCTCGCGTTATTTTTGAATATGACCTTTGAAATGTATTGGGTATTAATCTTAACCCTATTATTAGGTACACCTACAATTAGTTTAATTGGAGCAATAGGTGTTGCATTGACGGTCAGTCTGCAACGCAGTGGCGTTTTGTTGCCCTTGTTGTTATTACCACTTTTTATTCCGTTACTTATTTTTGCCACTTCAGCAGTAGATTCAGTTTCTCTGCAATTACCTTATTCATTTCAACTTGGTATTATGGGCGCAATATTACTGTTTAGTATTGCATTAGCGCCTTGGGCAATCGCATATTCATTAAGGGTGAGTCAGCATTGAACTTTGTTAAATGGTTAAATCAATTTGCAAAACCAGAGCGTACCTATGGACTTTGCAATCAGCTGTTACCTTGGTTTTTTACCTTGGCGGTAATTGTTTTGCCAGTGGGAATTATCTGGGGATTAGGTTTCGCACCTACTGATTACCAACAAAACGAAGTGTACAGAATTATCTATATCCATGTACCTACGGCCTCGTTGTCTATGACAACTTATGTTGCTATGGCAGTAGCCGGTTTTGTAGCGCTTGTTTGGCAATGGCGCACAGCCTTGACGGTCATTATCGCTATAGCACCAGTGGGAGCAGTAATCACGCTTATTTCCCTGTTCACTGGCGCCATTTGGGGAAAACCTACTTGGGGTACTTACTGGATATGGGATGCAAGATTAACCTCTCAGTTGATATTGCTTTTTTTATATATGGGTGTTTTGGCCCTTTACGTATCCTTTGAAGACAAGTTGCAAGGTGGGAAAGCAGCGGCTGTGATGTCAATTGTTGGGGTTATCAACATACCTATCATTAAATATTCAGTAGAATGGTGGAATACGCTGCATCAAACTGCAACCATTAGTAAACTAGACAAACCTTCTATGCCAAATGAAATGCTTTTCCCCTTACTCGTTTGCATTGTAGGAATGGCGGGTTTTATTGGTTGTTGTGTGCTAATGCGATTACGTAATGAATTAATCAAGCGTGAAGCTCACCGCCCTTGGATTGGTGAATTAATGAATGACTCCCAACATCAACTACACAGACTCCCAAATAAAGGTTTGTTAGGGATATTATCTGCAATATTTGTGATTTGGGCTGGTTATATGATGGTGAATCAAGGTTTCCAATTCTCCAGCATCTCTTCTTTTTGGGATATGGCAGGCAGGGGTTATTTTGTTTGGCTATCTTTTGCGCTTAGTTTTTTATGTATGATGCTGTTGTTAAGCCATACCTTGTTTATGAACAAAATGGTTAAAATTCAAGTCAAACAGCAGCAGGCAAGAGCGGAACGTATTTTGGCAGCAAGGGCCAAGCGAAATCAAAAGAATTCAGAGGTTATTAGTAATGAATCCAAGGCGTAAACAGCGACTTTTAGCTGTATCAGGGGCATTGACACTTATTGCAGTAGCTGTGGGCGTTATGCTTTATAGCTTTTCAAATAACATTGATGTGTTTTATACACCTTCAGAAATTCACAACGGCAAAGACCAAACTGGGGTAAAACCTCAAATAGGTCAGCGAATTCGAATTGGTGGCTTAGTGGTACCAGGAAGTGTTTCTCGTGATCAAGATACTTTATCAGTAAAATTTGATTTGGTAGATACAGGCCCAACAATAACGGTCGAATATCAAGGAATATTGCCAGACTTGTTTCGTGAAGGCCAAGGGATAATAGCCACAGGCACTTTACAATCTCCCACCATGATAAGTGCACAAGAGGTGTTAGCGAAACATGACGAGGAGTATATGCCGCCAGATCTCGCTGAAAAGTTGGAAAAAATGGATCATCTAAAAACAAAGTCGGGAGCTTACTAAATGATTGGTGAACTAGGCACTGTCACATTAGTATTAGCGCTGATTTTATCTATTTTGTTGGCAATTTATCCACTTTGGGGCGCTCAGACCAATAACTCTGGCCTGATGGCGCTCGGTAGACCTATTGCAACTGGATTATTCTTATTCACCTTAGCAGCATATGCAGCGCTTACTTATGGATTTATTACGGACGACTTTTCCTTGAGTGTAGTGGCGCAAAATTCCAATAGTCAGTTGCCTATTTATTATAAAGTGACAGCTGTTTGGGGCAATCACGAAGGATCCTTCTTACTCTGGGTGCTTATATTTTCAATTTGGACGCTCGCGGTTGCCTTGTTCTCTAAAGGCATACCTGAAGCTATGTTAGCGCGAGTTTTAGCTGTTCTAGGCATGGTAAGTATTTCATTTTATTTGTTTATGTTAATTACCTCGAATCCATTTGAAAGTATGCTGCCATTCTTTCCTGTAGACGGTAGAGATCTGAATCCGCTTTTACAAGATTTTGGCATGATTATACATCCCCCAATGTTATACATGGGATACGTAGGTTTTTCAGTTGCCTTCGCTTTTGCCATAGCAGCTCTACTTGGCGGTCAATTAGATTCAACGTGGGCACGGTGGTCTCGCCCATGGACCATAGCGGCTTGGAGCTTTTTAACCCTTGGAATGGCTTTAGGTAGTTGGTGGGCATATTATGAATTAGGCTGGGGAGGCTGGTGGTTCTGGGATCCTGTAGAGAACGCTTCTTTTATGCCTTGGTTAGTAGGTACGGCATTGATGCATTCTTTAGCGGTAACTGAAAAACGTAAAGTGTTTAAATCCTGGACAGTGTTACTGGCAATCGCAGCGTTTTCGTTGAGTTTGTTGGGCACATTTTTAGTCAGATCTGGTGTCTTGGTTTCTGTGCATTCATTCGCGTCAGATCCTTCTAGAGGTTTGTTTATTCTTGGATTGTTAATTGTCGTAATTGGTGGTTCCTTATTACTGTATGCAATACGTGCTTCTCAATTAAAATCCGTAGGAAGATATGAGATTTTTTCCCGTGAAATGATGCTAATGGGTAACAATGTTTTGCTTTGCGCCGCGACTATAGTGGTTCTAATAGGTACCTTGTTTCCTCTTATTCACAAACAAATTGGATTAGGGAGCATCTCCGTTGGTGCACCATTCTTTAATCAAATGTTTACCTTATTGGTGGTGCCATTTGTGTTCTTTTTAGGGGTAGGTCCCCTTACTCGTTGGAAACGCCAGAAACCTAGAGATTTACGTAACCAAATGATCCTGGCCTTTGTGCTAGCCATGTGTGGTGGATTGGCGGTTAATTTTAGTTACGACCAACAGTCTTATTTAGGATTTTTGGGGATGGCAATGAGCTTTTGGGTTTTGGTCACAACTATAATGGAAGTAAGACAACGAGTAAGCGCCCAAACGGATGAAGAAAGTACCCTTGCTTCACTGAAAAAGCTCACTCCAAGCCACTGGGGAATGGTGTTGGGCCATGTGGGATTCGCGGTTTCCCTGATTGGTATCACTTTAGTAAGCAATTACGAATTAGAACGAGATTTAAAAGTTGATCCGGGTGATAAGGTCACCATAGCGGATTATGAAATCCATTTTTCTGGTGTAAAAGCAATTCAAGGCCCTAATTATGATGCTGATAGAGGCATATTTGATGTCTATAAAAATGGACAATTCGTCGATCATTTAGAGCCTGAAAAACGCTTATATAGGGTGCAGCAGATGCCCATGACCGAGGCTGGTATTCATACAACGCTGACCCGTGATTTATTCATTGCTATGGGGGAACCTCTAGATAATGGTGCTTGGGCGATTCGCTTATACTACAAGCCTTTTGTCGTGTGGATCTGGGGCGGAGCCTTTATTATGAGTATCGGCGGTGTTTTATCTATGTCTGATAAACGTTATCGCATTAAGAAAATGGCAAAATTTAAACAAACCTTTGCTAAAACAGAGAAAGTGGCGCCAGCATCGGAGATGGACGTAAAACCTCAGGAGTCTGCGCAATGAAAAAGCTAGCATGGTTTTTAGTGCCTTTGGTTTTGTTTCTTATGTTGTCGGTTTTTTTGTTTCTAGGCTTATTCTCTGATCCGACACAAAGAGAATCGGCGATGCTTGAAAATAAGTTTCCTGATTTTCAACTGCCTGATTTGATGCAAGAAAATATAATTTACGACAATAGTGTGTTTCAAGGACAGATGACACTGGTGAATGTATGGGGTGTTTGGTGCGTTACCTGCGCTATTGAATTGCCTTATCTGACAGAATTAAGTCAGCAAGGGTATCGCTTTGTTGGCCTGTATTATGATCAGGATTTAGATCCTGATTTTGGAACGAAAACCGTGAATAGAGTGCGCACTGAGGTAACAGAGACCTTGGGAAGATTTGGCAACCCTTTCGAATTTAATATCTTTGATGTGTATAGAGATACCAGTTTAGATCTTGGGGTAACTGGCGCGCCCGAGACCTTCTTGGTGGATCATAAAGGCGTTATTCGTGTACACCATTTAGGCGATATTAACCCAAGGGTTTGGCGAAATAAATTTATGCCTGAAATCGAAAAAATTAACGTTGAAAGAGGAATTTCTGATACTCAAAAAGGACTTGAGCAATGAATAAGCGCTTATTTTTATGTTTCGGCATCTTACTGGTATTAACCTTTAATGTTCAAGTGCTAGCCCAAGAAGAGACTGTAGTTACAAATGAGCAAGAGGCGCTACGCACTGTGCCTAAAGATTATGCTGAAAATTATGCATTTGACGATCCTGAAAAACGCAAAAGCTTCCTTGAATTAACTAAAAATTTAAGATGTCCCAAGTGTCAAAATCAAAATATTGCCGATTCAAATGCAATGATTGCCCATGATATGCGTAGAAAAGTGTATCAAATGCTTAAAGATGGAAAAAGTGAAGAGCAAGTTATAGCCTTCATGAAAGGGCGGTATAATGATTTTGTGTATTACAAACCACCCGTGAATGCATTCACCATTTGGCTTTGGGTACTTCCCGTACTTTTTGTTGTACTCATGTTAGGTATATTTTTAATGCGTCGAAAAACCGTTGACGATGAAAATTCTGACGAAAAAATTGCCCAGGCTGAAGCATTACTCAAAGACGAATAAGCAGAACGGCAACTATTAGCAACATAAAATATCTCCAAGAGGATTTTGAGTGACCTACTTTTATTTAATAGCAATTTTCTTAATAATGATTGCTGCCCTGTTTGTAATTTTGCCGTATTTCTTCCGGTCTAATTTCAAAAGTTATCAGGTAACCAATTCTAAAATACTCAAGCAAAGGCTAGTTGAATTGGAACAAGAAGTGTCTCAAGGCGTCATTTCGGAAAAAGATAAAGATGCAGCTATTAAAGAGCTTAAATTGGCGCTTTACAATGAGACTTACGAAACAAAAGAAAGCAAAGTTGATGGATTGTCGGTTCCTTTTAGCAAAGTAATGTTGGCGGCAATACCTGCCATTGTTTTAGGTGGATTGGTTTATTTTCTTTCGTCCCATTATTCAGGTTTAAAAGAGTATTCGGACGTCATTAACAGCACTGATGCGCTGTTGGACAAGATACAAACCAATCCGCAGGATGTAACGCCAAATGACTACGCAAAATATGCAGTTATTATTCGCAAACGATTGAGGGAATTTCCCGAAGACGAAAAAGGTTGGCAGTTGTTAGGGCAGGTTTATTTAGCCATTGGGCGAGTGGAAGAGTCTATTGCGGCATACGAGAAAGCGATAGATTTAACCCCAGGGGATGATGAGCTGCGTTTTAAATATGTGAACGCATTAATAACATCGGGCACAGACAATAGCCTAGGCAACGCTATGTCTCAGATTAACTACCTCATCACCCGAGATGCCGGCAACAGAGATTACAGATTAATGAAAACCGTTGTCGCGACTCAACTTGGAGATACGCAAACAGCGGGTGAAAATTTTGCCATGATAAAAGATCAGCTTTCTCCGCAGAGTAATTTTTATCAATCCTTGGTGGCTCAACTGAGAAATATAGGGGTCAGTGAAGAGTTTTTGGGAAGTGCAGTAGCGGTTACGGGCACTAGTATTGCGGTGACTGTCAATTTGTTAGATGAATTGAAATCTAATTTACCAGAGAATGGGTATTTAATAGTGTTTGCCCAAGATGCAAATGGAGAGTCTAGAGCGCCTTTGGCAGTGAAACGCTTGTCATTAAGCGAATTTCCCTTAGAGTTGAACTTATCACTGAGTGACGCAATGATACCTTCGTTAAACTTAGATACAGTTGATCAAGTAAAGCTCACGGCGCGAGTCTCCAAAGATCAAGATGTAATGCCGAGTGAAGGTGAATTAGAAGGTACGGTTAATCCAGTATTGTTAAATAAAGGGGAAAGTGTATCTGTGTCTATTGTAATTAATCAGGAAATATAGTGAAAATTAGTAAAATACTTGTCATTAGTGCTGCAATTTTTCTTACTGCTTGTGCAAGTCAGCAAGAACAACAGATGGAAGAAGCTGCACGAAATACAACTCCAACAGAAGCTTCTCAAGTGTCGGATCCTTTTGAGCCTTTTAACCGAGCAATGTGGGACTTCAATTATGAAGTTTTAGACAAGTATTTGTTAAAACCTGCTACACAAGGTTATATTGCCATCGCGCCTCAACCGGTTCGTACAGGTCTTTTAAATGCCTCTGAAAACTTAGAGGAGCCAGCAAATACCATTAATAACTTATTACAAGGTAAACCTGGAGATTCGGCATCTTCTCTCGGACGTTTTTTAATTAATTCTACTATAGGTGTATTGGGCATTTTTGATGTTGCAGAAAGCATGGGGCTTGAAAAACAAGAGGAAGATTTTGGCCAAGTACTAGGTGTTTGGGGAATTGGAACCGGCCCTTATTTAATGTTACCTGCGTTGGGGCCTAGTGATGTTAGAAGCTTAACCGGTAGAGTAGCAGATAGTTACTACTGGCCGTCAACGGTTTTAGAAGACCCTATTGTGATTGGTGCGGCTGTCATTAGTTTATTAGAGACTCGCGCGTCATTGCTAGAGCAAGAAGAAAACCTGAACCGGTCTTTAGACCAATATTTATTTGTTAGAGACGCCTATTTCCAACGTTTGGCATATGAAGTCAGTGATGGTGCAATTCAGCAACGTTCAGAAGAAGAGTTGCAGCAGGAAGAAGAGGATTTTTCTGACTTTGAAGATATGTTAGAAGGTCTAGAATAAGCGTCGAGGTGCCTGTGGCGAAATCTATTAAAATTGATGGCCGTGTAATTGGTGAAAACTCGCCTCCCTATATTATTGCCGAATTATCAGCGAATCATAATGGCGATATAGAACGGGCATTTAAAATTCTGGAAATGGCAAAAAGAAGTGGTGCTGATGCCATTAAATTGCAGACTTATACTCAAGATACCATTACGATCCAAAGTGACCGCCCCGAATTCCTAATAAAAGGTGGCCTTTGGGACGGAAAAACGCTCTATGACCTATATGCCCAAGCGCATATGCCTTGGGACTGGCATAAACCATTATTCGATAAAGCAAAAGAATTAGATATTACAATTTTCAGTTCGCCATTTGATAATACCGCGGTTGATTTGCTCGAAGATTTAAATGCCCCTGCTTATAAAATTGCTTCTTTTGAAGCCATTGATTTGCCTTTAATTAAATACGTAGCACAAACCCATAAGCCGATGATCATAAGCACGGGAATGGCGGATGCAGAGGAGATTGCAGAAGCTATCGAAACAGCACGCTCAAATGGCTGTGAAGATTTAGTTGTGTTGCATTGTGTTAGTGGATATCCAGCGCCTGCTCAAGACTATAACTTACGCACTTTACAAGATATGGCGCGTAAATATGATGTATTAGTAGGGCTTTCGGATCATACCATTGAGAATGTCACTGCAATATCCGCGGTTAGTTTAGGCGCTTGCCTAGTTGAAAAACATGTCACCCTCGACCGTCAAGGTGGCGGGCCTGATGATTCTTTTTCTTTAGAGGAACCAGAATTAGCTCAATTATGTAGGGACTCGAAGATTGCATGGCAAGCTCTAGGTCAGGTCAATTATGAACGTAAAGAAAGCGAAAAAGGTAATGCGATTTTCAGACGCTCATTGTATGTCGTAAAAGATATCGCCCAAGGTGAGCTTATTAGCAGCTTAAATGTCAAAAGTATCCGCCCTGGATACGGGCTAGCACCGAAGTATCTAGAGCAAGTGATAGGCAAACCAGTTAAACAAGCACTAAAGAAAGGCACTGCTCTAAGCTTCGATCATCTAAAAATGGAGTTGTAAAAAAATGGAGCCGTAGTTCATTATCACCTGCTCACCTGATGAAATGTTAGAAACGTTGGGTAGAGGTGATAATGAACTACGGCTCCATTTTTTCCGCCCATTTTTAGAATGAACTACGGCTCCATTATTGCTTTTAGTTAAACCCTGTAGGGTTATTTGACTGCCAGCGCCAAGAATCTTCGCACATGTCTTGCAAACCTTTCTCCGCTTTCCAATCAAGTTCTTGGGCGGCTAGTGTTGGGTCTGCGTAGCAGGAGGCTACATCCCCGTTACGGCGAGGGGCAATTTTATAATTAATTTTTTGACCGCTAGCGGCTTCAAATGCTTTGATCATATCTAATACACTATAACCTTGACCCGTGCCTAAGTTACAAGTGAATAAACCTGCATTTTGCTCAATTTTTGCTAGCGCTTTTAAATGGCCATTTGCTAAGTCTTCAACATGGATATAATCGCGTACACCAGTGCCGTCCGGAGTGTCGTAATCGTCTCCAAAAACACTCAAACATTCCAATTTTCCTGTTGCAACTTGGGTAATATAAGGCATTAGGTTGTTTGGTATTCCATTTGGATCTTCCCCAATTTTTCCTGACGGATGCGCGCCAACCGGATTGAAATAACGTAATAACACGATATTCCATTCGCTATCAGCCTTATACACATCTTCTAGAATCAATTCGACCATTAATTTAGATTGTCCATAAGGATTTGTCGGCTTACCTGTAGGCAATTTTTCATGTAATGGCAATTCAATTGGATCGCCATAAACCGTTGCGGAAGAACTAAATACTATGTTTTTGCATCCATGAGATTGCATGACCTTACATAGATTCAATGTTCCATAAACGTTGTTTTCGTAATATAAGATTGGCTTAGCAACCGACTCTCCAACTGCTTTAAGGCCAGCAAAATGAATGACAGCATCAATTGAGTGTTGTTTAAAAATGGCACTCAACGCACCTTCATCGCGAATATCACCCTCGATGAATTCAGGTTTTTTACCCGTTATTTCTTCTACTCGACGTAAACTTTCCAGTGATGAATTAGATAAATTATCTAAAACAATCACATTGTAGTTTTCTTCCAACAACTGCAAAACCGTGTGACTACCAATATAGCCGCTTCCTCCGGTCACTAAAATTGATTTCATTCATCGTCCTTTTTGATTTGTTTAGGGAGATATTTTACGCTCAGTGAGTATTGTAACGGTTTCACAAATAATGGATAGAGTAATAGTATTAACGCTGCCCATACCAAACTCCACCAATTTTGTGCTGTCTGTAATACCAAATAAAACACTGGCACAATAACAAAGAGCTTCAGGATATTTAATAAGGTTTTTTCTGGAATTGGCATTCTTCTAGAGGCTGCTTCTAACAATGCCATGCGTTCGGTTAATGACAAGTCTTCTAGTCCAGGAATGTTTTTTGTAGAGGTGTAAATCTTCACCTAAGTGCTCCAGTTCACCGTGGATGCTACCACATAGAAATGTCTGTTTTGTTACGTGACTAATTTAAAAAAGTGGGAATATAAAGAGATATTCCCACTAAAAAAACTACTACTCTCTACCTGCGGTTTCTTCCCACTTGCGAGATTTAAAGGATATTAAGTATAAAATTATACCTGCTGTAGTACCAAATAGACCAACTTGTAAATAAATAGAAGGTTCAACTTTGCCTTCTCCGGCATTGACCAATCCTGCTAATAGGCCCGCGGCTAAACTACCAATAGAATAAGTTAAGATAAATACGCCCATTAATTGCCCAGCGAAACGGCGTGGGGATAGTTTACTTACCGCACTCAATGCTACAGGGCTTAAGCAAAGTTCGCCAACTGTATGTAAAAAGTAGGTGGTTACCAACCACATAGGTGCAACTTTCATCGAATCAGCCGCTAACATCGCAGCGAAGAACATGACGAAGAAGCCAGATGCCATTATGATTAAGCCGATAGCGCATTTTACACTATAACTTGGCTGAATCATGCGCTTTCCTAAATTAACCCATAGGGCAGCAAAGAATGGAGATAACACGATAATAAAAATAGGGTTTAACGATTGAAACCACTGCGTTGGGATTTCAAAATCGCCTAACATACGGTCTGTATTATTCTCTGCAAAGAAATTGAATGATGAACCTGCTTGCTCAAAGCCGGCCCAAAAGCAAATAGAGGCAATACAAATTAGAAATAATGCGCCAACGTTGCGCTTCTCTGTTGGATTTAACTTACCTTTAAGAAAGATAACAACGAAATAAATTAAGAAGATTGAAAATACTATAGTCGCAATTGAACCAGTAATTGCTAGGGGATCAATCACTAAAGAGCCCATCATTGCCATGACAGTAACAATAGCAAGTACTAATAAAAGAGAAAAAATAACGGACCAGCTTAAAGTAACGGCTTTGCTAGACATCTTCACGGTAGGTTTATCGAAAACGGCTTCAATATTTTTACTTGTAAGACGGTATTGAATAAGACCTAACCCCATACCCACAGCTGCAGCACCAAAAGCAGCGTGGTAACCATATTTTACCTGCATAAGACCACAAACAAATCCACCGATGGCTGAACCTATATTAATTCCCAAATAATAGATGGTGTAACCACTGTCACGACGTTGATCTTCATCTTTGTATAACTGACCAACCATGGCGCCAATGTTTGGTTTTAATAAACCTGTGCCCAGTACAACTAAAATAAGCCCTAAGAAAAAGGTATTTGTACCTGGAATAGCAAGGGATATATGACCGAACATGATGATAATGCCGCCATACCAAACCGCTTTTTGTCCACCGATAAGTCTGTCGGCAATCCAGCCACCTAATAAGCCGGTAAAGTAAACCGAGCCAGTGTAAAGGCCATATATTGCGTTGGCAGACTGTTCAGTTAAACCAAATCCACCTTCTTGTACTGCAAGTACCATGAATACCACAAGTAAGCCGCGCATACCGTAATAACTCATGCGCTCCCACATTTCGGTGAAGGCTAGGGTAGATAAACCAAGTGGATGACCAAAGAACCGTCTGTCGTTTGTCCGGTCAATATGACCGCTATTAAGTTGTTCAGAATTCATTTTACAACCTTGTTGTTATTGTTATTTTAAAAAGTCATTATGCCCTTTAAATGTTAAAAGTTGCAAGGGTGGATGAAATTGTAGCGTTAATCTAAATATGGATATCAAAATAGATTATGAACGATAAACATAACTTGTTGTATTATTTTGAAACACATAAAGTCTTTATAGCTATTTAAACCTAATTACTACTGTTAACTTACAACTTATAATTCAATTTGTTAGAAGTAATTCAAGATTTAAGTTGCTCTATGACATGTATGAACTAAAATAAAAGGTGTATATATAGCCTTTAAGTGCTTAAGAAGTGGTAATTGCTATGGAGTTACATTTTTTTACAATTTGCTAGATTAATTTTGCTAGTATTGATGAAGAATTACTTTAAAATTCATAAGAATTTTTGCAATTTAGGGGACAAATATACACATTTTGGTCATAATGATGTACTTAATACTTTTTGCTAGTATTTGTTACTAAATTACTGCTAAAATTAGGCTAGAAACTCGCGCCACATTTTGAAATTTCACTATCTCGAAAAATTAAAATAAAACAATAATTATAATAATATACAGACTAAAGCATATTGCAGTTTCTTCACAGGATTTAGGTTTGAATCAAAAAATCGACATTTTAGTTACATTATTCCAAGGATTAAGGAATTTATGATGCCGTATCTCCAAGTTGCACCTCTTGTAACAACCTTTGTTTTGGCGTTAGGTTTATTAATCTTGATGAGTCCATTTGCCCATCAACTTGGGTTAGTTGACACTCCTTCTTCAAAAAGAGGGCACAAGGAGAAAGTGCCTTTGACCGGAGGATTGGCAATATTTATATCTGTACTAGTTGCAAGTATTCTCAATGGTGTTTGGTATGAGAGCAGTGCCGTGTTTTTCTTTGCTTCCTCTATAATTGTATTGTTAGGGACTCTTGACGATAAGTTTGATTTGAGTGCTAAGGGACGAATGGTATGTCAATTTGGCGTAGCGGGCATTATGGTAATAGTGGCGCAAAATACCATAACGGATTTAGGTGATATTGTTTCTATTGGTAATATTAAACTAGATTTATCAAGCGCATTTTTTACTATGATTTGTGTGGTTGGGGTAGTAAATGCCTTTAATATGATTGATGGAATAGATGGGTTAGCCGGCGGAATGTCTTTAATAGTGCTGATTTCCGTAGTATTTTTATTGGTTGTTTCAAATAACGGACACCTTATTATGACGCCGTTAATGCTGGTGGCAGCGTTAGTCCCGTTTTTAGCCTTTAATTTGAGCATGAAAGGGTTTAAAGGTAATAAGATTTTCATGGGCGACAGTGGAAGCATGTTTGTCGGACTTACAATCGTTTGGTTATTAGTCGATTATACGCAAGGCGAAACTAGTGCTATTAGACCTATTACGGCAGTCTGGATAATCGGTCTTCCTTTGCTTGACATGGCTGCAATAATGTATCGAAGAGCAAAAAAAGGTCAATCGGTTTTAAAATCTGATCGCCAGCATTTACATAACATTTTTATGCGAGCTGGATTATCCGCTAGGCGTTCGTTATCCGCCATCTTATTGATTGGTCTCAGTTTCGCCATTGTTGGAATTCTTGGTGAAATTTATCAAGTTCCAGAGACATTCATGTTTTCATTATTCATTATTGTACTGCTAATATATAGTTACATCTTGCAAAATATCTGGAAGATTTTACGAACAATAAGAAGTATTTTGAGATAACTCCTTCAAAACTGTGGTAGATTCCCTCTACAGTTATGTAAAGTATGCTAAAATTTCTAATTTTAATATCTATGAAAATAATAAAAATCATCATTTTGATTCAAATATTGTATTTGTCTGCTTGTTCTAACATTACCCAACCAGTTGCTGCGGGGCCCTTGGTAAATTCATTGAACTCATCTAAAGAACAGAAGACAGATGCGCGTAATATAGAGATTTTAAATACAGCTCAACTAGGAGATGATGTTAAGTTACATGATGATAATTATAGAGTAACTCAAAAGTACTTCTCAGCTGCCGGTTCAAACTGTTTATTACTCATATCGTCTACTAAAACTGCTGTTTATTGCTACAAAGAACCTGAGCAATGGTACAAAGTTGGTGAAAGTGTGGTTGATAGATTGGAGATGTTAGGGATATGAGGTTTTCAATCTTTTTAGTGAAAATTACACTTTTTTATTTTGTTTTTATCGCTAATTCAAGTCATTCTCAAGAAGTGAATCGCCAGCAAGTGGAACAGAATTCTAGTTCTCAAGTACAGAATGCTCAGAACGAAAATGAGCAGAATATTGACTTGTCGCAATTTGTGCAAGGGGGAGCTCCAAGCATTGGAAGAGATCAAAATAATGGATTTTCTCTTTCTCAAGGTCAACCTCAAGTAGGAATAAATTCATTATTTGGGCATAAACTATTTGCAACTGGACAAGCAGCTACTAGAAATGATGGACTTAATGAAAATTACCTTGTCGCACCGGGTGATAAAATTGCAATTCAATTGTGGGGAGCTGTAGCACGTTCTCAAGTGTTTACAGTTGATAACGCTGGTAATATATTCATACCCGAAGTTGGGCCAGTTTTGGTTAAAGATGTTCCGGCTGGTCGGCTTAACACATACGTCACTTCACAGATAAAATCGATTTATCCTAATAATGTTAATGTTTACGTAAATTTACTTACTGCTACACCCGTAAGTGTGTATGTAACTGGTTCTGTAACAAAACCAGGCCAGTACGCGGGGTTGGCATCAGATTCAATTTTATTCTTCTTGAGTTCAGCAGAAGGCGTGGATCCACAAAGTGGAAGTTTTAGAGATATTCGAATACTCAGGAATAATGAAGTTATTCAAAAATATGATCTATATGCTTTCCTTATTAACGGAACCTTAGATTCGTTCTCTTTCCAAGATGATGACGTGATTATCGTTGGTGAACAAAAGTCCATTGTAAAAACTGAAGGTGAAGCTCGGCTTCCCTTGTTTTTTGAGTTAACAAATCAAGAACTCAATGGACAATCATTAATCAAATATGCTCGTCCTTTACCCAATGCTAGCCATGTTGCGGTAACAGGAACTAGAGAAAATGGACCTATATCGATCTATGTAACATTGGAGGAATTTTTAACCTTCGAATTGCAAGATGGAGATGTAGTTCTGTTCAATGAAGATATCCGTAATGATGTTATTAGTGTTCAAGTTGTAGGAAGTCATGAAGGACCTTCCTTTTTTACGCTTAAAAGAGGTAGTCGGCTTATAGATTTCTTACATAGAGTCAAAATTGATCCCGAAGACTCAAACTATGGCAACGTATATATTCAACGCGAAAGTGTAAGATTAAAGCAGAAGCAACTGTTAGAGGAATCTTTGCAGCGTTTGGAACGTAGTGTCTTTACAGCACCAGCTTCTAGTAATGGAGAAGCGACGATTAGGACCCAGGAAGCTAGCCTTGTCGCTCAATTTATTGAGAGGGCTCGGGCCGTTGAGCCGCTCGGAAAAGTTATTGTATCTGAGGACGGAAAAGTGGCAAACATTCGTTTAGAACAAAGTGATGTAATTGTTCTGCCGAAAAATACTGATTTAATACAAATATCAGGAGAAGTACTAATTCCTCAAGCAATTGTATACAACCAAAATGCATCTATAGGTGATTATGTAGCTTGGGCAGGAGGGTTTACTGAAAGAGCTGATGATGAACGGATTGTCATTGTTCAAGCCAATGGATTAAGTACTGTTGCAGGATTATCTAATACAAGCCAATGGTTTTCAGAACAGCAGGCTTATCGAATTCAACCAGGTGATCAAATCTTAATCTTACCGCGTGTAGATGACAAAATTATTCAATCCATTAAAGATATTACCCAAATATTATATCAAATAGCTATCACTGCTAATGTGGCTGTTAATTAATATTGGAGGAACTTGATGTCTTCAGTAATTGTCATTAAAAGGAATAACCTTCGAGTTTGGGGAGATGTAATATTTGCCTTATTTCTTCGCGAAGTGAGGGTTGGGTTCAATGATAAGTTAGGCATCAGTTGGGCTTTGATTGAACCTATTGTATTTATATTTTTCTTGTCCTATTTTAGAAGTACAGTAGCTGGTTCAGGTTCAAATACACATACGCTTCCGACATTTTTGTTTATGGCTGTTGGCGTATTGTACGTTCAATCATTTTTAAAAGTTGTTCAAGGTGCGTCATTATCTATTAAGAAAAACAAGGCCTTATTTGCTTTTAGACAAGTTCAGCCAATAAGTGCAGTTATTGCTGCTTCCTTATTTGAATTAATCGTTAAAGTTTTTACTGTTATAGGCGTTTCAATCTTAATGTTCTACATGGCAATTGAACTAAGAGTTGACAATCCTATCTTATTTATAATGTGTTTTTTCAGTTTAGTTATATTTGGTACCACGGTAGGGTTACTTTTTGGTATAGCCGAACTTTTTATTCCTGAAGTTGAAAAAATTAGAACTTTGTTAACTAGACCGTTATTTTTTATATCAGGTATCTTTTTTTCCCTTCAAGATATACCTAAAGAATATTGGTATTTGTTGGACTGGAATCCAATTTTACATGCAATTGAGTTATCAAGATATTCGTTGTACGAATCTTATGGTAGTCATGGGGTAAATCTGAACTATTTATTGTTTATTACTTTTACTATGTTATTTTTCTCAATAGCTACCTATTTTGTTTCTTGGAAACAGGCAATTAGTCGATGATAGAGTTAAAAAACTTAACTAAATATTATCCAAATCGGCATGGGAATAACTATATCTTTAAGAATGTCAACTTTTCGATACCAACAGAAAGTAACGTTGGGTTACTTGGAGCAAATGGTGCAGGGAAGTCTACTTTATTTCGATTACTGGCTGGCAGTGAATACCCAAATAAAGGAAGAATAGCAACAACTAAATCTTTGTCATGGCCTGTTGCATTAGGCACAGGTATTCATCCTAGAATGACAGGTAGAGAAAATACTCGTTTTATTGGTAGAATCAACGGAGTAAAGGATTTAAGACTTTATGAAAAGCGAGTACTAGAGTTTTCTGAGCTTGGTAAACAGTTTGATTCGCCCGTTCAGAACTATTCTACAGGTATGAGGCCAAGATTAGCTTTTGCATGCTCAATTGGAATAGATTTTGACGTTTATCTCATAGATGAAGTCACTACAGTTGGTGATGCCTCTTTTAAACAAAAGGCAAAAGATACATTGATTGAGAAAAGTAAACAATCTAGCGTAATTATGGTGAGCCATGATATGGATGATATACGTTTATTCTGTAACAGCGTCATCGTTATTGAAAGAGGAAAACTTAGTTTCTATGAAAATATTGAAGAAGGTATAGAGAAGTATCAAAATTTATGAGTACACTACCAAAAAAAGAAAATTCCAACTCAAATAAGATCCTCATTGCCTTTTCGCGTTTTAGAGCTTTTTTAGGAAAGCATACATTTTTAGCGTTAGTTGTTTTCCCTTTTGTCATGTATT
The DNA here is from genome assembly GCF_050306235.1 of Glaciecola sp. 1036. Lineage (NCBI taxonomy): Bacteria > Pseudomonadati > Pseudomonadota > Gammaproteobacteria > Alteromonadales > Alteromonadaceae > Glaciecola > Glaciecola sp. 1036. The sequence goes on along the minus strand of NZ_JBLWFH010000003.1, from coordinate 9,572 downwards.
CTTTTTATCAAATAGCTATCTCGTCAGATAGGTATGAAAGTATTGCATTAGTTTTTGTAAAAGAACCTGATTCTTCTAGCACTTTAGATCCTGCTATGGCGGTTTTAACAGGCTTCGGTGGCTCAGCACCGAGTTTAGACACCGAATTAATAGCAAAATTTATTCATTCTAATGACATGTTGACGTATTTAGAGTCAGAGACGAAGTTATCTGAACATTATTCAAATTCTGAGTATGATTTTTTCAGTCGTTTAGAAAATAATAGTACTGTTGAAACCCTATTAGATTATTACAGAAATCATGTAAGTGTTGAAATCGATGAAAAATCCCAAGTGATAACCTTAAGTGTTCAAGCTTTTACAGCTGAATTTGCTCGCTTGTTGGCAGCCAAAATAGTAGAGCGTTCCGAATGGTATATTAATGAGATAAGTCATAGACTTGCTGAAAATCAGTTGAAATTCATTCGAGAAGAAAATGAGAAGATTGATAAAAGGCTGAAGTTAGCTAAGGCAAACCTACTCAATTTTCAGCAACAGTACGGGTTATTAGATCCTGAGGCAGAAGGTATGGCAATCCAACAAATTGCCTACGGAATTGAATCTCAAATTGCTGAAAAAAGAACACAACTAAGACTTTTGAAAACCAGTATGAGTGAAAATGCTCCTTCGGTAATTCAAGCTCAGTCAGAGCTTGATAGCTTATTAGAGCAATTAGAAACGGAGAGATCTAGACTCAGTGAATATGAGTCAAACAATGATGTAAGTATTTATCAAAAGAATGGGTCTAGTGTAAGTGAAGTTATGGCAAAATTTACGGATTTTAAGATTGATCTTGAGCTAGCTTTAGCTGCCTATACTTCATCTCAAGTATCGTTAGAAAAAGCTAGAATAGAAGCTTATAGACAAATTAAATTTTTAATGACAGTACAACAAGCAACCTATCCAGAAAAATCTAGTTATCCAAAAGTATTTTATAATGTTAGCCTCTTTTTATTACTCAATATAATGTTTTACTTTTTAGGTAAAATTGTAATTGCAACTATTAAGGAATTGCACCAATAAACAAGAATCTATGAAGAGAATTAATTATATAAATACTTTTTTTATGGATTTTGTTATTCTTCGGCGCTTTGTATTTGAGTAAAATAATTGGAAATAAAACAACTTGAGAACTGGTTTTAAGACATTAAAAGAATATACATTTGAAGAGGATAGTAAGCCAGAGGCTTTAATAGGGATGGCTATCCATAACAGGGATAACTTCCTTTGGATTTTACAAGCTATTGACAGCATTGTAGAGCAAAGTTACACAAAGTTTGTATTTGTAATCATCTTCGATGGCCCAATTGATGAAACATTAAGACAAAGTTTAATTGAAAAAATTGATTTACATTCTAAAATTCAACTAATTGAAAATGAAAATAATTCGGGTTTAAGCACTTGCATGAACTATATATTTGACCAAGTTTTTCATTTATATCCATGGGTAAAATATTTTTTTAGAATGGATGCAGATGACATTTCTATGGGGGATAGAATTGAGAAACAAGTTAGATTTTTTGAACAACACCCAAATATAGACATACTTGGTACATCTTTAGTTGAAATAAACGAATCAGGGAAAATTGTTGGCAAGAGGATTATGCCAAAGTCTCACTTGAAAATTGTCTCTATTTTGCCCAGACGCTGCCCTATTAATCATCCAACCGTTGGATTTCGTGCCTCAATAATCAGAGCAGGCTTTCGTTATAAAGAAAACTATATGAATACGCAAGATTATTTTTTTTGGGTAGATCTGTGCGCTGCAGGTTATAAATTCGCAAATTTAAAAGAAGTTTTATTACAGTTCAGAAGAGTTAATGATTTCTATAAAAGACGCGGATTTTCTAAATCAATTAATGAGTTCTCGGCACGTCGGTATGCCATGAAAAGGTTGAAAAAACTGAATTTTGTTAATTTGACTCACGCATTGATCATATTATTTATTCGTATGTTGCCTTCGAAAATAATCAAAATCATGTATAAATTAGATAGGTTTATCATTAAAAAACGGTCGAAACGGTTTTGATTGGAGCTGTTATAGTCTTATACAACCCCGAACTGAGCGAAACTTGCAAACTAGTTGAAACAATCCAGAGGCAAGTTGATGGGCTTGTTATTGTTGATAATTCGAAAGAAAATCATGAAAGTGCTTTTGACTTATCAAAAGCTTCATACCTACATTATGCTGATAATATAGGTGTCGCTTGCGCCCATAATCGTGGACTTAGTAAATTACTACAAGATGGGTTCACATTTGCTGTTCTATTAGACCAAGATAGTACAATTCCAGAAGATTTCGTGTTTCGAATTTCTTCGTTATTGATAGCTTCTGAAAAACAAAAAATACCACTAGTGGCAATTGGTCCAAGAGTGGTCTGCTCTTTTACGAATAAGCAATTACGTCCAAAATTGCAACGCGAAGTTTATTCTCTTGATGAATTATTAGTGGTAACTCAAATTATATCTTCAGGAATGATGATAAGACTTGATAAGCTTGAAATAATAGGCATGAAAGACGAATCACTTTTCATTGATGGGGTTGATCATGAATGGTGTTGGCGGGCGAAACAACACGGGTATAATGTTGGCATTGCTGAGCGAGTGTTGATGCAACACAAGTTAGGTGATGCCAGAAAGAAATTTGTAGGTATAACCTATAAGGTTGGATCTCCTGTAAGACTTTATTATCAATTTAGAAATATTCTATTATTGTGTAGAAGAGACTATGTGCCCTTATATTGGAAATTACGCAATTTAGGTTTTATGCCGCTTAGGTTTTTTATTAATGTGTTTTTTGAAGATCAAAAAATTAAACGTTTCAAATTCATGGTAAAAGGTGTATTTGATGGTGTTTTAAACAACAGCAGTTCAAAAAAAGAGTAATCTTTGCTGTAAAATGAATAAAAATATGTTCACTAACTCTAAAACTCAACAAGTACGCACCCTATGCTAAGACGATGTAAAAAGGTCATAGTAATTGCTTTAAAATATTTTATTGGAATTCTACCTCAATCTACACGAAACTGGTTAAAACAGAACGAAGCACTAACACACTTCTACACTCGAACCCTGCAAAAAGCTGGCCTATTTTATGGGTTTCCGTCAAAAGAAAAGTTAATGCAATATTATCAAAATATTCTATATCATCAGAGTGTTGAAATTGAAACCATGCTTGATGTTAACGAACAAAAATTTGATCAATTGGATATCTTGATATTTCCAAGTTCTGCAACTGATATTAATAATACCCTAGCATCAATAATTGAGTTTCAAAATTCTTCAATTGTTCGAAGAGTCTATTTTATTGACCAAAATGAGAATAATTTTGGTTTATCAAACGTCTACACTATTAAAAATTTTCAAAGCTACTTCTCGGAAAATTCTAAAGACTTAAAACGTCCTTTATTATTGATAAATGCAGGAGATCAATTGTACGAAAAAAGTGTGCAAGTTTTTCTTCGCACTGAACAGTCAATAGATATTGCCTACTGCGATACAGATCAAGTAGAAAAACATACTCGTTCAAATCCTAGTTTGTTTCCAGATTGGAACCCAGATCTTCAACTAACAACAGCCTATATAAACAGCGGAGTATTGCTAAATAAAGTCGAGATATTTAAGGATTTGATAGTAGAAAAAAGCATAGAATCAATTGCCGAGTTAATGGCAATTGCTTGGTTAAAAATGCCAAATATTAAAGTTCAGCATATTAGCTATGTCCTGGTTAACCATAAGCAAGAAAATAAATTACTTAAACAAATACTATCTAAGATTGGAAGGTATTTAACTGAAATCGGTGCAAATGTAAGTTACGAAAAAGATGCAGCAGTAAATAACATTTCTTGGCCGGTTAATGGGCAAAAACTTGTCAGCATTATTATACCAACTAAGAACCATCATGAATTAGTTGAAAATTGTATAAACTCTATCTTAACTAAAACATCATACAAAAATTACGAAATTTTATTAGTCGATAATAATTCTGATGATCCTCAGAGTATAAAAAGCTTTGAACGATTAGCACAAAATGAAAGTGTCACATTATTACAGTATCCTTATCCCTTTAATTTTTCAGCAATTAATAATTTTGCCGTTAATCATGCTAGAGGTGACGTAATTGCTTTTATTAATAATGATGTAGAGATCATTCAGTCGAATTGGTTAGATTTGATGCTAGGGCAATCATTGAGATCTGATATCGGTTGTGTTGGTGCTAAATTATTATATGGTGATGGTCGTGTTCAACATGCTGGGGTTGTTCTTGGTTATGGCGGAGGTGCAGGGCATGCCCACAAATATTTTCCCCGATATCATGCGGGCTATCTCAAAAGACTAGTTGCATCCCATAACTTTTTAGCAGTGACAGCCGCCTGCTTATTAGTTGAAAAGTCGATTTTTAATGAAGCGGGTGGATTTAATGAAAAAGACTTGGCGATTGCATTCAACGACGTTGATTTTTGCCTCAAAGTGAACCAACTTGGATTTAGGAATCTGTATTGTGCTGATGTTGAGTTTTATCATCATGAGTCAGTGTCAAGAGGATTGGATGTAACAAAGGAAAAGAGGGCTCGTTTTTTGCATGAATTAGCATTTTTGCAAGAACAGTGGAAAGACCATATTCAACATGATTTAAGTTATCATAGGTTTTTGACGTTAAAACGTGAAAACTTTTCTTTGAAATCAACAGAAGAGTTGAACACCCCACAAATTAATTGAAATTTAAATTATTATTATCATGCATTTGCAACTGCTGATATAGAATAAACACAGGTTTTAGTAAGGATATTTGATGAAAGTAACTGTATTTGGAATAGGGTATGTAGGGCTTGTGCAAGCTGCAGTTTTGGCTGAAGTAGGACACGAAGTTTATTGTGTAGATGTAGATGAGAAAAAAGTAGAAAATCTTAAGAAAGGTCAAATTCCTATTTATGAGCCCGGATTAACGCCTTTAGTTACTTCCAACTTTGAAGCAGGACGCATTGTTTACACGACAAATGCAGAAGAGGCAATTCAGCATGGGGAACTTATATTTATCGCTGTAGGGACGCCTCCAGATGAAGATGGTTCAGCTGATTTAAAATATGTTTTAGCTGTTGCTAGCTCAATAGCTGAACATATGCAAAGTAAGAAAATTATTATCAATAAATCAACAGTCCCAGTTGGTACTGCGGATAAAGTAAAAGCGAAAGTTGAAGAAGTTCAAAGTAAGTTAGGGAAAAGTGTAGAATTCGACGTTGTTTCAAATCCAGAGTTTTTGAAAGAAGGAGCTGCGGTTAATGATTGTATGCGACCTGATCGAATTATTTTAGGAACCGTAAGTAAGAGTTCGGAAAAGAAACTTAGAGAACTCTACGCACCTTTTAATCGAAATCACGACAAGATTATTGTGATGGATGTTAAAAGTGCGGAACTTACAAAATATGCGGCAAACTGTATGTTAGCCACAAAAATTAGCTTTATGAATGAGATTGCGAATTTAGCCGAACAATTTGGTGCAGATGTAGAAAATGTGCGTCGAGGAATAGGGTCAGATCCGAGAATAGGGTATCAATTTATCTATCCAGGATGTGGTTATGGTGGATCTTGTTTCCCTAAAGATGTGCAAGCGCTCATTCGTAGTGCAAATGGAGTTGGTTATCAAGCAAAACTTCTAGAGTCTGTTGAATCGGTAAACTATAGTCAAAAAGAAAAGCTATTTGGGTACATGAGCAATCACTACTGTGGGAGTCTACAAGGAAAAACGGTTGCTCTTTGGGGGTTATCTTTTAAACCTAATACAGACGATATGCGAGAAGCTTCTAGCCGCGTCTTAATGGAAAAACTCTGGGCTGCTGGCGCTAAGGTACAGGCTTATGATCCTGAAGCAATGGAAGAAACACAGCGAATCTATGGGAATAGGGATGACCTTGCATTAATGGGGACAAAAGAAGCAACGCTGAAAGGAGCCGATTGCTTAGCTATATGTACCGAGTGGCAAGCGTTTCGAGCGCCAGATTTTGAATATTTAAAAGATAATTTGAACGACTCTGTGATTTTTGATGGACGAAATTTATATGAGCCTGAGCGAATGTTGGAATATGGATTGCAATACTACGCAATAGGTCGAGGATTATCAGTAAAAAGAAACGAAGGATGAAAAAAAAATGAGTCAAGTAAAAAAAGCCGTTATACCCGTAGCGGGCTTGGGGACGAGAATGTTACCTGCGACTAAAGCTATTCCAAAGGAAATGCTTCCGGTTGTTGATAGGCCTTTAATTCAATATGTTGTTCAAGAGTGTGTTGAAGCGGGGCTTAAAGAGATTATATTGGTGACTCATGCTAGTAAAAATAGTATAGAAAACCATTTTGATACGTCGTTTGAGTTGGAAGCTACTCTAGAGAAGCGGGTAAAACGTCAATTATTAGAAGAAGTCCAGCAAATTTGTCCAAAAGATGTGACAATCATGCATGTTAGACAAGGGGTGGCAAGTGGTCTAGGGCATGCCATCTTGTGTGCGTTGCCGCTTGTAGGTGATAGTCCATTTGCCGTAGTGTTACCTGACGTTATTATCGACAGTTTTAAATCTAACCCAAAAAAGGATAACTTAGCTGATATGGTTGCTAGATTTAACACTACTCGTGTTAGTCAAGTAATGGTTGAACAAGTACCTCAAGAAGATATAACCAAATTTGGTGTTGTAGATTTGGAAGGGAAGGCTCTTGTACCGGGCGAATCAGCAAAAATTTATAAAATGGTTGAAAAGCCCGCGCTAGAAGAAGCTCCATCTGATTTAGCCGTTGTTGGTCGTTATGTGCTTTCAGAAAAAATTTGGGATTTATTGAAAAAGACGCCTCCTGGCGCTGGCGGAGAAATTCAGCTCACCGACGCAATTGACACTCTTATGGAACATGAGCAAGTTGATGCTTATTATATGAAAGGTAAAAGTCATGATTGCGGTTCCAAATTGGGCTATATGCTAGCCAACGTGGAGTACGCGTTAAGACATCCTGACCTTGGTAAAGAATTTAAACAGCACGTGAAAGAACTTCTTAAATAGTTTTTTAACAAGGCTAAATCTAAAAAAGGCATGTTAATTCAGTTAACATGCCTTTTATAATATTGAGTGTTGATGAATTGAACAAAAGAATTGTGATACATGTAGGGCCTCCTAAGACAGGTAGTTCTGCTATTCAGTTTTTCTTTAATGAGAATAGAAATTTATTGGAAAAAAATGGTGTTTTATATCCCAAACACCCATTTGATAAAAATAAAATTAGTTCGGGAAATGCTAGAGCCATTTGTAAAAACGATTCAAATGGCAGATTAGAATTAGACATTAGAAAATTAAACAAAGTAGTTAAAAACTTCCGAACAAATGATGCATTTCATACTCTGTTTCTGAGTTCTGAATCCTTTTTTAGAATCATGGATTCAATAATTGAATTTATTCCCGAAGTGGAAATTATCGGATTTATACGAAATCCTGTAGAGTTCCAGCTTTCTATTTATAATCAATCTGTTAAGCGGCATTCCAATACTGAAAAACTTAACGTTAGGAAAATTTTAGACTTTTCACAATGGGACAAATTTTTACAACTCAAAGAGAGGAAAGGGAACTTTAAATTATTTACTTTTTTATACAAAAGTTATAATGAGCCTGGCAATATAGTAGAAGATGTCTTATCAGTATTGAAATTAAATGGCAAAATTAAGCTTGAGAAACAACAAATAAATATTTCTTATTCGTTTGAATCCCTAGAAATAAAACGTTATTTAAATGGATTTGATATTACGGCAATACAGCAAGAACTTGATCAATTTTTACAGCGAAAAAGTGAACATTCTACTGATTATAGACTTTTATCGGACGAAGATTTGGCCTCATATACAGACCAGATACAACGAGGTTATACCAAATACGACTGCCTTTTAAGTGAAACAGAATGGAAGTTGATTAGCAAAATGGGGGAATCTCTATATTCTAAGACCTACAAAAAACAAGGATTAAAAGAAGGCCAAGTTAAATCAATATTAGAGTCTATTTATAATGAGAAACCTTTTCTTTTTTTTAGAATAGTGAATATCATTCGGCAAAATTCTAGCTATAGCCCCTTGTATTCTCAACTAACAGAACTACAGAAAATGCTATTGCCCGTAATTTATTTTGGGGACTGGTGTAGAGCTATGGTGGTAAACTTCAAGAGACGGAATAAGCTCGATAAAAGGCCTGCATCAATAGACGGAGCGGTTAAACTTTTTAATATTACGCTGGTGCCCCAAGCGAAAGGTTCAAATCCCGGACGGGTAGTTGGTGGATTAAAAGGAAAGAATATACCTGATTTTGCCTATCAATTAAGGTGTGAAAATACGCGTTCTAAAAGTTTAACGCCCCAAATTGTATCTGATATTGAATTTATTAATTCTTTTCCTGAATGTCAGAATGCAAAAGAAGGTGTATTTTTTTACGGTGGTCCGATCTTTAATAATTTCGGACACTATTTAGCCGAATCTATTCATCGCTTATCTTCGTTTCATGAGTTAAAAGAACAAGTCCCGAATGCCAAAGTTATTTTTCAACCACAGCGATATATTCAATTTTTAAAAATAAGAAAGCACACTTTGCCTCCTCATTTCTACGAGACACTCGACTATTTGGGGATTAAGAAAAAGGATGTGTTAATACAAAAGCATCCATTTAAGGTAAAGCAACTCTATGTAAGTAGGCAACAAAGTTTTTTTAGGTCGCGTCAGCCAATATCTAAAGAGTATAAAGACTTTCTTCTGTCATGTGAGCGACGCGCAAATTTAAACAATATACCAAAAAGCGATGAAAAAATTTATGTGAGTAGAGTTAATTACTTACTTAGAGGTGCGTATGCAGGAGAGCTCTATTTGGAGCAAATGTTCAAACGCTTAGGATTCAAAATAGTTTACCCTGAAAATTTAGCGTTAATAGAGCAGCTTGCTATATATAAACAAGCAAAAGAAATTGTTTTTGCGGAAGGTGCAGCGCTAAATGTATTAGAGTTATTGGGCAATATTTCAGCTAAAATCTCAGTATTTCAAAGGAGAGTGTATACAAAAGACGTCTTTTTCTCGATCTTGCAAGCCAGATGCAATGAATTTGATTTCCTTTCAGATGTGCATGAATTACCGTCACTATTTGTGCCTAAGAAGCAAGTCCGAGCAGCCCATGGTTCGGCAATTTCAATTTTAGACGGCGATAAGTTAAGTGAACTATTTAAATCCCGTTATAATTTTGAGAGTTTTGATGTTACCAGCTATCACAAAGCCGTTGTAACCGATTTAGTAAAATACCATAGGGCGTATTCTGAAAATTTAAAAAATAATAATTTGAAAGGTATAGAGGAAGCGTTTATTGCAAAGCTAAAACTTTATTTGAAAGAAGGGGTTATAGTAGATGCCGATAAAGGTTTGAGCTTCAACTAGCATCTTATAGCTTAATTAATTACATGTAGTAGCTCAGACTTGATCTGACAGTTACCCGAATTTTAGGGTGCCAGTGTCAGTTTATATTTGAGCTAAATTCT